>DASVWR010000095.1:0-16014 GCA_036393115.1 Casimicrobiaceae bacterium
ATCGGCGTCGATCCGTACTACCTCACGCACAAGGCCGACAAGCTCGGCTATCACTCGCAGGTAATCCTCGCCGGTCGTCGCATCAACGACGGCATGGGGAAGTACGTCGCCGAGCAGACGGTGAAGCAGATGATCCAGCACGGGCATCCAGTGAAGGGTGCGAAGGTCCACGTGCTGGGCCTCACGTTCGAGGAGAACTGCCCCGATCTTCGCAATTCGCGCGTGATCGACGTGATCCACGAGCTTCGGTCGTATGGCGCCGACGTCGCGGTGCACGATCCGGTCGCCGACCCAGCCGAGGCGGTGCACGAGTACGGCATCGAGCTCACCCCGCGCGAGCGCCTCCCGCGGGCGCATGCCGTGGTAATGGCGGTCGCACACCGCGCCTTCGCCGAGTGGACCGTCGACGATCACGCCGCGAGGCTCGAGCCCGGTGGCATCGTCGTCGACGTCAAGTGCCGCGCCGACGCCGACGCGCTACGCGCGCGCGGCCTTGCCGTGTGGCGATTGTGATGGACGTGATGGCGGTAACTGATCCGCTCGCCGCCGTAGCGACTCGCCTTCGCGAGCATCCACTCCACTGGCTCGTCACCGGCAGCGCCGGATTCATCGGCTCGCATCTCGTCGAAGCGCTGCTGCGGCTCGATCAGCAGGTGCTCGGACTCGACAATTTCGCGACCGGCTACCAGCGTAACCTCGACGAGGTCGAGGCGGCTGTGGGCACCGCGCGCTGGCGCAGGCACCGCTTCATAGAGGCCGACATCGCCGACCCTGCCGCATGCCGTGAAGCGTGCCGTGGTATCGACATCGTGCTGCACGAGGCGGCGCTGGGCTCGGTTCCGCGCTCGATCGAGGACCCGCTGCGCACCCACGCGGCGAACGCGACCGGCTTTCTCAATCTCCTCGTCGCCGCGCGCGATGCCGGCGTGAAGCGCTTCGTCTACGCCGCGTCGAGCTCGACCTACGGCGATCACCCCGGATTGCCGAAGGTCGAGGACGTGATCGGCGCTCCGTTGTCGCCGTACGCGGTGACCAAGTATTTGAACGAGCTCTACGCCGGCGTGTTCGGGCGCTGCTACGGCATGGAGACCGTCGGCCTTCGCTACTTCAACGTGTTCGGCGCGCGCCAGGATCCCGACGGCGCTTACGCCGCGGTGATCCCGCGCTTCGCTGCCGCGATGCTCGCCGGGCTGCCCGTGACAATCAACGGCGACGGCGAGACGTCGCGCGACTTCTGCTACATCGACAACGTCGTGCAGGCGAACCTGCTCGCCGCGACGACGACCGACCCGGCGGCGATCGGCGAGGTCTACAACGTCGCGTTCGGCGCGAGGATGTCGTTGAACGAGCTCCATGCGACGCTGCGCGAGCTGATCGTCGCCCGGCATCCGACGCTGCGCATCGCCGATCCGCTTTACGGCGATTTTCGCGCCGGGGACGTCCGCCACTCCGAGGCCGACATCGGCAAGGCGAAGCGGCTCCTCGGCTACCGGCCGCAATGGGACGCGCGGCGCGGCCTCGCCGCGGCGCTCGCCTGGTACGAGCGCCACGCCGACGCAGTGATGACTCCTGTCCATGCGGGGCGCGCTGCCTGAGCGCGCTCGAGGCGCGTGGGGCCGCAGCGGCCGGTGCGCGAGCGCCGGCACGCTGACCGCGTTCATGCTCTGCGCGGCGCCGGCCGTCGCGGCGCCGACGCTCGCCGACACGGTTGCGCGCGCGCAGGCGTACGAGTACGGCGAGGGCGCCCCACGCAACCAGCGTCTTGCGGCGGCGCTCTACTGCCACGCCGCCGTCGCGGGCGACAGCGAGGCCGCGTTCAGGCTCGGCTGGATGTATGCCTACGGCCGTGGCGTCGATCACGATGACGGGACCGCCGCCGCGCTATTCGAGCTCGCCGCCGAAGAGGGGCACGCGTTCGCACCGAAGTCACTCGCGCAAATGGGGGGCGCGGTGGGAATGCTCCCCGACTGCATGCGGCCGATCGCGCCGCCGGTTCCGGATGCGCAGACGGTCGACCTGGGCGACGGGCCCGACCCGTTCGACGATCTGCCGCCCTGGAAGCAGCACATCGCCGACATCGTCGACCGGCTCGCGCCGAGCTACGGCATCGAGCCGCGACTCGCACTCGCGGTGATCAGCGTGGAATCGAACTTCGACGCCCGTGCGATCTCGGAGAAGGATGCGCGCGGGCTGATGCAGCTGCTGCCGCGGACCGCTGCGCGCTTTCGCGTCCGCAACGCGTTCGACGCCCGCGACAACGTCCGCGGCGGGCTCGCCTACCTGCGCTGGCTGCTGGCCTACTACCGCGGCGACGTCGAGCTCGCAGCGGCCGCCTACAACGCCGGCGAGAAGGCCGTCGACCGCTACGGCGGCGTTCCGCCGTACCGTGAGACGCAGGACTACGTTGCGCGCGTGCTGCGCCTCTTTCCGAGCGACTATCATCCGTACGATTCGAGCATCGTCGCGCCGTCGGCGGTCGCGCCGCCGGATCCCGGAGGGGGGAAATGATGTTTTCGGTTCTCGCGGTGCTTGCGCTGGCGGTAGCGACCAGCGTTGCCGCTCCGGTCGGTGCCGCCGCGGACATTCCCGCGATCATCGCGAAGGTCAAGCCGTCGATCGTCGCGGTAGGTACCTTCGAGCGATTGCGCTCGCCGCAGTTTCAGTTTCGCGGCACCGGCTTCGCGGTCGGTGACGGAACGCTGATCGCGACCAACGCACACGTGCTTCCGGGCGTCGTCGAGACCGACGACAACGAGAGTATTGCGATCCTGCTTCCGGGGCCGGATGGCACGAATGCCCAGGTGCGCAGCGCGACACGCGTCGCGCTCGATCCGGCGAGCGACCTCGCGCTGCTCAAGGTCGAAGGAGCGCCGCTCCCGCCGCTGCGGCTGCATGATTCGGCATCGGTGCGCGAAGGCCAGTTCGTGCTGATGACCGGATATCCGATCGGCGCCATCCTCGGACCCTATCCTGCGACGCACCGCGGCATGATCTCGGCGATCACGCCGATCGCCATTCCGCAGGCGAATTCGGCGGTGCTGAAACCCGCGGTCGTGCGCCGCCTCGCAAGCGGCAGCTTCCCGGTGTTCCAGCTCGATGCGACCGCGTATCCGGGCAACAGCGGAAGCCCGATCTACGATCCGGTCACCGGCGAGGTGCTCGGCATCGTCAACATGGTGTTCGTCAAGGGCACGAAGGAAGCCGCGCTGACCGAGCCGAGCGGCATCACCTACGCGATTCCTGCGAGCCATCTCGAGGCGCTGCTGAAGCGCGAGAGAGCGAAGCGATAGGCGGACCGTCGCGCGGATTCAAGGCGCCTTCGGTTCGCGCGCGTCATCCGCGGCCGGTGGCTCCTCGCGCCGGAACGCTTTCACCGTGAGGTGCCAGGCGAGGAGGTGCGGCGGCATCTTCAGCCAGTGTCCGCGCACGTAGAGCACGCGCCGCGCCCAGCGCGTCGACGCTTGACCACGCGTCGGGCGCAGCGCAGGAGCGAGCAGGGCGTTCATCACCTGGCGGATCGGGAACGGCGGCGCGTCGACGCGCGCTTCGCGCAACGCCTCCTCCGGGACGGGTGTTCCATGCACGCGCGAAGTCCACTGAAGTGCGTAGGAGAGGGGGCGCGCGAGCTCCAGCGTCCGCGCGCGCGCGACGAGCCTCGCCCAGAAGTCCGGCTCGGTTGCCGCGAAATGGCGCGCCAGTCCGTCGAAGTCGACGAGGTCGCGCGGCGCATGGCTGAAGTCCTCGTCGCAGAAGAGGTGCGTCGCGCAGTGGATCGTCATGTCCTCCGGCGCGAGCACGGAGAAGCGCGCGCCCTGTGCTCCCGGTAGCGGTCCTGCGGCATCGTCGAGCGGGCGCGCGCGCTCGAACAGGAGCGCGGAGTCGGGATGCATGCGCGACGTTTCGGGCAGGAGGCGGTGATGGACGTCGAGCACGGTCTGCCGCCGCACGTGCTGCATCGGCGGAAGCTCGTGCATCCACTGGCGGTAGTAGCGCTGGTCGTAGGCATTCGTATGCGTCGTCACGAAGCCCGACTGCAGCAGTGCCGACTCGACATCGTCGAGGCGAGCTTTCGGCACCAGGATGTCGATGTCCGTGAACACGCGGCCGCGCGCGATGGGGAGGCCTTCGCAGAAGTACGCCGCGCCTTTCAGCAGGACGATGGGCGCGCCGACGTCGGCGAGCGCGCGTGCGATCTGATCGAGCTCGCGTCGGACGGCTGTCGCCTGCGCCTCACTGCGGATCCTTGCCGCGGCGAGGTGTGCGCGCGGACCGGGCGGCACCAAGTCGTCGAGCGAGCGCTCGCGGATGCGCTCGGCGAGCGTTCCGAGCAGATTGGCCTCGCGCGCACGACGAATGAGCTCCTCCCATTGCGCAAACGCGGGCGTAGCGACGGACGCCGGGTCGGCGAGGGCACCGGCGAGAAGTTCGCGTCGCAAGTTCCTCAATCCTGCCGGATGGGTGCTTCCGATCCGTTCGTCATCCGGCATCGGCAAGCGCATCGAAGCAACGCATCGCGGCGTCGAGATCGCCGCCGTAGCGGAACTCGAAACATTCCGCGCGCTCGACGACGGCTGCCAGTGTCTCAAAGCCGGCTCGACCGTGCATCGTGTAGTTGAACGCGCTGTCGACGAGCCGCATGAACGCCGTGCCGCGCGACACGTGCGTGAGCGAGGTCGCGGCGCCCTCGACGTACTGCGGGAGCACGATCCAGCGTACCGCAACCGCTTCTCGGTCGCGAGCGACGCTCGCGGCAGGAGGGCGCGCGTGAGCGACCGACCCCTTGAGCGTTTCGTGGACGATCGCGCCGATCGATGCGCCGGGCCAGAAGTCGCGGATCACGTCGATCGCACGATTCTTGAGGCTGATCGGGCGCGGGATCGGCGTGACATCGAGCCTACCGAGGTCGATCAGTGCCATTTCGTCCGAAAGCAGACGCCAGCCGCGCGCCACCAGCGCCGCGCAAAGGGTGCTCTTTCCCGCGCCTGGGGGTGCCGGGAGGAGAAGCGCGCCTCCCGCTCGCTCGACGACTGCTGAATGCAGCATCAGGAACCAGTGGCACTGCGTCGCGATGCACCAGTTGATGCCCCATTCGAGAAGAGGAAATGCCTGCTCCGCCGGGAGTGGCTGCAAGGTTGGCACTTCATCGACGTGGAAGATCACGGTCGGACGGAGGAAGCGCCTCAGTCCTCGTGGTGGCGCGATCCGGATGTCGAAATCGGCGAACGTGCCGCCATCGAGCACCTCGTGCGCGCCGTAGTGGAGTGCCATCGCTGCGCGAATGCGCCGGATCGGCGCGCGGACCGACACCGCGAGCGGACCCATTCGAACGCGCAGGCCCGGACCGTCGAGCCGGCGTTGGAGCTCGGCCGGGGGAAGCTCGGCGACGATCAAGCGCCAGCGGGCGCTACGATGCCGAGCCGGGCGAGCTCGTCGAGCGCTTCTTCGACGGCGGGCGCGAGGACTTCGGCCTCGTCGAGGGCCGCGAGCGCGCCAACGCTGGCGATCAGGCTCGCGGCGTCGAGGCCCGTGGGCCGTTCGAGCAGTGCAAGCAGCACCTTTCCTCCCAGCGGCGCCAGGTGATGAGTGTTCCCGTCGAGGTCATTGTAGACGACGAGCTCATCTTCCCATTCGCGAACGGCGAGCGCATCGGGTGCGACGACTCGCCACGACATCGCGTGGGTCATGAGGCCATGTGCGAAGGAACGGGAGACTGCGCGCGCGTCGGCACAAACGCGTCTTGCGGTGCTACGCACCCCACGTCGACTGGAGGTAGTTCGTCACCTGCGTCGAAAACCAGCGGATGCCTGGATCCACCTGGTAGTAGCCGGGCGAGCCGGCAACGCTATTCCACATCTGCTCGATCGTCGTCTTGCTCAAGTACGGCGTCTTCCCGCTGGCCGCGTTGAGAAGCGCCGCCGCGACGTACTTGCCGAGCGTCGCATACTCTCCACCGCCGGCCGAGCCCGCCAGAACATCGAGCATCGTCGCCCCGGGGAACACCAGCGTCGTCAATCCGGTTACGCCCGATTCGAAGAGCGTCGCTGTCTGGCCGTGCTTGCTGCTCTTCACGTATGGAGATGGCCAGGTTCTGGCGTTCGACCACTGGAGCGGCGTGGAGGCCGGCGGCGGCGGATCCCCCTTGCATTGCGGATTCAGGCTCGTATTCGGATTGGCCTGGAACGACGCCTGTATGTGAACGCTGGCGCAGCCGGGAATGCTCGAGCCGAACACCGGCCGGCTCATCACCGTCATAATGACCGGACCCGCTGCAAGCCCGCCGCGCAGCAACCGCCGCCGTTCGTCCGAGCGAACGGTCTGCGGACCCTCGCGCGTTTCGGATGGCGGGTGGTCCTCAGGATTCACCGGGGCGGATTCGGTCGGGCGTGGCATACGGATTCTACGAAGCAAGGTACATTCCAGCCGGGACCACACGCCGAAGCACAAAACATATCAATGACTTGCGTTCGAATCCCGGGCCGCCTTCGGCTGCAAGCCGAACGGATGTAAAGCCCACCGACACTCTTGCGCGAGCGAGCGTTGACATCGGGCATCATACCCCCGCGGCGAAAGGCGCCGCGCGCGCCCGTCGGGCGGCACCTTGTGTCGCCTCCTTGTCCCACCGAGGAGTCGTGACAGGTGAGTACCGTTCCGCTCGCCTGGATCAGGGAATTCGTCAAGATCGCCGTGCTCCCGCCGGCGGGCCCGCTGATCGTCGCGCTCGCCGGGCTTGCGATCGCCGGCCGCCGTCCCCGCCGCGGTCGCACGATCGCGCTCGTCGGCGTCGTGCTCCTTCTCGTGCTGTCGCTGCCGGCGGTCGCGGCGTTCCTGATCCGCTGCATCGATACGACGCCGGCATTCAATCCTGCACGCACGGATGGCGCGCAGGCGATCGTGATCCTCGGCGGCGGCGCACGCGACTACGCGCCCGAGTACGGCGGCGTGACGCTGTCGACGCTTTCGCTCGAGCGGGTGCGTTACGGCGCGAAGCTCGCGCGCGAAACGCGGCTCCCGGTCCTGGTGTCGGGGGGGCAGGTGGACCCGAAGGCGCCCGTCGAGGCGCTCTTGATGCGCGACGCGCTCACGCGGGAGTTCGGCGTGCCGGTGCGCTGGGTCGAGGCGCGCTCGCGCAACACGCGCGAGAATGCGATCGATTCGGCGGCGATCCTGAAGCGCAACGGGATCGCGCGCGTGATTCTCGTCGTTCACAGCTTCGACGTCCCCCGCGCGCGGCGCGAGTTTGCCGCGGCGGGCATCGAGACGATCGCCGCACCCACCGGCATTCCTCCGCCGGTACCGACTGAAGTGGGTGACTTCCTGCCGAGCGCGCGCGGCCTCGAGCGGAGCTACTGGGCGCTCTACGAGATTCTCGCGAACGCGCTCTACCTCGGTACGCCGCGGACCTGATCAATTCGGAAACATTCTCCGGGGGCCAGAATCCGCTCGTCTTGGCGATCAGGTTCGACCTCAAAATTGCACCTTGAGCATGTTGGGGTAATTGACAACGGATTGTGGTGTTGGCATCATTACCAACATGAAGGCGATGGAGCTTCTCCGGACTCGCATCGTCTACTCTGAAAAAGCCTTCGCCGAGTTGGTGCTCTGGCACGTTCCGAGTCCGTTGCCTGGCTCGTCGCACCAATTCAAGTACCGCTTGGTGTATGTGGTCGACAGCAAGTGTGTGCTGCGTTACGACAACGAATTCGGCAAGGGCGACCATCGGCACTTTGGCGATTCAGAGCGGACGTACATGTTCTCTTCTCCTGAGCAGCTGATCGCCGACCTCGAACGCGATATCGCGAGGTGGAATGATGAAAATCGTGACTCTTGACGTTCGCGCACCGGCTGCAGCGATGGGTGACTTCACTCGAGCGTGGAAGACCCGAAAGGCTCAGCGGTCTGCCCGCATTAGCTTTGCGACACCGGAACTGTTGTGGCAAGTACTCACGATTAAGCGGTGGGAATTGCTCAAAGCCCTTTGCGGGGCCGGTCCCGTGTCCATTCGCGAGGCGGCGCGTCGCGTTGGCCGAGACGTCAAGGCCGTTCACGGCGACGTCACGGCATTGCTTAACGCCGGTGTCCTCGAGCGCGCCGAGGACAGGGGGATCGTGTTCCCCTACGAGGCAGTGAAAGTCGAGTTTCTTCTGCAAGCGGCCTAAGTTAATTTCCTTGATCTGATCGCAATCGAGACTCACCGAAACGACCTCCGGTACACGATCGACACGCCGCTCACCGTGCCTGCCTCGGCGCGGATCGTCACGCGCTGCGACAGCGCGTAATCGAGCCGCAGCGCCGACGTCGCGATCGACAGTCCCTGCTCGTAGCCGAGGGTCAGGCGATCGGAGAGGCGCTTGCCGAGCACGACGACCTGGCTCGCAACGCCGTTCGTTCCCGTCGTGCCCGCGCTCTGCACCGAGAGCTCGTCGAGGCCGAAGCGCTGCGCGAGCTGCGCGGTCAGCGGTTTGCCGCCGCGCGACAGCAGCAGGGCCGACGCCGCCGAGATCGCCGCGTAGTCGGTGCGGCCCGAGCTCGCGAGCCCCTGTCCGGTGACGAGCCAGGCGAGTGCCTCGTTCTCGGGGACCGGCGGATTGGATGTGATGCGGACGAGCGGCAGCTTGGCCGAGCCGGAGACCTGCACGCCCGCCTCGACCGGAAGATTCTTGCGCAACGCGACGACGTCGAGCGCAGGATTGTCGAGCGCGCCGTCGAAGATGACGCGGCCGCGATCGATCGTGAGAGTCTGCCCGAACGCGTAGTAGGTGCCGTTGACGGTGCGGATCGTTCCGCGCCCCTGCAGTGTGCCGTCGGCGGCGGTGGTGATCTTCACCTTGCCCGCGAGACGCGCGTCGAGGCCTTCGCCGACGAAGGTCATCGCAGGGCCGAGATCGACGTCGACATCGAGCGCGAGCGGAGTATTGCGAAACGCATCCTTGCTCCCTTCGCGCGCGGGCGCCCCGACGACCACGATGTCGGGGGCGAGCTTGCCCGAGGGTTGCGGCTCGTATTCGACGTGCCCCTGGTCGATGCGCAGGCTCCCCGCCAGCGTCAGCCGGCGGTTCTCCTCGACCACCGTACCCTCGCCATCGACGACGAACCGGAGGTCGGGCCGGTTGGCGACGAGGAACTTCCCGGCCTTCCACCGTACGCTGCTCCGCGCACCGTTCGCGGCGCCGGGCAGTGCGATGTTCCCGCTCGCGGTGAAGCGCCCGTCGCCTCCGGCGAAGGACACGTCGTCGACGGCGATGCCGGTGGGCGCGACGTGGGCGCGCACGCGACCATCGGTGAGCGCGACACCATAGCGCGCCGCATCGACGCGAATCGAGTCGCCGCTCACCGAACCGGTCCAGCGCGGATCGCGCAGCGTTCCGCGCGCCGACGCGACCGCGTCGATGCGCCCGGTGACGACCGCATCGGTACCGATCCACGACTGGAACACCGCGAGCGACGCGATCGATGCATCGACGTCGAGTGCGAGCGGCGCCTCGGGAGAGATCGTTCCCGGACTCGCCGTGGCGACGCTGGCGAGCTCGAGGCTCGCCGTAGCGTTGCCGCCGAAGGCCGAGCGGAACTCGGCCTGTGCGCCGAGCGCATCGTCGGTGAACGTTCCGGCGATGTCGAGACGCGTGATGCCGAATGCACGGGGTGTCGTACCTGCCGCCGTCGTGCCGCTCGCCGGGACGTCGGCATAGATATCCCCGTCTTCGCGGCGCAGGTGGAAGCTTCCGTTGAGTCGCGGCGATGCGGCGATCGACCAGTCGCCGCCGACCTTCAGCGTCGATTCGAATGGAAGCGGATGGCCGGCGAGCGCTGCCACGCGTGCCACCGACGCTCCGGTCAGCGTGCCGCGCGTCGTGATGCGCCCGTGGTCCCAGATGAACGAATCGACGTTCGCGCGTCCGGTGATCGACGTCACCCGGAGCTGGTCGACCTCGGCGCGGCCCGGCGACCACGTGATCGCGGCGGGCCCGCCGAGCGACACCGGGATCGCACCCTTGTTCGTGAACGACGTGAGCTCGCCGTGCCATGCGGAGAGCGTGCCAGCGGTACCGCCCGGCACGAATCCGCCGGTCAGCGCGGCTTCGAGATCGAGGTCGCTGCCGGTAACGGCGAGCGTCGCGCGATGCCTCGCCGTCGACCCTGAGACGGTGACTTGCGTCGATTCGAAATCGCGCAACGGTGTAACGAGCCTGGTTGCGGTCGCATCGAGCGCGATCGTGCGCGTCTGCGCCGAAGCTCCCACCGCGCCGAGTGTTGCCTCGACGTCGGCCTTCGCGACGGCGATGTGCGGCCCTGCACGGACGCCGTCGGCATGGAGCGTCAGATGTCCCGAGAGAGACTGCACGAGCGCGAGCGGCCCCGACGCGATCGCCGTGCCGCGGGGTCGTTCGTCGCTTCGCGGAGCCCGCGCGGCGACGTCGACTGTTCCGCTCGCACGGATCGAGCCGGCGAGGGGGCGCGGAAGCGTGTCAGGCACGATCGGCGCGAGATCGGCGAGTTGAGGAACGTCGACGGTGAACGCGAACGCCTTCGCCGCTCCGGAAGCCTCGTGGACGCGAAGCGTCGCCGACGCGACGGTGAGATCGACATTCGCCTTCTCGATCGATGCCGAGCGCACCGTTGCCGCGCCGGTCCCGCTGACGGCGAGACCGGCATAGCGGCTTCCGCGCGCGAGCGCAACGCTCGCCGCGGCTTCCCACTCGGGGTACAGGTGTCCGCGCAGATCGACGGTGCCGCCGAGCGAGCCCGGCGCCACGGCGAGAAAGCGCGACGGATCGACGCTCCGCAGCTCGAGCCTGGCGCCGAACGTACCGGCTTCGTCGCGCGTCAGCGACGCCGTCCCTGCGAGCGCTCCGCGCCGATCGCGCGCGGAGAACTGCGTGACGTCGATCCTCGCCGGAGTGGCGACGGCGCGCAGCGATACGGCGAGGTCGCGATCGGTGATCTCGGCGCTGAGCGACTGCGTCGCTGCGTCGCCTTCGGCTTCGACTGTGCCGGCAAGTCGCGTCGCGGAGAGCCGCGTGTCGATGCGTGCGAGGTCGACGTTGCGCAGCGCGAGTGCCAGCTTAGCGCGAAAGCCAGGCGCGGCGGCAGCACCCGTTCCGGCGGTGTTCGCCCCGGCTGCGTTGCTGCTCGCGGCGCTCGCCGCACCGAGCGCGACGGTCGCGGTTCCCGTCGCACCGCCGCCACCGTCGAGCGCCAGCGCGAGTTCGACGAGGCGCAGCGTGCGCGCGTCGTAGCCATAGGAAGCGCGCAGGCTCGTCACCGGCAGCCCACCGCGATCGATCGGTCCCGCCGTGTCGTTGGCGAGATCGAGCGTGCCGGTGAGGCCCGATCCCGCCGGCTTCGCGTCGAAGCGAAGCGTTGCGTGCGTGTGCGGCAGCGATGCATCGAAGGTCGACGCGTCGAAGCCGGTGATGAGCACGTGGGCGTCGCCGAAGGGCGCCGCGGCGAACGGCGTCGCGGTCGCGGCGAGCGAGAGCGGCGCACCGCGCAGCGTGCCGTTGCCGTTGACCACGATCGCGTCGAGCCTGCCGGAAAGCGTCAGCGCAAGTTCGGCTCCTTCGAGGACGTCGCTTCCGGCCAGCGTCGCGCGGCCCCGGACGGCGAGCGGCGCATGCGCGGCGACGTCGAAATCGCCCGCCATCGTTCCGGCCTCGGTGACGACCTTCAGTCCGTCGATCCGGTGCAGGTCGCGATTGCCGCTATAGGTGAACTCGAGGCCGGTGACGTGCCCCCCCCGCGGGCCGGTATGCCAGTCGATGCGCCCGACGCCGACGTGGTCGATGGCGACGGCCAGCGGAAGTCCGAGATCGGTCGGCGGCGACGTGGCGGCGCTCGACGGCTTGATCGCGATGTCGACGTGTGCGGCGCCGAGCCCATGGATCGAGAGCTTCGACGACCACAGCGCACCGGGATTCCAGTCGACGATGACGTCGTCCGCGGTGACGGTGATGTCGCTGTCGCGCCAGATGACGCGCCTGAAGCGCATCGTGCCGGCGATCGATCCGGTCGGACCCTCGATCGCGATGTGCCCGCCGCTTTGCGCGACGATGCGCGCGACGATGAACGGGAGCCCCTGCTCGGTGAACGCGAAGCCGACGAGCGCCGCGATCGCGACGAAGATCAGCGCCAGTACGACGAGGAACGCCTTGCGCATCAGAAGGTGAGCCCGACCGAGAAGTGCAGGCGCAGCTGCTTCGATTGCTCGCCGTACGCGAGATCGAGGCGGAACGGGCCGATCGGGGTGCGCACGCGTGCGCCGATCCCGTAGCCGATCGCCGCGCGGAAGTCCGCCATGCGATCGAACGCGTTGCCGGCATCGACGAACGTCGCGATGCCGAGCGTCGGATTGAGCCAGCGCGTCAGCTCGACGCTCGCGACGCCGTAGTAGCGGCCCGGCACGACGGCGTTGCCTTCGTGCACGCCGAGGCTCTCGAACGCGTAGCCGCGCACCGTGGTGTCACCGCCGGTGCGAAACAGGAGCGTCGACGGAATGCCTTCGCGGCTCGCTGCGATCACCGCTCCGCCTTCGACGTGGAAATAGGCCGACCAGTCGCGGTCGATCGGCCACCACGCGGCGACGTGCCCGACGACGCGTTCGAACGCGCGCGTCGACACGCCGGGGATCCCCGCTCCGGCTCCGACGAGCACGCTATAGCCGCGCGTCGGCGACGTGAGGTCGTCGACGCGCCGCCAGATGCGCTCGGCGTCGATGTAGAGCGCGTGCGACGAGATCGCCTCGGCATCGGCCGGGTGCTGCTCGTCCTCGTACAGCGCCGCACCGTACTGCCACTGGTCGCGCTCCTCGAGCGAGATCATCCGCACGCCGGTGGAACCGGTCTGCGTGACGAGACCCGCGATGTCGGTGCGCTCGACGGTCGCGAACGTCGACGTCGACCAGCCGTTCGCGGCCGGCGGCGTCACGAAGCGGATCGCGCCGCTCTGCAGCTTCGATTCGATCCTTGCGTCGATGTGCATCTGGATCGCCCGCGACGCGAAATCGACGTCGCGGTAGGAGAGATTGCCGCGGAATGCCGTATCGGTGGAGAAGCCGATACCCGCTTCGACGCGCCGCGGCGGCGCCTCGATCACCGCGACGCGCACCGGGGCCGCATCGGCGTGCGCGGGGTCGTTGTCGAGCGTCGCCTGCACGCTCGCAAAATAGCCGGTGCCGTTGAGACGGCGCACGAACTGGTCGAGCGAACTGCGCGACCACGGGTCGCCGGGAGCGAAGCTCGCATAGTGACGGACGATCTCGGGCGGATAGCGCTCGAGACCGCCGATGTCGAGCGCGCCGAAGCGAAACGGCGGTCCGCTGTCGATCGTCAGCGAGAGATCGGCGCGGTCGGTCGCCGGATCGACGCGCGCTTCGCTCGCGGTGATCTTCGCGGCGGCCCAGGGCCCGGCAGTGATCATCGCGACCGCGCGCGCCTTGGCGCTTTGCCATGCCGCCTGCGTGAACGCACTGCCTTGCGGCAGCGACCAGTCGCGGCGCAGCGCGTCGATCGTCGCGCCCGCATCCGCGTTCGACGCGGCGGGGCCGGTCACGACGAGCTCGACGTTGCGCACGAGCGTCGGTGGTCCCGCCTCGACGCGCAGCGTGACGCCGACGGGGTCTTTCGTGCGATCGATCGAGATCGTGGCCTTCGCCGAGAAGTAGCCTTCGGTGGCGGCGGCTTCCTTCGCCTCGTCGGGCGCCACGCGCACGAGCTCGGCGAAGAGCTCGGGCGTCATCTCGGCATAGGTCTCCCAGCGCACGAGGTCGACGCTCGCCGCGAGCACGGCACGCAGATTCTCGGGCGCGTCGACGACGACGCGATAGGCGAGCGCGTGTGCGAGGCCATCCGCGCCGGCGGCCGACGAAGTGTGCGGCGCCGGAACGGTCGCGGTTGTCGCGGGTGCGGCAGGGGCCGCTTCGCCGGCGGCCGGGGTTGCTGCGTGGCTAGTGGTTGCCGCCGCCAGCAGCAGGAGCGGGATTGCCCGTCGAAGCGTCCTTCGAAGCCGAAGCGTCCTTCGAAGCAGCAGCGCCGCCGGATGCGGCCGCAGGTTTCGCAGCGGACTCATCGGCCTTCGCGACCGTGCCTGCCTTCGCATCGGCAGGCTGTGCCGGCCGATGGTAGTAGGGCCACGAGTCGGTGGTTGCCCAGATCACGCCGATCGCCGTGCGATCGGGACGCAGCCGCTTCGGGCCCTCGAGCGGAGGCTGGTTCTGCGAAGTCGGGAAATTCCAATCGATCAATCCGTAGTCGGCGTCCCACAGGCCGTCGCTCGACCGCGAGTACATGTAGTCGTCGCGCGTGCCGCGCAGTGCGCAGCCGCCGAGCAGCATCGCTGCCGCGATCGTAACCAACATGATGCCAGTCGCGCGTTGCATCGAAACCTCCGCAATCACGAGTCCGGGACCGCAGTTCGCGCAATCGCGCGCGCCGCGATCCCCGATCTCGATCGAATTCGTCATCGGTGATCGGTCGATCGAGTGTACCGGCAGGTCGGGTCGGCGACCAAGCGCGCGCCGATTCATGCCAACGTCATCGGGTGCGCGTTTGCAACACCCGCCAGCTGGCGCGGAACCGGCCCGGGACACCGGTTCTTCGACCGCTATCGAACGAACGTACCGGTTTCCGGCCGTTCGTCCGGTGTGAGTGGGAAATTACCTTCATAAATTGCGCTAAGTACATCATTACATGACGCTTTTCGATTGTTGCATTCGTACGATAAGTCCTTGTTATTCAATCGGAAAAACGTTGACCTCGCGCTCGGGCAGCAGATATAGTGCCGCCAGGTGGGAAAAAGTGGGTTGAAGTGGGAGGATGGGGTGGCAGCCGGTCAGGCAGCAGATCAGGGTGGGAACGAGCGCGTGACCGGTGCCAGCCCGACGGACGGCGGCGTCGACGGCATCGGCTTTCGCGGCGTCACCGAGCTCTCGCTGGACGCCAAGGGCCGTCTCGCCATTCCCGCCCGTCATCGCGAGGGTCTCGTCAACGGCAGTCGCGGCGAGCTCGTCGTCACCGCCGATCCGGGCGGCTGCCTGCTGATCTTCCCGCGCCCCGCATGGGAGCCGCTGCAGCAGCAGTTGATGTCGTTCTCGTCGTTCAACGAAACCGTGCGCCGGCTGCAGCGTCTGCTCGTCGGCCACGCCGACGACGTCGAGATCGATGCGGCGGGACGCATCCTCGTTCCGCCGGCGCTGCGCCGTTACGCCGCCCTCGACAAGCACGTCGTGCTGGTCGGGCAGGGCAGGAAGCTAGAGCTGTGGGACGCCGTGCGCTGGCAGGCGCAGACCGCGCAGGCGATCGCGCTTCCCGCCGAGCTTCCGACCGACCTCGCCGGTTTCAGTCTCTGACGCTGCGATGGCTCGATGCCCGGCGACCATCATGTACCGGTGCTTCTCGCCGAGAGCGTTGCGGCGCTCGTCACGCGCGACGACGGAACCTATGTCGATGCGACGTTCGGCCGCGGCGGGCACTCGCGCGCAATCCTCGCGCGGCTCGCGTCTTCCGGCCGCCTCGTCGCGCTCGATCGCGATCCTGACGCCGAGGCGTGCGCGGCGAGCTACGCCGACCCGCGCTTTGCATTCGTCCGCGCGCGCTTCGCGGCGCTCGACCGCGTGCTCGCCGGACTCGCGATCGAGCGCGTCGACGGCGTGCTGCTCGATCTCGGCGTGTCGTCGCCGCAGATCGACGATCCGGCGCGCGGCTTCATGTACCGCGACGACGGGCCGCTTGACATGCGGATGGATCCGACCGTGGGCGAATCGGCGGCGGAGCTCGTCGCCCGTGCTTCGATCGACGAATTGACGGAGGTCCTGCGCGACTATGGTGAAGAACGGTTTGCTCGGTCGATTGCAACAGCAATTGCTAAGGCGCGCGCGCGGCAACCCATCGCTTCGACACGCCAGCTTGCCGGAATCGTCGCGCAAGCCATCGGCACGCGGACGCGGGGTGATTGGCATCAGGATCCGGCGGCGCGAACCTTCCAGGCTCTACGGATTGCGGTGAATCACGAGCTCGACGAAGT
>DASVWR010000096.1:0-13972 GCA_036393115.1 Casimicrobiaceae bacterium
TGATGGCGACGTTCCACGTTCCTACCGGATACGTGACCGCGAAGGAAAACGGCCCGTCGGCGAACTGTGCGGGGGTAGCGATGACGTTCGGGTAGCCGTCGCCGTCGAGATCGAAGAAGATCTGCTTGAACGTCGCGCCGCCACGACTCTCTGTGGTGAACGTCACTTCGAGCGAATCGATCCCCTCGGTCGGTGATGCATTGACGACGAAGGCGCCCGGTCCCGTACTGTTGACTGTCGATGAGCGGGAGGCGCTCTGGCCATCCTGCGTCGTGACGACCGCATCGATCGTGTTCACACCTGGGGCGAGCGGAAGATCATTGACGTGGAAGAGTCCGAGATCGTCGACGTGCGCGACCGTGCCGTTGATCGTGATCGACGAGTTGTCCGGTCCCCAGAAATAGCCGCGGATATGCATGCGGTCGTCGTCGATCGTAGCTCCTTCCGCGAGGTCGACGAGGCTCAGGCTGACCGGCGCCTTCACGACGAGCGACAACGGTGACGTCGTGGTCTGGCCGCCGTTGCCGTCATAGGCGGTGGCCGTGATCGAGTACGTGCCCGCGGGAACATTCGCCCACGTGATGGCGTAGGGGGCGGTCGCCGCGGTACCGACGAGAAGACCGTCGGCGCGGAACTCGACGCGAGCGACGCTGCCGTCGGGATCCGAAGCCGTCGCAGCCAGCGAGACCGTCGCCGGCGCGTAGTAGTCTGCACCGGCTGCAGGCGCGGTGAGCGTCACCGTCGGCTGTGCATTCGCCGCGACGATCACCGAGACCGCCGGGGTTTCCGCCATCGCACCGGAGTTGTCGTATGCGCGCGCCGTGAGCGAGTACGTTCCGGCGCCGACGCCGCTCCAGTCGTAGGTGAATGGCTCGCTGGTGTCGGTGCCGAGGAGCGTCGTCCCGGAGTAGAACTCGACCCGCGCAATCGCGCCGTCCGGATCGCCCGCATTGGCGGCGAGGCCGATGGTTGCCGGTGCACCGAATGTGGCCCCGTCGGCGGGCGCGGTCAGCGATACCGTTGGCGGTCGATTGGCGGCGACGGTGAAGTGGACCGGTGCCGAAGTCGTCACCGCGTCGCGATCGTCGACGACGCGCGCGTACACGGTGTAGTTGCCCGGCGTGAGACTCTTCCAATCGACCTGGTACGGCGCCTGCGTGACGGTTCCGATGGCGAAGCCGCTCTCGGTATGGAACAGCACCGAAGCGACGTTGCCGTCGGGGTCACTGGCGTTGGCGCGCAGGGTCACGGTTGCACCGGAAGCAAAGGTCGCGCCTTCGGAAGGCGCCGTGACGCTCGCGGTGGGTGGTTGATTGGCCGCACGGACTTCGACGATTGCCGGCCGCGACGTTGCCGACAGGCCATGAGCGTCGGTCGCGCGTGCGGTGATCGAGTGCGTTCCGGCGCCGGCATTGGCGATCACGAACCGCCACGGCGGCTGCAGGACTGCACCGACGGACGTCGATCCGTCGAAGACTTCGACGCTCGCGATCGCGCTGCTCGCACTGTAGACGTCGACGGTCACAAGGAAATCGATCGGCGCGTCGGCCACCGTGCAGGGTGCCGGTGCGGCGACGACGACGCGCGGCGGCGCGCCGATGATCATGTTCACGGCGCCTGACGTCGTCACCGCCCCGCGATCGTCGGTCGCGCGCGCAGTGAGGGCATGCGGACCCGGAGCTGCGTCGGACCAGGTCCAGGTCCACGGCGCCGCACCGAGAACGGCGATCGTCGTGGCGCGGTCGAGGAACTCCAGGCGCGCGATCGAGCCGTCGCCGTCGCGGGCATCGGCGGTGAGCGTGATCGGGCTCCCGGCGGCGTAGAAGGCGCCATCGGCGGGATTGGTGATGATGACCGTCGGCGACTGATTGTCGACGACATTGACCACGACCGGCGCCGAGGTCGTGCTGCCGTTGCGGTTGTCGAATGCGCGCGCGGTCAGCGAGTGGCTTCCGGCAACGACCTTCGACCAGGCGATCGTGTAAGGCGACGTGGTGGCGGTACCGATCAGCGTGCTGCCGTTCCGGTAGAAGTCCACACGCGCGATGCTGCCGTCGCTGTCGCTCGCGCTCGCCGAAACCGTGATGTCGCTTCCGGTCGTGAACGTGCTTCCGGCGAGGGGCGCCGTCAGCGTCGCCGTGGGCGGCTTGTTCGCAGCCTTCGTCACCAGCATGCGGTCCGTGCTGCCGGATTGCACGGATGCGGTGAGCAGCGCCAGCGACGCGGTCGGCATGCGACCGACATGGCCGAAACGGTCGTGCACCTCCGCTTCGATCCGGTTCACGCCGGGGTGCAGAACCGTACCGGCACGCAACACGGCGCGTCGCGCGACGGGATCGATTTGGGGCGAGACCTCGCGGACCCCGTTGATCGCGATCTCGAGCTCGAGATCCCCGATGTAGCTCTGCGGAATCGCGCACGCTGTCGACGGGCATTGCGCACCGAGAGCGAGCACGAGCTCCTGTCCTTCGTCCCACGTCGCGCCTCCGTCGGGCGGACGCAGCAATGCGACGGTGGGATCGATCCGGAACGGCGCGGGCCGGACGGTTGCGAGGGCGGGATCGACGCTGCCCCGCAGCTCGAGGCCGCCCACCGTGCCGACGCGCAGCGCCACGCCGGTGCGCGAAGCGATCAGGTCTCCCGACTGCGGATCGTGGACGAGGCGGTCGAATGCCTCCGAACTCGCGTCGTCCAGCGACAGCTTCGACGCTTCGGTGCCCACGGCGTCGAACATCCTCAATGCCTGGTCGCACAGTACGAAGACGTTCCCGGTCAGGGCGTCGAGTGCGGCGTCGCGCGCTTCGCAATCAGCGGCAAACTGCAGGGACGGCTCCTCGGTTAGTGTCTTCAGGTCGAAACGCGCCAACCGTCGCGATCCGACGATCCACGCCTGATCGCGTAGCGAGTCGACGAGGACCTGCCGCCAGCCCGGGTCGTCACCGGCGTCGCTCCGTTTCGGCAACGAATCACGAGGCATTGCGCGACCCGCGTCCCCGGTGCCGAGCGGATGCGACGCGAGCGGACGGCCGTCGGCGGCGAAATGCACGATCGCGTCGGGCAGGGCGACCCAGACGTCGCCGTTCTGGGCGACCGCGAGCGATGCGATCTGCGGCGGAAGCGGACTTGCGCTGGCGCCGACACCGTCGCTCTCGACGTGCACGAGGCGATGCGCATCCGTCACCACCCACAGGCTCGCGTCGTGCGGCGAAATCGCGAAGCGCTCGATCGTGCCGAGACCGCTCGCGTCGCTGCGCATGCTCGCAACCAGTTCTCCCGTCGGTGAGCGCCGCTCGATGATCGTCGCCGATACCCACCACGAATCCCCGCGGTTCGTCAGCGCGATCTCCGTGGTTCCAGGTTCGCGCACAGCGGCCGCTGCGCGCGTGATGCCACCAAAGTCGGCGACGCCGATGGCAGTACCGATGATCACGACGGCCAGCGCGACGATCCGCCGAACGTTCATGATCATTGCCCCGTGCCGGTTTGCGTTCATTTCGAGCAGACGAGAGGCTGATCGACGACCAGGATCATCGGCGGCGCGTCGACGTTGCCGTCGGGCGTCGACAGTTCCGCGTTCAGTGTGTGGATGCCTGGAGACAGTGGCGCGATGTACGTCGCGTGGTTCGCGTCGAGCGGCGCCGCACCGAGATTGTTTGCTCCGGACTTGAAGAGCACGTAGCCGGACGTCTCCGGGCCGTCTACCCGTGCCGTTATCGTTACCAGCGAGACGGCATCCGCGTCGTGATCCGCTACGTCGATCGTCAAGCGTCGCGATTGTGGTGGGAACTTGGCGACGATCGCGGTCGCGCCCCCGGGGTTCACGGTTTGAAACGCACCTTCCGATGTCGTCACCTGCGTGCTGAAGGTGGAGTCCCCGGCAACATACGCGGCGCCCGCGCGATCGACGGCCACCGCGTTCAGAGCGCCTTCGGGGAAGCCGCCCGTCACTCCCGTGCCCGAAAATCCGGTGCGCACGAAGGTCGAGAAGAGGATGGCGGATCCCGCAGCCGATACCTTCGCCACGAACCCTGAATCCTCGTTGTCCTGCTGCTTGCGCGGGGACGTCGAATCGACGAGTGGAAATGTCCAGGTGCGCGCGATTCCGCTGACGTAGGCGTGACCCTCGGCATCGACCGCGAGGCCGTACGCGGCGTCGCCAGGAAACAGATCCCCATCGATAAGGCTCTGGCAGTAGCTCTTGCAGATCTCGCCGCCGAGAAACGACGACCAGACGATCCGCGATGCCGAGAGGTCGAGCTTCGCTACGAACGCGTTTCCGACGATTCCATTGATAAGTCGGTAACCGGCTTTCACCGGCTGGAATCCGTTGACGCTGGGGAAATCCGCAGAGTAGGTCTCGCCGGCGATGTAGACGGCCCCATCGGTACCGAGCGCGAGCGCATTCACGGTATCGCTTTGGGAACCGCCAATCACCGTGGACGAGACGAGGCGGCTTCCCGTCGCGTCGAGAACGCTGACGAATCCATCTTTCACGCCGGCGAGGGCCGACTGAAGTGGTAGTACGAGCGGAAAATTGCCTGCTGCCCAGCCGCCGACGTGCGCACGCCCCTGAGCATCGACGGCGATCGCAGTTGCCTGACCGGAACTGGTGCCGCCGAGAAACGTCGCGTAGGACGCGGTGGAGCCGGTCGGGGCGAGCTTCAGCACAAATCCGGTTTCGCTGCCGGGGACCGGCGTGCTTGGCTGGAACGCGTTGGGGGTGGTGATGAACGTGCTCGCCGCCTTGCCGGTGATGTACGCGCTACCCGATGCGTCGACCGCGAGCGAATGCACCGTCGCTCCCGTAACGTACGTCGAATAGACCAGTCCGTTACCGGCCCGATTCAGCTTGGCGACGAACGATCCCCCGGTGGCGGTCCCGTTCTGGTACGCGTTCGTGGTCACCGGAAAGTCGCCGGCGGTGGTCGTGCCGGTCACGTATGCACTGCCGCTCTCGTCGACCGCGATTCCGGTGGCGCAGTCGCGTCCCGTCGGACCGCCCAGATAGGTCGCGTAGACGAGCGATTTCCCGTCGGGTGCCAGCTTTGCGACGAACGCATCCATGTCGCCCTTCCTGCCGTTGAGCGATGCGTCGAGCGCGTTCCTGAGCGGAAAGTCGGGAGATGCGGTGTAACCGGCGATGTACGCGCTGCCGTTCGCGTCGACCGCGATCGCCGTGGCGACGTCGACACCGGATCCCCCGACGAAGGTCGCGTATGCAATGACCGGGTCGATCACCAGCGGCAGGGTGCGGTCGTAGTTGCCGACGGCAAATGCGAGCTCGCGCGAATCGCGCAGGATGAACGCCGCATCGACCCTTCTGCGGCCACCCGGGTCGTCCTGCCATGCGAAGGGCCGATGAAGCGAGAGCGCACTGCCGGCCGTCGTGATCACCGCATTGCCGGAGTCGTCGAGGGTCACCGCGGAGGCGCCGTCGACCCGCATCCGGATCGCTTCTGGATTGCCGCCGGGAGCCACGACGAGGTCGTATTCGAGCGAGCGGCCGCTGCCGTAGACGATGGCGTCGATCCGCGGATAGACGCCTTCGATCGCCGCACGCGCGAACACGGGGACGTCGATGCGATTGCCGGAAGGATCCCCGGCACGCAGGTAATTGATTCGCCCGGGCTGCACATCGAGGCCGCGCACGTGTGCGTCTTCCCGGGCGCCCGCGAATCGCATCGTCACGACATCGGCGTGAGCGTCGGTGCGACTGTCGGCGGCCCGACCGTCGACGGGACCGGCGTCGACGCGATCCCCGCGGCGAACGACCGGCACCGCGACGTGCACGGCGTCACGCGTGACTGCGATCCGCTGCGCGTGACCGTGCGACACGAGTGTGGCGGGTGCGCCACGATCGTCGCCGCGTGCTTCGAACATCAACGGCAGAATCTCGTACGCAGAATGCGCGGTGACGATGGCCTCGCGCGGACGAGCATCGGAGGCAACGGCGCTGGTACCGATTCCAACGGCGAGCAGAACCGTTCCGTACAGCAGGGTCGCAACGCGGCGAGTGATCACGGCTTTCCTCCCAAGCCTGGAGAAAGCCTAGGCGCTCCGCATCGCTTTGTTGACTGTCAGTTTTGCCGGGGTCTCAGGGTTCCTCGAGTCGCGCGAGGCACGCGCGGAAACGCCGCTCGACGCGCGTTGCATACCACGCCGTCGTGAGGTGGCGAGTGATCTTCGGCCCCGACAGCACGATCGTCGGAATCCGCGCGCGCGGGACGGGTTGATGGTTCACCCGATCGGCAAGCGCCATCGTGCGCGCGTAGACACGCGACTTCCCGAATTCGCTCGACGTCTCGAGCAGCAGTTCGTCGTGAATGGCCTCGGCCGACATGCCGAGCCGCCCGCCCAGCGTTCGCACTGCAGCCTCGGTCGCGCCGGGGTCACGCGGCGAGTGGTAGCCGTCGACCGGAAGGAGATGCCCGTCCGCGGCGAGCGGCACGCCGGTCACGAGCGACAGCGCGTGCTGGAACGCGGCGTTGCGGCTCGCATAGCGGCCGGCGTTATAGTCGGCGAAGCGGTAGACATAGCGGTCGTAGGGCGCGCGGTAGGCGAGGAGATGCGCGACGCCGAAGTACAGGCTGCCTCGGCGCGTGAATGCTTCGTGCCGGATCGAGCCGCTGAGCGCGTACGGATACGGATGCGTGCGCGCCCAGGCCTCGGCGAATTCGACGCTGACCTGCATCGGGCCCGCTGTGCGCACCGGATTGCGATCGGCGAAGAGTGTCTGGCCGAACGGGATGCGGTCGATGAAGTCGTCATAGACGTCGCTCAACTGGCGCTCGGTGGTCGCAGCGTCGATCCGCTGCGCATACGACTTTCCATTCGACGACGGCAGGGTGAGCGCGGCGTCGACGACGAGCTTCGGGACGCCGAGCTTCTCGCGCCGGTGCTCGATCTCCTTCCACGCGATCCGCGAGAGACCCGGCACACGCGGGTCGGTCGCGAAGCCTGATTCCTGGCCCGCGACGGCGACGGCCGCGCAGACGTTGTCGTGGCTCTCTGCGAGGTCGAGCGATGCGATCGCAGCAAAGAGGTCGGTCGCCCATCCGTAGCGGTCGGCGACGCCCTCGGGAAGCGCACGCTCGGCGAGTGCACGACCCTGCGCCGGCGTGAGCCGTGGACCCGGTGGACCCGGAGCGAACGTCTCGCTCGCGCAGCCGGCGAGAAGCGCTACCGCGGCCGCAATGCCGACCGCGGCGAGGGTGCGGCCCGTTCGCGCTTGAGTCGAGAGCGTTGACAGGCTCTAGTCCTCACCGTCCTTCGGAATGACGTCGACGTTGTCGATGAGGCGCGTCGTTCCGAGCGTCGCGGCGCCAAGCGCGATCAGGAGGTTCGGATGGTCGAACCCCTCGGGGTGCGGAATGCGCAGCGCGAGGCCGTGACGCACGACGATGTAATCGACCTTCCAGCCGTTCCTCGCAAGCTCGGCGCGCGCCTCGACTTCGAGGTTGGCATAGTCGGTGCGTCCGGCGGCGATCGCGTCGGAAATCGTGCGCAGCGTCCGGTATAGGCGCGGCGCCTCGATGCGCTCGGTCGGCGACAGATAGCGGTTGCGCGACGCGAGCGCGAGCCCATCGTCGGCGCGTACCGTTTCGCAGGGCACGATCTGGATCGGCAGGTCGAACTGTTGCACCATGCCACGCACGATCTTCAACTGCTGGCGGTCCTTCTTGCCGAACACGGCGACCTGCGGCTGCACGATGTTGAAGAGCTTCAGCACCACCGTGCATACGCCGTGGAAGAAGCCGGGGCGCGACGCGCCTTCCAGCTCGTCGGCAAGGGGCGGCGGTTGCACGCGGTAGACCTGGGGCGTCGGATACATCACCTGCTCGTGCGGCGTGAACACGACATCGACACCTTCGCGCTCGAGCGCGGCGCAGTCGGATTCGAGCGCGCGCGGATAGCGGTCGAAGTCCTCGTTCGGGCCGAACTGCAGCCGGTTCACGAAGATGCTCGCGACGACGCAGTCCGCGTGGCGTCGCGCGATCCCCATGAGGGCGAGATGCCCCGCGTGGAGGCCGCCCATCGTCGGCACGAACGCGACGCGCCCGGCATGGCGCAGGCGCTTGCGCACTTCCTCTTCCGATTCGATGATGTCCATGGCGAAGATGCAGGGGCGGGGATGGAGGAGTGAGGATCGAGGGGCGAAGGACGAGGTCAGAAGCAGTGCTCGGGCGCAGGGAACGAGCCATCGCGCACCGCCGCAACGTAGGCCGCAAGCGCCGCCTCGATGCTCGCCGCGCCGGCCATGAAGTTCTTCACGAAGCGCGCAGGCTTACCGGACGTGACGCCGAGCGCGTCGTAGAGGACGAGTACCTGTCCCGCGCACTCGGGACCCGCTCCGATGCCGATCAGCGGTGCGTTCGCTGCCGCGGCAAGGCGCGGCGTCAGCGTGCGCGGCACGCACTCGACGACGATCAATGCGCAGCCCGCCGCGCCGATCGCCCGTGCGTCGGCAACGAGGGCCTCGGCGGCAGGCTCGGTCTTGCCCTGCACACGGTAGCCGCCGAACGCGTGCACCGACTGTGGCGTGAGGCCGATGTGTCCGCAGACGGGGATGCTCCGCTCGACGAGGAACGCGATCGTCGGTGCAAGCCACGCGCCGCCTTCGAGCTTTACCATCTGCGCCCCGGCCTGCAACGCGGCCACCGATGCCGCGTAGGCGACTTCGCGGCTCGCCTGATAACTGCCGAACGGGAGGTCGGCGATGACGAGCCCACGCGTCGAACCGCGCGCGACGCAGCCGGTGTGGTAGACGACGTCGGCAAGCGTGACGGGAAGCGTCGACGCATGCCCCTGGATCACGTTGCCGAGCGAGTCGCCGACGAGGAGCACGTCGGCGCCGGCTTCGTCGCAGCGTGCGGCGAAGCTCGCGTCGTAGCAGGTCAGCATCGCGATGCGCCTGCCTTCGCGCGCCATCGCCTGCAGCGCGGGTACCGAGACGCGCGCGGTACGCGCCTGCGGATCGGCGTAGCGGGGAGTCGAAGCGCCGGGTGGCGCGGATGCCGGAGCGCTCGCAGCGGGTGCCTGATCGGTCGTTGTCATGCCTGGCTCCCGAGATTGAAGAATTCGCGCTGGCTGCGCATGTCGGCGAGCCTGCGCATCAGGAGATCGAGATGGCCGTCGTCGTCGACGAAGTTGAGCCGTTCGCTGTTGACGATCAGGAGCGGGGCATCCTCGTAGCGATAGAAATATCGCGTGTACGCGTCGGCGAGCCTCGCGAGGTATTCGGCGGGGATCGAGCGCTCGAAATCGACTCCGCGGCGCTGCACGCGATCGACCAGCGTATCGACCGGCGCCTGCAGGTAGACGACGAGGTCGGGTACCGGCGCCTGCGCGCGCAGGTGCGAGAACACTTTCTCGTAGAGCGCGTATTCATCGTCGGAGAGGTTCATCCGTGCGAACAGCGGATCCTTGTCGAGCAGGAAATCGGCGACCGTCGGACGCCGGAACAGGTCGAGCTGGGCGAGCCCGCGCAACTGATCGACGCGCTGGAACAGGAACGTGAGCTGCGTCGGCAGCGCGTAGCGCGACATGTCGCCGTAGAAGCGCGCGAGGAACGGATTGTCGTCGGGCCGCTCGAGAAGCGTGTCGGCGTGCAGGCGTTCGGCGAGGCGGCGCGCGAGACTCGTCTTGCCGGCGCCGATCGGTCCCTCGATGACGACGTAGCGGAAGGCGGCGAGGTCCATCGCGGCGTTTCTCGGACGTGGGCGGGTTCGGAAAGGCTACGGTGGAGGGATCACGCCCGCGCGCGCAACCCGCTGCCTGCGCGTCGCGGCGAGGTGTTGCTTCGCAAGCCCGCGCCCCGGAATCGCCGCCGACGGAGCGACGTCAGCGAGCGGGCGCAGCACAAACGCGCGCTCGTGCATGCGCGGATGCGGGAGCGTGAGCTCGCGATGCCGCGCACGGCGTCGTCCGTATAGTAGCAAATCGAGATCGAGCGTACGTGGCGCGTTGCGGGTCGGCGTCGCTGCGCGACGCCTGCCGCCGCGGCGCTCGATCATCTGCAGGCGCGCAAGAAGCGCGCGCGCCGCGAGCGACGTCTCGACGAGCGCGACGCAGTTCAGGTAATCCGGCTGCGGCGGTCCGCCAACCGGAGCGGTCACGTAGGGCGGCGACACCGCCACGATGTGCACGCCGGCAATCCGCCGCAGCGCGGCGAGCGCCCGCGCGAGGCGTCGGCGCGGCCGGCCGAGGTTGCTGCCGAGCCCGATCGCGGCCCGCACCATCTAATGAAATCCTCAGGCCGCCGCGTGGTCCTGCTTGCCCGCGGAGCGCCCGCGTCCGCGCCCACGGCGACGCTTCGCCGGCGCCTCGTCCGGGCGCAGCATCGCCTCGCGCTCCTCGTGCGTCGCAGTCTGGAAGCGGGTCCACCACTCGGCGAGCGTCGCCGGCACTTCGCCTGCCTCGGCGCGCAGCAGCAGGAAATCGTAGGCCGCGCGGAAGCGCGGATGCTCGAGGAGGCGCGTCGGACGGCTGCCGGCGCGCTGCTCGAAGCGCGGTTGCAGCGACCAGATCTCCTTCATCGTCGCCTCGAAGCGTCGCGGAATCGCGAGCTGCTCGGCCTGTGCTGCCAGCACCGAATCCATGGCGGCGAACAGCGCAGGCATCGCTCGCTCTCCGCGCGCCTTCGCTTCGGTCCATGTCGTCAGCACGCGCTGCCACAGGAGCGTCGCGAACAGGAACGCCGGCGACACCGGTTTGCCTTCGGAGAGACGCCGGTCGGTGCCCGCGAGCGCCGCGTCGATGAAGCGCTGGCCGAGCGGTTGCTCGACGATCACGTCGAGCAGCGGCAGGAGTCCGTGCGAGAGGCCGTGCGCGCGCAGGCCTTGCAACGTCTCGACGGCGTGCCCGGACAGGAGGAGTTTCTGCATCTCGTCGAAGAGCCGCGCGGGAGGCACGTTCTGCATCAGCGATGCGAGGCGCTTGATCGGCTCCTCGGTACGCGCGTCGATCGCGAGGCCGAGCTTGGCGGCGAGGCGCACGGCGCGCAGCATGCGCACCGGATCCTCGCGAAAGCGCGTCACCGGCGGTCCGATCAGCTTGAGGCGCCGGGCACGGATGTCGGTGAGCCCGCCGACGTAATCCCACACCGTCTCGGTTGCCGGGTCGAAGTAGAGGGCGTTGATCGTGAAGTCGCGGCGCAGCGCGTCTTCGGCCTGGGTACCGTAGACGTTGTCCGAGAGCAGCCTGCCGTGCTCGTCGGTCGTGCCGTCGCCGGTCTGCGCCGCGCGAAAGGTCGACACCTCGATCACCTCGTTGCCGGCGTGGACGTGCACCAGCCGGAAGCGCCGGCCGATGATGAACGCGCGCCGGAAGAGCGGCTTCGCCTGCTCGGGCGTCGCGTCGGTTGCGATGTCGAAATCCTTCGGCGTGATGCCGAGGAGGAGGTCGCGCACAGCGCCCCCGACGACGAACGCCTTGAAACCGGCATCCTGCAGCTTGCCGGTGACCATGCGCGCGGCGCCCGACAACTGGTCGCGCCGGATCGCGTGGCGCTCCGGCGGATGGATGCGCGGGTTCGCCGTCTTGCGCCCCGGGAGCAGGCGATCAAGCAGGCGGCGGATCATCGGGTGACGAAGCGGCAGGCATCTGCGCGCATAATATCGGGTTTCGCGGCGTCGCCCCGGGAACGGCCGTAGTCGCCGCCGCTTTTCGAGTCCCAGGAGACCCCATGTATCAGCATGTCAACGTGCCGGCCGACGGCGCCCGGATCAGCGTCAAGCCCGACAACAGCCTCGTCGTTCCCGATCACCCGATCATTCCCTACATCGAGGGCGACGGCACCGGCGTCGATATCACGCCGGTGATGATCAAGGTCGTCGACGCCGCAGTGGCGAAGGCTTACGGCGGCAAGCGCAAGATCCACTGGATGGAGATCTACGCCGGCGAGAAATCGACGCGCGTCTACGGCCCCGACGTCTGGCTTCCCGACGAGACGCTCGCGATCCTGAAGGACTACGTGGTATCGATCAAAGGACCGCTCACCACTCCGGTCGGCGGCGGCATCCGCTCGCTCAATGTCGCGCTGCGCCAGCAGCTCGATCTCTACGTCTGCCTGCGTCCGGTGCGCTACTTCAAGGGAGTTCCGTCGCCGGTGCGCGAGCCCGAGAAGACCGACATGGTGATCTTCCGCGAGAACTCGGAAGACATCTACGCGGGCATCGAATGGCAGGAAGGCACGCCCGAGGCGAAGAAGGTCATCGATTTCCTGATCAACCAGATGGGTGTGCGCAAGATCCGCTTCCCGGGAACGTCGGGCATCGGCATCAAACCGGTGTCGCGCGAAGGAACCGAGCGCCTCGTGCGCAAGGCGCTTCAATACGCGATCGACAATGACCGTCGCTCGGTCACGTTCGTTCACAAGGGCAACATCCAGAAGTTCACCGAAGGCGCCTTCCGCGACTGGGGCTACGCTCTCGCCAAGCGCGAGTTCGGTGCACGCGAGGTCGACGGCGGGCCGTGGTGCTCGTTCAGGAATCCGAAGTCCGGCCGCGACATCGTCGTCAAGGACGTCATCACCGATGCCTTCCTGCAACAGATCCTGCTGCGCCCCGCCGAGTACGACGTGATCGCGACGCTCAACCTCAACGGCGACTACATCTCCGACGCGCTCGCCGCGCAGGTCGGGGGGATCGGCATCGCGCCGGGAGCCAACATGTCCGACACCGTCGCGATGTTCGAGGCGACGCACGGCACGGCGCCCAAGTACGCCGGCAAGGACTACGTCAATCCGGGCTCGGAGATCCTCTCGGCCGAGATGATGCTGGTCCACATGGGGTGGCGCGAGGCGGCGACGCTCATCACCGCGAGCCTCGAGAAGGCGATCGCCGACAAGGTTGTGACCTACGACTTCGCCCGCCTGATGCCGGGGGCCACCCAGGTGTCCTGCTCGGGCTTCGGCAACGCGATGATCGAGCGGATGTAGCAGACCGGGCAGGCGACGAGGGGCCCCGTTTCGCTGCGCGAATACCCGAGTCGTGCCCGGGGTCGGCCGGGCGCAAGCCGCCCACCCAAGCATCTCAGCTGTACACGTCTCGCATGACCAGCGTCAAGGGAATGCCCGCCGATCGGCGCTCCTCTTGAAAAATGTGTTGCAATCGTCAAACATGAACCCCAACTAGGTGACGCGGTACGTCATGGCCCATCAGGAACAGCACGGCAGTGTGCTCGACGTCGAGCGCACGAGGGTCAAGCCGCCGCCGCTCTACAAGGTGATGTTGCTGAACGACGACTACACGCCGATGGACTTTGTCGTCGTCGTGCTCCAAACTGTGTTCGGAATGAGTCGCGAGAAGGCGACGCAGGTGATGTTGCAGGTCCACCGCGAAGGCATGGGCGTGTGCGGCACCTATACGCGCGAAGTGGCGAGCACGAAGGTCGAGCAGGTGATCGACCTCGCGCGCAGGCACCAGCACCCGCTGCAGTGCACGATGGAGGAGAGTTGAGCGTTAATACATGGGGAGGTTCATGCCGGGCCTCCGGCCACGCCGGGGCGAGCGTCCGGCGGAGCGTCGAGGTCGAGGAAGCATCATGATTGCGCAGGAACTGGAAGTTTCGCTTCACATGGCTTTTGTCGACGCCCGGCAGAAGCAGCACGAATTCATCACCGTCGAGCACCTCCTGCTCGCCATGCTCGACAATCCGTCGGCGGCCGAAGTGCTGAAGGCCTGCGGCGTCGACCTCGAAGAACTGCGCGGCGTGCTCTCCGACTTCATCAACGAGCACACGCCGCGGCTCGCGCCGCACTCCGACGCCGATACGCAGCCGACGCAGGGCTTCCAGCGCGTCATCCAGCGCGCGATCCTGCACGTCCAGTCGTCGGGAAAGAAGGAAGTCACCGGCGCCAACGTGCTCGTCGCCGTGTTCGGCGAGAAGGAATCGCACGCGGTCTATTTCCTCAATCAGCGCGGGGTGACGCGCCTCGACGTCGTCAACTACATCGCCCACGGCATCACCAAGG
>DASVWR010000097.1:0-47990 GCA_036393115.1 Casimicrobiaceae bacterium
TGGCGGTCTCCCAAGTCTCCGCCGCGAGCAAACTCCAGTGTGGAAATCCATGCGGCGACTCCTTGTTCCCCCTGCCTCCGTTGCCGAAATGGGTGAGCGCGCCACTGCTCCGCGTAAGCAGCTCCCGCCAACCCTCCGTGAGGCTGTCCCAAGCGCGCTCTATGAAGTTCTTGAGCGGTTCCATGACCTCTTTTCTCGGTAGGGGATTCGGCAAAGACTGCGCTCAGACGTGCGCTACGGTCGCGCCGGATCGATGACCTTCGCCCCAATTGCTGCCCTCGTTGTATCGGGCGACGGCGCCATCGACAAACGCTTCCCACATTTGGTCCGACAGGTACGTATAGTCACCGAATGCATCGTACTGCGAGAAGCCGCTCGTCCCGCGAACGATGCCGACGGCCTCCTGGTAGTTGCGGGCGTTGACCATCGCCCGTAGATGGCGGGTTCCCGCGCGGTCTCGGGCCCACGCGTATCCCTGGTCGTAGGCGGCGTTCGCGAATCGGCTTCGATCCGGCGCATCGCCAGGTCGCTGTTCGTCGCCATCGGTACTCGACGGACGCAACGGCGCAGTCGCGGGCGGCGCGAGTCGCTCCAGGCGCCTCTCGATCGCCTGTCGGGCGACCTGCGACCAGTCTTCGCCGCAGGCCTCGTCCATGTGGCGCCGGAGCTCGTCCGGTACATGAATTTCAACTGTCGTCGTCACGGTCAGGATCTCCGAATGTTCACCGCGAGCGATACAACTGTCCTAAGCTCGAACCAGGGGCCCTGCAGTCAGCATTCCACGCGAACCGTTGGCGACCAAAGTTCGCGCTTCGGCACCCATTTGCTCGCTTTGGCCGCCATCATTGCAACCCGCCCGTGTGGCCGGCGACGCTTATGTAACGTCCACACCAGGCGGCGCGGCGAGGGTGTTCCGCAGCCGTTTCGCTATAAGCGCCTCTTTTCGCCCACCGTGGGCGTGAGTGTTCCGCCTCGCGAGCAGTGAGGCCAGCGCAACCGCTGCGCCGGTGGAGCTCGACGTGGCACGCGATCAGCGGCGCGGCCGGCCGCGGCGCGACCGGCCGGACACCAGAGTCAGGTCGTACGTACCTCGACCTTACGTGGCCGGAACTCGGCCCGTTTCGGGATGCGCACCGTGAGCACGCCATCCTTGAGATTCGCTTCGATCTGATCGGTTTCGAGCTCGCCGCTCAAGACGAAGCTGCGCCGGTACTTGGTGGCCTGCACATCTGCGTACAGTGCTTCGATCCCTGCCGGCATGTCGATCGCCGCATCGCCTTCGATGAGCAGACTGTTCCGGTCGGCCTGGACGTTGAGCCGGTCCTTCGAAACGCCCGGCATCTCGGCTTGCACGGTGATCCCGTGGCCATCCTCGAAGATGTCGACCGACGGGGCGAGGGCGAGCTCCTGCTCGCGCGCCTTCGTCTGGGCTTCCGTGGGATCGCGCTTAGCGATTTCTTGCTTTTCCGACATGATTGCCTCCATCGCCTGTCAATTCACGGTGATCTGCCGCGGCCGCACCGCTTCGCGACGCTGAACCGTGATCTGGAGCACCCCGTCGCGGTACCTCGCTTCGACCCGATTGGGGTCCACGTCATCGGGTAACGTGATTACGCGTCGAAACTCTCCGTCGAACCGCTCCTGCCGGTAGTAGTTGGCCGCCTCGTCGACGGGGACCTTGCGCTCCCCGGATACGGCGAGCAGGTTTTGCTGGATGGAGATGTCCAGGCGCTTCGGATCGAGGCCTGCGGCGAAGAGATAGACGTCCACTCGATCGGGTGTGGCGCCCACGTTGATCGGTGGGAACGTGCCGCGTCGCATCGCACGAATACCGGACGGCGACGTCGGGCGGCTGAAGAGCCGGTCCACCTCGCTCTCGAGCCGCCTTAACTCGTCAAAGAGGCTGATATCGAAGCCACTCCAAGGATTGCCGAGCATAACGAACCTCCTTTCGGCTGGGTTGATAACGGCGGAATTAGGGTCCAGCCAAAGGGATTTCAAGGGGGTGGCTGGGTTCCGGTCCGAGCGAGCGGTGCGCGAGGCGAGCGTTCCGACGCGGCCGGGACGGCGGCATCGATTCGGTCTTCCGTACCGGCGCAGGCTCTGCTGGTGGCCGGTCGCGTTGGTGGAAGCTCGAGCCGACATCTACGCGGCCCGTACGCGACACCCCCGCGCGCCGAGCGATGTCGAACGCCCGATCGGTCCGCTTCCCGGGCGTGATGCGCCCGAGGAATGCGACGTAGCCCCCGGTCGCCAGTGCATGGAAATGGTATCGATCCACGAGCAGGCCGTGGTGCACGGTGGCCGTCCGGCTTGCCTCGGCTAACGGCAGGCGCTGGCTGTCGGATGCCGAAACCAGGCGATACTCCGGCCAGCGTCGATACGCCTCGACGAGATCCTTGAGGTCGAGGCGGCCACGAAGCGTGGCTACCGTGCGGTGCGCAATCGATTCGAAGAACCGAAAACACATAAGATCGACGTGGAAATGTAGGATGTCGCGGCCCGGCGCGCGCCGGCGGACTTCATAGAGCATCGTGAGATTAACTGCGAGGTCGGACTTGAGTGGGAACGGCTCGAGCCGGATGGCATGATCCCGCACCGCGACCGGCCGGGCTTTGGTAATGGCCCCGCCGCCCCCAATTGTGCCTGCCGTGGGACGAACCGGCCGGCGGGATAGCGTCCCCAGCCCGGGTCGCGCATCCTGATCGAACCCGGCGCGGTCGAGCAGCAGCGCAGATCTCCGCGCTGGGCACGCGCCGTCGAGTCGAGTTCGATCAATTGTCCGCATGACGCGACGCGCAACTCGAACCGATAGTGCTACCGCTCTTGGAACTCGTACCAGCGCACGACCCCAAGTGCCCGTGGCGAGCAGCGGAGCAATCAGAGTCACGCCTCGCTCACCTGCCCGGAAGCGAAGCTGATGCGCAACAGCAATGGGCCGCAGGCCTGACTCAGCTTTGGGGCGTACGCGCTGATGGGGAGCTGCAGCGGCCTGCTGATCGATCTGGCGATCATCGACGCGACGCTGTCCGAGCCGATGGTCGGGACCGTGCTGCTCGATCGCCGCACCACGCGCCATACGCGCTACATGCTCAGCCGGCGCAAACGCAAGCGGATCGATCGAAGGTCTGATTTCGCTTAGCGTCTCGCTCGGTCAGCATGGCCGAACCGTTTCCGAGGTTCGACCATGTCGATTCGTTCATCGTACCCGTGGCATATCGCGGCCAATACCCAGAATGCCAGGCCATGCTTCGCGCGCTTCGCCGCGGGTGCGGCGGTTGGTTGCGAGCTCGCGCTGATGAGCGCAGCCGGTCTGTGGGATGTGCTCGCGTGGGTCCTCCTTCCAAGCCGCTTCGAAGCGGTGATCGCGCCGCTCCGTGGCCGGCTCGATGACACCGCTCCACGCTTTCTCGCGCACGTCGCCGATCGGGTCGCGCGCGTCGACGACGATCCCCGCCCGCTGTGGGCCGGACGCATCGCCTATCGGGCGCTTTCCGAGGAAGGCGAGGCCGAAGCGATGTCGCGTGCGCTGCTGCGAAAGCCCATACGTGCCGACCTCGTCGAGCGCCTCGCCGACTACCCGTTCTGGGACAGCGTCTGGGTCGGAGCGCCGGCACGTGCGCCGGCCGTTCCCACCGTTGCGGCTGTCCCCGCTGTTCGCACCGTTCCGGCCGTTCCGGCCGTTTCCGCCGTCGTCGCGCGAACCCAGGTTCCGCATGCGTCAGGTCAGACCCTGCTCCTGCCACCGCGCGCCCCTGCACCGATTCCCTGGGAGCGGGTCACGATCGCCGGCTCCTGACATGGCCGCACGGCACCGGCACGCGGACCGTGACGGTTCTTTGACCCAAATCAGATACTTGGCGTCGTAAGCGAGCACGCTCCTGCGCTACAATCCCGCTCCAGACATGGCGCTCTATACGCTCGGCCTCAGCCACACGACCGCCCCGCTCGAAGTTCGCGAGCGGGTCGCGTTCGCGCCCGAGGCGGTTGCCGATGCGTTGCGCGAGATCACCGCGCGCGGCACGGTCCGCGAAGCGGCGATCCTCTCGACGTGCAACCGCACCGAGATCTACTTTCACGGCGGCGAGCCGCATGCGGTGGCGCGGTGGCTCGAGGATGCGCGCCGCATCCCGGCCGCGACGCTCGACCCGTACACGTACACGCTGCCGGACGATCGCGCCGTGACTCACGCGTTCCGCGTGGCGAGCGGCCTCGACTCGATGGTTCTCGGCGAGCCGCAGATTCTCGGCCAGATGAAGCAGGCGGTGCGCTCGGCTGAGGCCGCCGGGTCGCTCGGATTGATCCTCAATCGTCTGTTCCAGCGCAGCTTCGCGGTCGCGAAGAACGTGCGCTCGCAGACCGACATCGGCAGCGCGTCGATCTCGATGGCGGCTGCGGCGGTGAGGCTCACCGAACGCATCTTCCCGTCGCTTGCCGACCAGCGCCTGCTGCTCGTCGGCGCTGGCGAGATGATCGAGCTCACGGCGACCCATTTCGCCTCGCGCGGCCCACGGTCGATCACCGTCGCGAACCGCACGCTCGAGCGCGGCCAGAAGCTCGCACAGCGCTTCGGCGCCGAGGCGATCACGCTCGCCGAGCTCGCGGGCCGGCTGGCACAGTTCGACATCGTCGTCACCTGCACGGCGAGCACGCTGCCGATCATCGGCAAGGGCACGCTCGAACGCGTCGTGCACGCGCGCCGGCATGCACCGATCGCGATCGTCGATCTCGGCGTGCCACGCGACGTCGAGGCGGAGGCGGCCGAGCTCGACGACGTATTCCTGTACGGCATCGACGATCTCTCGGAGATCGTGCGGAGCAACCTGCAGATCCGGCGCGAAGCTGTCGCCCAGGCTGAAGAAATGATCGCGGCGCAGGCCGCGCATTTCATCCAATGGCTGCAGGGGCGCTCGGTGGTTCCGACGATCGCCGCGCTGTCGCGACACCACGATGCGCTGCGCCGTGCCGAGCTCGAGCGCGCGCGGCGCCAGCTCGCTGCCGGCGCTGAGCCCGATGCCGTGCTCGAAGCGCTCGCCCGAGGCCTGTCGAGCAAGCTCCTGCACGGTCCGCTCGCGGCACTCAACGCCGCGGGTGACGCCGAGCGCGCCGAGATGACCGCGCTCTTCGAACGCGTGTACGGTCTGCCGGATACCGCCGGCGACCACGAAGCCTAGCTCTACCCGGTGCCGGATTCGCTCCGGCGACGTGCAACCGATCCGGCACGCGCCGGGTCTGGCGGCAGGCGCCGTCAATGCCGGGCTCCTCTCTGATGAAGACTTCGCTTCGCGTTCGCCTCGACCAGCTCAGCGCCCGGCTCGCCGAGCTCGACGCGCTGCTCGCGTCGGAGGATGCGACACGCGACCTCGAGCGCTTCCGCACGTGGGCGAAGGAGCGCTCGGAAATCGATCCGGTGGTCGCCCGCTACGCCGCCTGGTGTCGCGCCGAGAGCGACCTTGCCGCCGCCGACGAGCTCGCGCAGGACCCGGCGATGCGCGCGTTCGCGGCCGAGGAGCGCGAGGAGGCCGATCGCCGCCTCGAAGCGATCGAGGCCGACCTGCAGGCGATGCTGCTGCCGAAGGATCCCGACGACGAGCGCAATGTCTACCTCGAAATCCGCGCCGGCACCGGTGGCGACGAATCGGCGCTGTTCGCAGCCGATCTCTTCCGCATGTATGCGCGCTATGCCGAGCGCCGGCGCTGGAAGGTCGACATCGTGTCGGAATCGAGTTCGGACCTCGGCGGTTATCGCGAGATCATCGCGCACGTGAGCGGTGACCACGTCTACGCGAGGCTCAAGTTCGAGTCGGGCGGCCACCGCGTGCAGCGCGTCCCGCAGACCGAGGCGCAGGGTCGCATCCACACGTCGGCGTGCACGGTGGCGGTGCTGCCCGAAGCCGATCCCGTGGCCGACGTGACCATTAATCCGGCCGATCTTCGCATCGACACCTTCCGCGCGTCCGGCGCCGGCGGGCAGCACATCAACAAGACCGATTCGGCGGTGCGGATCACGCACCTGCCGACCGGCATCGTCGTCGAATGCCAGGACGACCGCTCGCAGCACCGCAATCGCGTGCAGGCGATGGCGGTGCTCGCGTCGCGCCTCGTCGACCGCGACAGGCAGGAGCGCCAGCAGAAGGAGGCCGCGCAGCGCAAGAGCCTGATCGGATCGGGCGACCGCAGCGAGCGCGTCCGAACCTACAACTTTCCGCAGGGCCGCGTGACCGACCATCGGATCAATCTCACGCTGTACCGGATCGACGCGATCATGGATGGCGACCTCGACGAGCTGATCGACGCACTCGCGCACGAATTCCAGGCCGAGCAGCTCGCGGCACTCGCAGGGGAGGCATGATGCGGAGCGATCGATGACGCGTCCGTGGCGTGCGACGCGCCGCCTCGCGTTGTCCGAGATCGGCGAGGAGCACGCCAACGAGCTGCACGAGCTCGACTCGGATCCGCGCGTGATGCGCTACGTCGGACACGGCCGCCCGGCGACGCGCGCCGAGATCGATGCGGTGATGCGGCGCGTTCCGCGCGCCTACGCGCTCTATCCCGGGCTCGGCACCTGGCGCGCGACCCGCCGCGACAACGGCGACTTCGTCGGCTGGTTCGCGCTCAAGTACATTCCGCGCACGAGCGTCGTCGAAGTCGGTTACCGGCTGCGCCACGCGGCGTGGGGGCGCGGCTACGCGACCGAGGGGGCGCGCGCGCTCGTCGACTACGGCTTCGACGAGCTCGGTCTCTTCCGGATCGTCGGCGTCACGCACCCCGACAACGTCGCATCGCAACGCGTGCTCGCCAAGGTTGGGCTCACCGATATCGGCTGGGGCCACTACTACGGGCGCTCGGTACGCGTCTTCGAAGCGGTGCGCGACCCGGGATGGAAGCCGGCGTGGGAGAGCGCGCCTGCGCAGTAGGCCGCGCAGCGTCCGAGCGGCGCTCGCAGCCTGCGGCCTCGATCGCGTCGACGCCGAGGTGCTGCTCGCCGGCGTTCTCGGCCACAACCGCGCGTGGCTGATCGCCCACGCCGACGACGCGCTCCCTCCCGTCCTCGACGCGCACTTCGGCAGCCTCGCGGTGCGGCGCCGCAAAGGGGAGCCGGTCGCCTATCTCACCGGACGGCGCGAATTCCGCGGTCTCGAGCTCGAGGTCGATCCGTCGGTGCTGATTCCGCGGCCCGAGACCGAGACGCTGGTCGAGGTCGCGGTCGGGAAACTGCCTGCCGATCGCGCGTCGCGCGTGCTCGATCTCGGCACCGGATCGGGCGCGGTTGCACTTGCGATCGCGCACGAGCGCCCGCTCGCACGCGTGCTCGCGACCGATCGCTCCAGGGCGGCGCTCGACGTCGCGCGCCGGAACGCGCAGCGGCTCGGGCTCGCGAACGTCGCATTCGCACGCGGCGACTGGTATGCGGCGCTTCGCGCTAAGAACGTTGGCGGGCGTGGATCGCCGGCACTCGCGCGACCCGACGAAAAGGCGATACCGCCGTTCGACGTCATCGTCAGCAATCCGCCCTACGTCGCCGAAGCTGATCCTCATCTCGGGAAGGGCGACCTCCGCTTCGAGCCGCGTCGCGCGCTGACTGCGGGACCGGACGGGCTCGAAGCGTTGCGCATCATCGTCGGCGAAGCGCTCCAGTTGCTCGCCCCCGGCGGATGGCTTGCCGTCGAGCACGGCTACGATCAGGCCGGCTGCGTTCGTGCGCTCTTCGACGACGCCGAGTTCGGCGAATTCACCGTGGCGCGCGACCTCGCCGGGATCGTGCGCGTCGCGGCGGGGCGGCGCGACCGCGCTCGCGGCGCATGAGCCGCCGCTGCGCGCGGCCCGGCTACAATCCGCTTCCCTCTCGCGCGCCGTCGCCCGGCCGCGCCATCGTCCGGAGATTCATACGTGCCGAACCGATTCCTTCTCGCGCTCTCCTGCGTGCTCTCGATCGTGCTTCCGGTTGGGACCACCGCTGCGATTGCCGCCGATGCCAAGCCCCGCATCGACAAGGCCGCCGACCTCCCGCGCTTCACCTACCACCTCGACGGCAAGGTCGACGACATCGTTCGCGATCCCGCGAAATTCGCGCCGTTCGCGGCCGCAGTGCGGCGCGACGTCGAATCGGTGATCGCCGGCTACGAGATCGACGACCACGCGACGCTGCGTCAGCTCGAAGGCGAGCTCGCGGTGATCGATTACCTCGACGGCCGGCGCGGCGATGCGCTCGCGCGTCTCGATCGTGTCAAGGCGCTGCAGGACAAGCCCGCGGAACAGCTGATGTCGGGTCTCGTGATGCGCGCGCTCATCGGGGCCGGGAACAAGGCGGGCGGCACGACGTCGCCGGCGTATCGCGACGAGGTCGGCGAGCTCCTCGATGCCGAGCTCCGCACGCTTCCCTACGACGTCGTGCAGAACGAGGTGAGGGAGCTCAAGGCCGGCTTCGAGATCACCAGCGAAGCGCTGATTCTCGGCTACGTGACGAACGTCATCCAGCCGACGGTCGACAAGTCGGGCGGGACGCTGAGCTCGGATCTTGCGCCGGCGCTGATCGGCGCACGCTACCGTCTCGTCGCGCTGCTGCCGCTGAAGGACGTCGGCACGCGAAGCCTCGAGCGCTACCTCGCTGTGCACCGCGCAGTGAAGCCGGACATCTGGGCCGCGCGCGACGAGGCGCTTCTCCCCGGCAAATCCTGGCATCCGGTCAACATCGCGATCTGGGATAGCGGAGTCGACCTCACGCTCTTCCCCGGTCGCGTGGCCGACGAGGCGCCGGGGAAGCCCGCGGTGATCGCCTTCGACCGCTTCTCCGAGCCGGCCAAGGGTGACCTGCAGCCGATCCCGGCGGATCTGCGCGTGCAGATTCCGAGGCTCAAGGCGCGGCTCAAGGGCTTCTCCGACCTGCAATCGAACATCGACAGCCCCGAGGCGACGGCGGTGAAGCAATACCTGTCGACGTTGAAGCCCGACGAGTACAAGAGCACCATCGAAAGCCTCTCGCTCGCGGGCAACTGGATGCACGGCACGCACGTCGCGGGCATCGCGACCGCCGGCAATCCGTATGCGCGCATCGTCGTCGGGAGGATCGAGTTCGATTGGCATCTTCTCCCCGATCCGTGTCCGAGCCGCGAGCTTTCGCTGAAGGACGCGCGCAACGCGATGGCCTACGTCGATTTCTTCAAGCGCAATCACGTGCGCGTCGTCAACATGAGCTGGGGCGGGAGCGTCAAGGGGGTCGAGGAACAGCTCGAGATGTGCAATATCGGCAAGGACCCGGCCGCGCGCAAAGCGATCGCGCGCGAGCTCTTCGATATCCAGAAAAGCGCACTGACGCGCGCGTTCGAGAGCGCGCCGGGCATCCTGTTCGTCGCCGCGGCCGGAAACAGCAATCAGAATGCGTCGTTCGCCGAGGACATCCCGGCCGACATCGCGCTGCCGAACCTGATCACCGTCGGCGCCGTCGACCAGGCCGGCGACGAAGCGTCGTTCACGAGCTACGGACCCACGGTCGTCGTCGACGCGAATGGCTACCAGGTCGAGAGCGTGATTCCCGGCGGAGAGAAGCTCGCCGAATCGGGAACGTCGATGGCGTCGCCGCAGGTGGCGAATCTTGCCGGCAAGATGCTCGCGGTCGACCCCGCGCTCACGCCGAGACAGATCATCGCGATCATCCGCGACACTGCGGACACGACTCCCGACGGCCGCCGCAACCTGATCAATCCGAAGAAGGCGCTCGCCAAGGTCACTCCGACGACGGTGCGCGCCGAGTGACGTGTCGCTCCCCGCATCCCTCCAGGTCAGCATCGTCACTTGGCACCCCGATCGGGCGCTGCTCGAGCGCACGCTCGATCACCTGGCGGTCGCGATTCGCACCGCGCAGGAGGCCGGGGTTCTCGGCACCGTCCATCTCGCGCTCGTCGACAACAGCGAAGACGCCGAGACCGCGACGGCGGTGAGCGCGCTCGGGCGCGCGCGCTTCGCGGGAACGCGCGTCCACGTCGCGTGTGTCGACGGTCACATCAATCTCGGCTATGGCGCCGCGCACAATCTGGTGCTGCACGGAACCGGCTCGAATTTCCACCTGGTGCTCAATCCCGACGCCGAGCTCGCGCCCGACGCGCTCGCCGTCGCGGTCCGCTGGCTCGACGCGCACCCCGAGGCGGGTGCGCTGGCGCCGTCGGTCACCGATTCGGCCGGACGCACGCAGTACCTCTGCAAGCGCTATCCGGCGATCCTCGACCTGCTGCTGCGCGGCTATGCTCCCCATTGGCTGCGACGCCTCTTCGCACGGCGCCTCGAGCGCTACGAGATGCGCGACGTCGTCGACGCGAACCCGGTGCGCGAGGTGACCGGCGTCCCGCTGATGTCCGGCGCGTTCATGCTCGTGCGCCGCGAGGCGATCGACCGCACCGGCGGTTTCGATCCGCGCTTCTTTCTCTACTTCGAGGACTTCGACTGGAGCCTTCGCCTCGGCAATGTGATGAAGAACGCGTGGGTGCCCGAGGTGCGCGTCGTTCACCACGGCGGCGGCGCCTCGCGCAAGGGCTTCGCGCATCTCGGCTGGTACCTCGCGAGTGGCTGGCGCTTCTATCGAAAGCACGGCTGGAAGTGGGTATGACCGGCGACGCTGCGGCGCGCGATGCGCCGGTTCGGGGAACACCCGGCGATGCTGGCCGCGCCGTCGCGGTCACCGGCGCGCGTGGTTTCATCGGCACCGCCTGGTGCGCGCACGCGCGCGCGACCGGACGGCCGGTACGGCCGATCGCGCTCGACCTCGTAACCACCGCGCACGACGAGCTCGTTGCGGCGCTCGCCGGGGCGTATGCGGTCGTGCATCTCGCCGGGCGCGCGCACCGCCTTGCCGCCCGGCGATCGTCCGATTCGGAGATGCGCGGCGCCAACGTCGACGCGACGGAGCGGCTCGCCCGCGCGGCGGTGGACGCCGGCGTGACGCGCTTCGTCTTCGCGAGCTCGATCAAGGTGCACGGCGAGGCGACGGCGCCGGGACGTCCGTTTCGCCCCGGCGACGCGCCGGCGCCGCAGGACGGATATGCGCGAAGCAAGGCAGACGCCGAGGCAGCACTCGTCGCCGCGGCGGCGGGGACATCGATGGAGCCCGTGATCCTTCGGCTTCCGCTGGTGTACGGGCGCGGCGCGAAGGGAAACTTCCGCCTCCTCGTCGACGCCGTGGCGAGAGGCGCGTGGCTGCCGCTCGCGAGCATCGACAACCGGCGCTCGCTGCTGTCGCTCGCCAACCTGACGGGCGCGATCGATGCGGTGCTCGACACCCCGGCCGGAGCAGGCCGCACGCCCCAGGTGCATCTCGTCGCCGACGCCGACGCGGTCTCGACGCCGCAGCTCGTGCGTGCGATCGCTGCCGCGCTCGATGTACGTCCGCGGCTTCGCCGGTGTCCGGTTGCGCTGCTGCGGCTCGCAGGAGCGGTCACCGGGCGCTCGGCGGCGATCGCGCGGCTGACCGGCTCGCTCGAAGCCGATACTGCATCGCTCACCGCATGGACCGGCTGGCGCCCGCTTCCGTTCGCAGTCGACCGCGCGATGGTCGAGCGCCCGATGGTCGAGCGCGACAGCGGCCGCGTACAATCGTCGCAATGATTGAGGAGTCGCGGTGAGCGGGCGTTCGCACGGGCGCGCAGCGAATGCGCTGCGTCCGCTGGCGATCACCCGCGCCTGGACGAAGCACGCCGAAGGATCTGTGCTGATCGAAGCGGGGGACACGCGCGTCGTGTGCACGGCGAGCGTCGAAGAGGGTGTTCCGCCATTCCTCAAAGGAAAGGGACGCGGCTGGATCACCGCCGAATACGGGATGCTGCCGCGCGCCACCGACACGCGAATGCGACGCGAGGCAGCCGAGGGCCGCCAGTCCGGGCGCACGCAGGAGATCCAGCGACTGATCGGGCGCTCGCTGCGCGCCATCGCCGATCTAGCGGCGCTCGGCGAACGGACGATCCGCATCGACTGCGACGTGCTGCAGGCCGACGGCGGCACCCGCTGCGCGTCGATCACCGGGGCGTGGGTCGCGCTCGCCGACGCCGTAGCGTGGTGCCGTGGGCGCGGTCTCGTCTCCGGCGAGCCGGTCCGCGACCAGGTCGCGGCTGTCTCGGTCGGGCTGGTCGGAGGGATGGCTGTCCTCGACCTCGACTATGCAGAGGATTCGGGCTGCGACACCGACATGAACGTCGTGATGACGGGGCAGGGCGGCTTCGTCGAGGTGCAGGGGACTGCCGAAGGTACGTCGTTCTCGCAGGCCGAGCTCGACGCACTCCTCGATCTCGCGCGGCGCGGGATCGGGCGCCTGCACGACGCGCAGCGCGCCGCACTTGCGTAAGTGACCGGTCGTCGTGCGTCTCGTTCTCGCATCGGGCAATCCCGGTAAGCTCGTCGAATTCAGGCGCCTGCTCGCGCCGCTCGGCTTCGACGTGATCGCGCAGGCGGAGCTCGGAGTGCGCGCGGCCGACGAGCCGCACGTGACCTTCGTCGAGAACGCGCTCGCCAAGGCGCGTCACGCCAGCGCGGCCACCGGCCTACCGGCGCTCGCCGACGATTCGGGCATCTGCGTCGACGCGCTCGGTGGTGCTCCGGGTGTGCGCAGTGCGCGCTATGCGGCGGATCGTGGCATCGACGCGAGCGGCGATGGCGGCGCGGCTGACGTTGCCCGCGCGGTCGACGTGCGCAACAACGCAGCGCTCGTCGCCGCGCTCGCGGGTGTCGGCGACCGCCGCGCCCATTACTACTGCGTGCTCGCCTTCCTGCGCCACGCGTCCGATCCCGAGCCGATCCTCGCGGAAGGTGCGTGGCACGGTCGCATCGTCGACGTCGCGCGGGGTGCGCGTGGTTTCGGCTACGACCCGCATTTCGAGGATCCCTCGACCGGGCTCACCGGTGCCGAGCTTCCACTCGAGCGCAAGAACGAGCTCTCGCACCGCGGGAAGGCGATGCGCTCGCTCGTGGTGCGCCTCGACGAGGAGACGCGTCGTGGATCCGGCGGGGAGGCGCAGCTTGCGCGCTGAAGCGTCGACCGGTCACGGTGCGCCGGAAGGCGCCGCAGCACAGGCCGGCGTCCCGGCGGCGGCCCTCGGCGGCCCGCGCTTTCGCGCGCTGCCGCCGTTGTCGCTCTATGTCCACATCCCGTGGTGCCTGAAGAAGTGCCCGTATTGCGACTTCAACTCGCACGCGGTGCCGCGCGACACGCCGGATGGCGTTCCCGAGGGAGCCTACGTCGACGCGCTCGTGGCCGATCTCGAAACGGCGCTTCCCGCGGTCTGGGGCCGCCGCGTCGAGTCGATCTTCGTTGGCGGGGGCACGCCGAGCCTGTTCTCTCCGGAGGCGATCGACCGGCTGCTCGCCGCCGTCCGCGCGCGGCTCCCGGTTGCGCCCGGCGCCGAGGTGACGCTCGAAGCGAACCCCGGCACCTTCGAGCGCGAGCGCTTCGCCGGCTACTACGCTGCGGGCGTCAACCGGCTCTCGCTCGGCGTGCAGAGCTTCGATGACCTGAACCTCGTGACGCTTGGTCGCGTGCACGGCGCTGCCGAGGCGTCGCGCGCAGCCGAGGCCGCGTCGATGATCTTCGGCAACATCAATCTCGACCTGATGTTCGCGCTACCGGGCCAGACTCCGGACACTGTGCTGCGCGACGTCCGCGCGGCACTCGCTTTCGCGCCTGCGCATCTATCCTTCTACCATCTGACGATCGAGCCGAACACGCTGTTCCACCATCGTCCGCCGCCGCTCCCCGACACCGATACCGCCGCCGACATCGAGGATGCGATCGTGGCGGTGCTCGGCGACGCCGGCTACGTCCATTACGAGACTTCGGCGCACGCGAAGCCCGGCCGCGCCTGCCAGCACAATCTCAACTACTGGCGCTTCGGCGATTACCTCGGCATCGGCGCCGGTGCACATTCGAAGCTGTCGTTTCCTGGCGAAGTGCGTCGGCAGGTCCGTTGGAAGCAGCCGCGGCGCTATCTCGAAGAGGTCGCAGCCGGCACACCCATGCAGGAAGATGCCGCGGTCGCGAAATCCGCGCTGGCGTTCGAGTTCATGCTGAACGCGCTGCGCCTGGCCGACGGCGTGCCGTCGGCGCTCTTCGGCGAGCGCACCGGCCTGCCGCTCGCGACGGTCGCAGGACCGATCGGCGCCGCCGTCGAACGCGGACTGCTCGAATCCGACCCGGCGGTCCTGAAGCCGACGCCGCTCGGCCGGCGTTTTCTCAACGATCTGCAGCAGATGTTCCTGCCGTGAAGCGCGCCCGCCGGCATCATCGCTCGGTGCCCATCCCGCCGCCTGCGACGGGTCGCGACGCAATCACGGTGCGGATCCCGAAGCGACGCAATCCCGTCGCACGCTCGCCGCTCCTCGGCAAAGGGGGCGCGCACGGCAAGTCGCAGGGTGCGCTGCGGCGCCACGCGCGGATCGAGCTCGCGAAGCTGCCGACGGACGACAGTGCCGAATGACGCTTTCGCGTCGCGACCTCGAGCAGAACCGCATGCGCGCGGTATACATCGAAGCGCTCGCCGACGGCGAGACGCTGACCGACGAGGAGTTGTCCGCGTCGCTGACGGCAACCCTTGCGGCGAAGCCGAAAGATGCCGGCTGGTGGGTCTTCGCCTACGGCTCGCTCTTGTGGAATCCGCTGTTCCCGTTCGTCGAGGCGAGGCCGGCGCTGATGCATGGCCTGCACCGGCGCTTCTGCGTGTGGTCGCTCGCGTCGCGAGGGCGCCCCGATGCCCCCGGGCTCGTGCTCGGTCTCGATCGCGGCGGTTGCTGCCGCGGTGTCGTCTACCGGCTGCCGGCGCCGCTTGCGCTCGACGAATTGCATCTCCTGTGGCGGCGCGAGATGGTCACCGGCGCCTACGCGCCGCGCTGGCTCCATCTCGATTGCGACGGCCACCGGATTACCGCGATCGGCTTCGTCGTCAGGCACGGTCATCGCCAGTATGCGGGCAGGCTCACGCTCGACGAGCAGGCGCGCATCATCGCCACGGCGAGCGGGGCGTTCGGCTCGTCGGCCGATTATCTCGAACGCACGCGCGTCGCGTTGGTGACGCACGGCGTCATCGATCCATATCTCGAAGCGCTCGCGGCGCATATCGCCGCGGCTTGATGACCCCTTAGATCGCGATGTGGCGCCCGCCGTCGACGTTGATCATTTCGCCGGTGACATACGGCGCGTCGGCGAGGAGGAAGTGCACGGCTTTCGCGATGTCGTCGGGCGTGCCCTCGCGGCGCAATGGCGTGTGCGAGATGATCCGCTGGCGCGCGAGATCGTCGAACACCTCACGCTCGGGCCACAGGATCGGTCCCGGAGCGACGGCGTTGACGCGAACCTCGGGCGCGAGCTCGCGCGCGAGCGACCGGGTGAGCCCGGCGAGCCCGGCCTTGGCGGTCGAGTAGACGACGTAGGTCTTGAGCGGACGCTCCGCGTGGATGTCGGTGATGTTGACGATCGAGCCCTGCGTCTTGCGCAGCGCCGGTGCTGCTGCCTGGGCGAGAAAGAGGGGCGCCGCGAGATTGGTGCCGATGAGATCGTTCCAGTCCGCCGCGGTGATCTCGCCCATCGCCGTCGGATAGAAGGCCGACGCATTGTTGACGAGCCCGTCGAGCCGCCCGTAGGTCTGCACCGTCTGCTCGATCAGCGACGGCAGCTTGCCGACGTCGAGGAGATCGGCCTGGATCAGCGCGACCGAGTTCGGGCGGAGATGATTGAGCTCGACCTGCAGGAGCCGCGCTTCGCCCGCCGACGAGCGATAGTGCAGCATCAGCGACGCGCCGGCGCGATGCAGCCGGCGGCAGATGGCGGCGCCGACGCGCTTCGCTCCGCCGGTGATCAGCACGACCTTGTCCTGCATGCCGGTCTTCCTGCCGCTGGACTAGACTTTTCCCAATCTAGCACAGTCCGCGCGACGACATGACGAGCCGTCTCGCGCGATGCCGATGACGAACGACCTTCCGCTCCCCGATCAAGCCGCTCGTGCGCACAGCGAATGCGTCGTCGCGCGCGTTCGCAAGGACATTGCCGCCGCGGGCGGCTTCATCGGCTTCGACCGCTACGTGGAGACGGTGCTCTATGCGCCGGGCCTCGGCTACTACGTCGCGGGTGCGCGCAAGCTCGGCGCCGACGGCGACTTCGTGACGGCCCCGGAGCTGACGCCGCTCTACGGCGCAGCGCTCGCGCAGCAGATCGACGCCATCCTCGATGCGACCGGCGGCCGCGACATCGTCGAGCTCGGCGCCGGAAGCGGCGCGCTGGCGCGCTCGATTCTCGCCGCGCTGCGACGCTCGCCGCTGCGCTATTCGATCCTCGAAGTGAGCCCGGAGCTTCGCGATCGCCAGGAGCGTGCGCTCGCGGACGGCGCGTCACGTGACACGCCACGCGACGCGTCGCGCGATGCCACGGAGATGCGCTGGCTCGAGACGCTCCCGCACGAGATCGACGGCGTCGTTCTGCTGAACGAGGTGCTCGACGCGCTGCCGCCACGGCTGATCGCGCGTCGCGCCGGGGCGTGGCACGAGCGCGGCGTTACCTGGGACGGCACGGCGCTCGCGTGGGCCGAGCGACCGCTCGACGATGCGCGCATGCTGGCGCTCGCGCGTGCGCGCTTCCCGGCCGACGGCGACTACGCGAGCGAACTGAACCCGGCCGCCGAGGCGCTGGTGGCGACTCTCGCGCGTCGGCTCAACCGCGGCGCGCTCGTGATCGTCGATTACGGCTTTCCGCGGAGCGAGTACTACCATCCGCAACGCAGCGACGGAACGCTGGTCGGCCACTACCGGCATCGCGTCCACGCCGATCCGTTCCTGTGGCCCGGCCTCTCGGATCTCACGACGCACGTCGACTTCACGGCGCTCGCCGAGGCGGCGGAAGGTGCGGGCCTCGTCGTCGCCGGCTTCGCGACGCAGGCTTCGTTCCTGCTCGGTTGCGGGATCCTCGATCGCCTCGCAGCGGCCGGGGCGCCGGAGTCGCTCGCCTACCTGCGCGAGGCCGCCGCCGTGCAGAAGCTCACGTCACCCGCCGAGATGGGCGAGCTCTTCAAGGTGCTGCTCGTCGCGCCCGAATCGCATTCGTGGAGAAGCCTCGCGGTCACCGATCTGACCCATCGGCTGTGATCGCGCACCGGGTCGTGCTTACGCCTGCAAGCGCAGCGTTGACGGGCCCTAGCGCACGACGAGCGTGCCTTTCATGATCGTGTGGAACGTGCAGAGGTAATCGAAGCGGCCGGCTTTGGTCGCGACATACTTCCACGAGCCTCCCGGTGGAATCGAGCCCGAATCGAACACGCCCTTCGCGGTCGCCGTGTGCGGGACAGGGTCGTTGTTCTGCCATACCACGGTGTCGCCGCGATCGACCGTCAGGGCGGCGGGCTTGAAGGCGAAGCCGTCGATGACGACCGTGTGGACCGCGGGTGCCGCGAGCGAGCGGCCCGCTTGCAGTGTCCCGGCGGCCGCCGCGACGGCTGCCGCCGCCGCGAGGAAGCGACGGCGGCCGTTGCCGGTGCCCTGCAACGCGCGCATGACTACTTCTTCTCGAGCTTCGCCTGCAGTTCCTTCGCGCGGTCGAGGTGGGCGACGAACGCCGGACGCACCTTCACCAGCAGCGCCTTCAGCTCGGCGTTCTGCGCGCTCGGGATCAGCGTCTTGTCCATCGCGTCGATCACCTGCTGATGGTATGTGACCTCATGGTCGATGTAGGCCGTGTCGAACGCGTGGCCCTTGAGCGTCTTCAGACGGGCGACGTTCTCCTCGCCCTCCTTCTTCAGGCTTTCGGCAGTCGGGTTGTCCTCGGGCTTGACGTGAAGCTTCGTCACCAGCGCGACGGCGGACTTGTTGACCCCGGTATGGTCGGTGACCATCATCTTGCCGAATGCGCGTACGTCCTTGTTGTGCGAGCGCGCTTGCGCGAGCTTGCCGGCGTCGATGTCGACCTGATTGGCGGTTACGACGATCGCGGCGATCTGCGGATCGGTTGGACCGGCGCCTTGCGCCTGGACGGCGAGCGACGTGACGGCGAGAACGGCAACTGCGGCGAGCTGAAGCGGTTTCACAATCGGTTTCATTCATGACTCCTTGTCGTTGATGGAGGGCCGGCGCGGGATCGGCGCAGAGCGCGACCGTCGGCCGGCACCGTGTGGCCGGGTCGAGCGTGCATCAGGGCGGCGCCGCGCCTTCTCCGGCGATGCGTTCGAGCACGTGACGGACGATCCGGTCGCAGCGCGCTCCGGCGAAGCCGAACGCTTCGTGCACGGCGACATCGAGCTCGCGCGAGATCGACTCGCGCAGTCGCGCACGCGCCCGGAACAGACGCGTGCGCACGGTTGCCTCCGCGATGTCGAGGCAGAGAGCGGTCTCCTCGACCGAGAGCTCCTCGACCTCGCGCAGCATGAAGACGGCGCGGAATGCCTCCGGCAGCTCGTCGATCTTGCGTTCGATCAACTGTCGCATTTCGGCATGTTGCATCGCCTTCTCCGGCGTCGCCCGCGGTGCGGGGTCGGCCACCGATTCGAGCACGCTATCGTCGTCGCGGCCATCGAGAGCCACGACGACCCGCTCGGGACGGGTGCGGCGCAATGCCTGCAGCGCCTGGTTGACGACGATCCGCGTGAGCCAGGTGGAAAGTCCGGCCTCGTGGCGGAAGCTTCCCAGGTTCCGCCATGCGGCGACCCAGGCTTCCTGCAGCGCGTCCTCGGCGGCGGCGTCGTCCTTGAGAATGGCGCGCGCGGTGCGGAAAAGACGCCGGTTGTAGCGGCGCATCACCGCCTCGAACGCAGCCGAGTCGCCGCCGGCCGCGGCGCTGGCGAGGTCGTTTTCTGCGGTCGAGCGGAGGCTGTTCTCTGCGATCATCGGGGTCATCCCTGGCACGGCTCGAGCGTTTTCGTGCGTATCGTCCATTGGATGCAGCCGGGCGCTTCCACGTTCCCGTCGGCGTACGCCGGTGAGGAGGCGACCGCGTTCCCGCCGGCGATGGTGGTCGCGCTCCCGCCGCGGCGGACTCCGGGGAGGCGCCTAGAATCGCTGCGACCCCGATGATGAACGAATCGTTACCGCGCGCCGCAGGGTCGGACCACCGGCTGTCCGTCGCACCGATGATGGACTGGACCGACCGGCATTGCCGCTACTTCCTGCGTCTCGTCTCCAGACGGGCGCGGCTTTACACCGAAATGATCACCGCGCCGGCGCTCGTGCATGGTGACGTGCCTCGCCACCTCGACTTCGACCCGGCCGAGCACCCGGTTGCGCTGCAGCTCGGCGGCAGCGATCCCGCCGAGCTCGCGCACGCCGCGCGACTCGGCGAGCGCTGGGGCTACGACGAGATCAACCTCAACTGCGGCTGCCCGTCCGAGCGCGTGCAGACGGGGAGCTTCGGTGCCTGCCTGATGGCCGATCCGGCGCTCGTCGCCGACTGCGTGAAGGCGATGCGCGACGCGATCGGCGTGCCGGTGACGGTCAAGCACCGGATCGGCCTCGATCACGACGAGCGCTATTCGTTCGTGCGTGATTTCGTCGGCACCGTTGCAGCGGCGGGCTGCCGGGTCTTCATCGTTCACGCGCGCAACGCCGTGCTGAAGGGCCTGTCGCCTAAAGAGAATCGCGAGGTTCCTCCGCTGCGCTACGACGTCGTCGCGCGGCTCAAGCGCGACTTTCCTGCGCTCACGATCGTGGTCAACGGCGGGTTCACGCGTTGGGACGCGATCGAGGAACAGCTCGGTACCGTCGACGGCGTGATGCTCGGCCGCATCGCCTATCACGACCCATATTTCCTCGCCGAAGCGGATCGACGGATCTTCGGCGACACCGCCCCGGCGCGATCGCGCGCCGCGATCGTCGGCGCTGTTGCCGACTATGCAACGCGCGAGGCGCGGCGGGGAACGCCGCTTCGCGCCATCACGCGGCACGTGCTCGGGCTCTACCACGGTGCGCCGGGCGGCCGTCACTTCCGTCGCATCCTGTCCGATGCAGCGAAGCTCGCAGCCGGCGACGCGGCGCTCTTCGACGAAGCGCTGCGGGCGGTCGAGCGCGGTCCCGGAGCACCGCGCGAGCGCGTCGACTGCATCGCTTGACGGCGTGCCTGGCGGTACGCACAGCGGCGCGCTCAGTGGGGCGCTCAGTGGGGCGCTCAGCGGCGTGGCATGTCGTCGTCGATGTAGGCGCGCACGATCGCCGCGAAATCATGGTCGCCGCGCATGCCGAGCGCGAGACCCTGTACCGGGGCGAAGCGGGCGGGCCACGTCGCCACCATCCGATCGATCAACGGGTCGCGCTGCCAGCGCACGCGCGCGGCGACCTCGGCTCCGGCGACTTCGCGCAGCGCCTCGACCATTTCGCCGACGCCGACACAGAGGCCGGGCACGTTGACGGCACGCGAGCCCTCGAACGCCGCAGCCGGTGCATCGTGACCGATGATCAGATTCTCGATCACCGCGCGCGGCGAGATTACCCACATCCGCGCTTCGGGCGCCACCGGGCACACACCGTCGAGGCCCGAGAGCGGCTCGCGAACGATGCCGCTCGCGAACGACGACGCAGCGCGATTCGGCCGGCCCGGCCGCACCGTCACCGTCGGCAGCCGGAGGCTGCGCCCGTCGATGTAACCCTTGCGCGTCATGTCGTCGACGAGGAGCTCGGCGATCGCCTTCTGCGTGCCATACGACGTCTGCGGGTGCAGCGGCGCGTCGTCGGGGACCGGGTCGGGAAGGGCGCCGCCGAACACCGCGACCGAGCTCGCGAACACGAATTTCGGCGGCCGGGCGAGGGTGCGGCAGGCTTCGAGCAGGTGCCGCGTCGCGTCGACGTTGACGCGCATGCCGAGATCGAAATCGGCTTCGGCCTCGCCGCTGACGACTGCCGCAAGGTGGAACACCGTGTCGGCGCCGCGTGCGAGCGCGCGTGCGATCGTCGCAGCGTCCGCGAGGTCGCCGGTGACGGTGGCGGTCGCGGCGCGCGACGGTGCGACGTTGTCTACCTCGACGATCTCGCGAATCGCGCGTCGCGCACCCTGCGCGTCGACGAGCGTTCCGCGGGCGGCGAGCTCGCGCGCGAGACGCGCACCGAGGAAGCCGCTTGCACCGGTGATGACGACGCGCACGGCGTCATCATATACTCGTCGGACATGACCGGACCGAACGCGCCGCGCCGGCTGACCATCGCAACGCGCGAATCCGCCCTTGCCCTGTGGCAGGCCGAGCACGTTCGCGCGCGGCTCGCCGCCCGCTATCCGGGCAGCGCCGTCGAGCTCGTCGGCATCACGACCCAGGGTGACCGCATCCTCGATCGTCCGCTCGCCGCAGTGGGTGGCAAGGGATTGTTCGTGAAGGAGCTCGAGGCCGCGCTCGACGAAGGGCGCGCGGACCTCGCCGTCCATTCGCTGAAGGACGTCCCGATGGAGCTGCCGCCGGGATTCGTGCTCGCGGCGATCACCGCACGCGACGATCCGCGCGATGCGCTGGTCTCGACGCGCTACGCGAGCCTCGATTCGATGCCTGCCGACGCGGTGGTCGGCACGTCGAGCCTGCGGCGCGAGGCGCAGCTTCGCGCACAGCATCCGGGATTCTCGATCGTTCCGCTGCGCGGCAACGTGCATACGCGCCTGCGCAAGCTCGACGAAGGCGCATGCGACGCGATCGTTCTCGCCGCGGCGGGGCTGAAGCGCCTCGGCCTCGGCATTCGCATCCGCGCGCTCCTCGATCCGGATACGAGCCTCCCCGCACCCGGTCAGGGGGCGCTCGCGCTCGAGTGCCGCGCCGATCGCGCCGACGTCATCGCCGCGCTCGCACCGCTCGCCGACGCTGCGGCGACGCTCGCCGCGGCCGCGGAGCGCGCCTTCTCGCGCGCCCTCGGCGGCAGCTGCCGGACGCCGCTCGCGGCCTATGCCGAATGGGAGGAGGGCAGGCTGTGGTTGCGCGGCCTCATCGCGAGTCGCGACGGAGCCGACCTCGTCCGCGGCGAGATCGACGGCGAGGTCGACGACGCGTCGGCTGCCGAATCGCTCGGACTCGCGCTCGCCGACCGCTTCATCCAGCAGGGAGCACAGCGTTTTGCAGCGACGAACTGAGCGATGAGCGATTCCAATCCTCTTGCGCCTCCGCCAGCGCCGTCGGGACCGCTCGCCGGCGTTGGAGTGGTCGTCACGCGGCCGCAACGGCAGGCGGCGGCATTTGCAACGCGCATCGCCGCGCTTGGAGCAGCGCCGCTGATCTGGCCGGCGATCGTCATCGTACCGCCGCTCGACCCCGCTCCGCTCGAGCGCGCGCATGCGACGCTCGCCTCCTACGACATCGCGGTGTTCGTATCGGCCAATGCGGTCGAATACGGCGCGCCGCCGGCGCGCGACTGGCCCGCCCATCTGATTGCGTTCGCGCCGGGACCGGCCACCGCGGAGGCGCTCGCCGGAGTGGGAATCTACGGTGCGCGCGTTCCGACGACCACGCACGACAGCGAAGGCCTGCTGCAGCTTACCGAGCTCGCGGAGCTCGCGGGAAAGCGCGTCGTCGTGTTTCGCGGCGAAGGAGGCCGCGAGTTCCTCGGCAATGCGCTTCGCGCACGCGGGGCGGAGGTCGATCACGTCACCTGCTATCGCCGTGTCGCGCCGACCGCCGGCACCGACGGCCTCGTCGAGGCGCTGCGCGGCGGCGTTGCCCACGCGCTGACGCTCACTTCCGCCGAAGGACTCGACAACCTGCTTGCCGCACTGCCGCCCGAGGGGGCGGCGCTGCTCGCCCGGATTCCGGTGTTCGCCGGTCATCCGCGCATCGCCGAGCGCGCGCGCGAGCGCGGGCTGCATGCGGTCGAAGCGACCGGCGGCGATGCGGGGCTCCTCGCCGGCCTGCTCGACTGGTTTCGCGCGCATCCGCGCCCACGACCCGGCGGTGCGCCGGCGACCTGACCGTGCACAACATTAACCGTCCACGACGCTGACCATGCATGATGTCGACATTCTGGTGACGACCACGCTGCCGCAGCCGCTGCTCGCGTCGCTGCGCGATGACTACCGCTGTCACGACTACGCGGGCGCTGCCGATCCGGAGGCGCTGCTCGCGGCGGTTGGCCGGCGCATCCGCGGCGTCGTGCAGGGGGGCTGGATCGCCACGCCGGCCGCGCTGCTCGACCGGCTGCCCGCGCTCGAGCTGATCTCGGTCTTCGGCGTCGGCTACGACGGCGTCCCGGTCGACTATTGCCGCGGCCGCGGGGTCCGCGTCACCAACACTCCGGACGTTCTCACCGAAGACGTCGCCGACGTCGGGCTCGCGCTCATCCTGATGACGATGCGCGAATTCGCTCGCCTCGATCGCTTCGTTCGCGACGGACGCTGGCTCGCCGGGGGACCGTGGCTCACGACGCGGCTTGCCGGGCGCACGGTCGGCATACTCGGCCTCGGGCGCATCGGCGCCGCGATCGCACGCCGCGTCGAGGCGCTAGGCATGAAGGTGGCGTGGACCGGACGCAGGCCGCGTGACGTCGCGTGGCGCTACGTCCCCGATCTCGTCGAGCTCGCGCGCGAATCGGACGTGCTGGTTGTCGCCTGCCCGGGCGGGCCGGCGACGCGCCGCCTCGTCGATGCGAGGGTGCTCGAAGCACTCGGGCCCGACGGCACGCTCGTCAACATCGCGCGCGGATCGATCATCGACGAGGAGGCGCTCGTGCGCGCACTGGCGGGTGGCACCATCAAGGGCGCCGGGCTCGATGTCTACGCCGACGAGCCGCGGGTTCCGCCGGCGATGCTCGCGATGGACAACGTCGTGCTGCTGCCGCACGTCGGCAGCGCGACTCGCGAGACGCGCCAGGCGATGGCCGACCTCTGCAAGGCGAATCTCGACGCATGGTTCGACGGCGGGCGCGTGCTGACCCTCGTCGCCGAATTGCGCTGATCAGCGCGCGGGCTGCGGCACGCCGCCGCGCCGGAACATGACGACGAAGAGCGCAGTGACGACGAGTGCCAGCGCCGCCCATTCGCCCGGACCGGGTCGCTCGCCGAGAATGAGCATGCCGGCGAACACTCCGGCGACCGGGATCGGCAGCGACAAGAGCGACGACAGGCTGACCGGAAGCGTGCGCGCGAGCGTGAACCACGCCCAGTTCGCGAGCAGTCCGCCGGGGATGACGTTGTAGGCGATGGCGAACCAGCCGCGCGGCGAGAGCTGCGCGAGCTCCGTTGCGAGCGGAGCCGGATCGAACGCCGGCACGAGGAGCGCGATCGGTATCCAGCCGATCACGATCATCCAGCCGGTCAGCGCGGTCGGCGACATCGGCATCGGCCAGCGCCGCAGCAGCGCCGTGCCGAGGCCCCAGCTGAAGGCGGCGACCAGAATCATCGCGACGCCGAACGGTGCGCCGCGAAGCTGATGCATCTCGTCGCCGATCAGGAGCAGCATTCCGGTCATGCCGAGGACGAGCCCGATCACGCGGCGCAGGCTGAGGCGTTCGCCGACGACGGCGATCGCGCACAGCGTCGCCCACAGCGGCATCGTATAGCCGAGGATCGCGCTCCGCCCGGACGACAGGTGCTGGACGCCGAACAGTACGAAGCCGTTCCAGCCGCTGATGTTGAACAACGCGAGCCACGCGAGGCGTCCCCACAGCGCGCGCGGCACGCGAATCGACTCGCGCTGCGCGATCGCGATGGCGAGCAGCCCGATGCCGGCGAAGGGCAGGGTCAGTGCGCGGAACGTGAGCGGCGCGAGCTCGGAGACGCCGATCTTCATCACCGGCCAGTTGCAACCCCAGAGCAGCGTCAGCGCGACGACGAGGAAGAGCGTTCGCAGGGTCAGGGCTTTTCCCCGTACTTGCTCTGGTGGAGCGCGCGTGCCTGCGTCACCCACGCGTCACGCCGGATACGGCCGGGAAATTCCGGCAGCCTCCCTTCGAAGGCATCGATATCGCGCTCGCTCCAGTGCGCGATCTGCCGGTAGGTGAAGATGCCGAGCTGCTGCAGCATGCGCTCCAGCGCCGGTCCGACGCCGACGATGAGCTTCAGGTCATCCGGGGCATTCGGCGCATCGAGGAGCGGCGGCGGCGCGTTGCGCTCGAGGTCGACGATGATCTGGCGGTAGCGCGCGGTCTCGGCGCGCGCGTCGGCGAGCTCGCCGAACAGTCGATGACGCTCGTCCGCGAGGTCGGCGTGCTGCGACCCGAAAACCCGGGACGTACCACGTTTTCCTTCCGCGGTATCGATGCGCTCACTCGCTTCGACCGAGGAGAACGAGGTACGTCCAGGGTCTTCGCGTCCACCGCTTTCGCGCCTGCCGCGGGCGATGCCGCGGCGCCAGGCGACGATCAGCGCCACCGCAACGATGACGATCACCACGACGAGGCTGAGCGGATTCACGGACGATCGGAGGTGGCCGGCGCGGGGTCGCGCGAGCGAGGGCGATTGTATGCGCGCAAGGCCGTCGGCGTCATCCGGAGCGCGGCTCGCCGGCTGCTAGAATCCGCTCAAGCGAGCCAATGATGCAGAGCGCCCCTGGCACCGACAGCGATCGCGACGCGGCGCCATCCGGCTTCGTCGGCGGGTCCGCGCCGGAGGTAGAGCCCTCCACTAGCGTGTCGGGCGGTGGCGCGGGCACGACCCTGCTTTGGACGGTGGTGCTGATCGCGATCGCCGCCGGCGCCTGGGGTCTTATCCATCAGCAACGCGCGTCGGTTGCGCTGCAGCGCGAAGTTGCCGAGCGCCTCGCGGCCGCGGACGCGGCCGCGTCGCAGGCGCGCGCGACCGAAGCCGAGCTCGCCAACCAGCTTCGCACCGAGCAGTCGAGCATCGCGACGCTCGAGACGCGCGTCTCGGCGTTCCAGGCCCAGCAGGCGTCGCTCGATGCGCTGTACCGCGACCTTGCGCCGTCGCGCGACCAACTCGCGCTGACCGAGATCGAGCAGATCCTGGTGCTTGCGAGCCAGCAGTTGAGCCTCGCCGGCAACGTCCAGGCCGCGCTCACGGCCCTGCAGGTTGCCGACGGCAAGCTCGCGCAGCTCGATCGCCCGCAGTTCGGCGCGCTGCGCCGTGCGCTCGCGAAGGACATCGAAGCGCTGAAGGCGGTCCCCTACGTCGACGTCACCGGCATTGCGATCAAGCTCGACCAGGTGATCGCCGCCGTCGATACGCTGCCGCTCGCCCGCGACGAGCGCGTCGCCCCACCGCCGTCACCTCCGCCCCGTGCGGCGGAGCCTGCGTGGCGGCGGCTCCTCTCCGATCTCTGGGCGCAGGTACACGACATCGTACGCATCGAGGTCAGCAATCAGCCGGCGGCGCCGCTGTTGACCCCGTCGCAGGCATTCTTCCTGCGTGAGAACCTGCGCCTGCGGCTCCTGTCGGCGCGCATCGGTCTCTTGTCGCACAACGAGCGAACATTCAAGGCCGACCTGCGTGACGCGATCGCGTGGCTCGATCAGTACTTCGACGCCACGTCGCGCCCGGTACAGTCGGCGCACGCGACGCTCGCGCAGCAGTCACAGGTGACGATGCCGCACGCGATGCCGACGCTCGCGGACAGCCTCGACGCGGTGCGTGCATTGCGCGTCGCGGCCGAGCGCGGCGACGTCGATCCGTCGGCGCCGCGAGCGAAATAGCCCGCCGTGCGTGCCCTCGTCGTCTTCCTGCTGCTCTGCGCCGCGGCGGTCGCGCTCGCGCTGCTCTTCAGGCTCGGCGACGGCTACGTCATGTTCGTCTCGCCGCCGTACCGGGTCGAGCTGTCGCAGAACGCGTTCGTGATCCTCGCGGTGCTTGCGTTCGTCGTTCTGTACGTTGTCGTGCGAGCCGTCGTCCGGGTTGCGCAACTGCCTGGCGATGTCCGTGCCGCGCGCATCCGGCGGCGCGACGAGCGGCTCCGGAGCCGGATCGATGCCGCCGTCGTCGCGCTGATCGAGGGTCGTCATGGCAAGGCGCGTCAGTACGCGCAGGAGGCGCTTGCGATTCCCGGCGCTCCGGCGGTCCCGGCGCTGATCGGAGCGCGGGCCGCTCTCGAGACGCGCGATTTCGACGGCGCCAGGGCGATGCTCGATCGTCCCGACGCGCAGGCGACCGCGCTCGCCGTTCCGCGGCTGATGCTCGAAGCCGAGCTCGCACTCGAGCGCGGGCAGCCTGCCGATGCGCTCGCGCGCCTCGCCGAGTTGAAGAACGAGGCAGGTCTGCACACGGCGGCTCAGCGGCTCGAGTTGCGCGCACTCACCGCCGCCGGGCGATCGGCAGAGATCCCCGCTCTCGTCGACAAGCTCGTGAAGCGCAAGGTGTACGAGCCGGCGCAGGGCGCTGCACTGCGCGCTGCCGCCCACGCCGAAGCGCTGAAGGGCTTCGCTCACGATCCGGCAGGGCTGCGCGCTTACTGGACCCGTGTCATCGAGGCCGATCGCGTGCAGCCGGTGGTAGCGCGCGCGGCGGCGCAGTCGTTCCTCGCCGTCAACGCCGACCGCGATGCCGTCGAGGCGATACAGCGCGCGCTCGACCGCAACTGGGATGCAGGACTCCTGCTCCTGTACGCACAGTGCCGCGGACCCGATCCGACGCGGCAGCTCGAAATCGCCGAGCGCTGGCTCACGCGTCACAACGGCGACGCGACGCTGCTCTACGTCCTCGGCAGGCTGTGCGAGCGGCAGCAGCTTTGGGGAAAGGCGCAGACGTATCTCGAAGCGAGCCTCGCCCTCGACAACCACTGGCGCGCCCAGGTCGCACTGGGCGAGATGCTCGCGAAGCTAGGCCGGCACGACGAGGCGAACCCGCATCTCGCCGCGGCGCTGCAGCTGGCGCTCGCCGAGCTCGGCGCTTAGCGAAGCAGTTCCCTACCGCGCCTCGGCCTCGGCCGCGTAGGTGAAGCTGTCGGCGTAGAAATCGGCGGGGGCGAGCCCGCGCAGCGTCGTGAAGTCCCGTCGCGCCGCGTCGATCATCGCCGGTGCGCCGCACGCGTACACCTGGTATCCGGAAAGATCGGGGAAGTCGGCGAGCACTGCCTGGTGGACGAGGCCGGTGCGGCCCGGCCACGCGTCGTCCGACGCCGGCTCCGAGAGCACCGGGATGAACGTGAAGTTCCGATGCTGCGTCTGCCAGCCGCCGGCGAGCTCGGCGAGGTAGAGGTCGCGCTTCGTGCGCGCGCCCCAGTAGAGCACCATCTCGCGCGGAATCCTGTGGAACAGCATGTGCTCGATGATCGCCTTGATCGGCGCGAAGCCGGTGCCGCCGGCAAGGAAGATCACCGGCTTGTCCGAGTCCTCGCGCAGGTAGAAGCCGCCGAGCGGGCCTTCGAGGCGCAGGATCTCGCGGCCGCGGTAGCTCGTGAACAGCGGATCGGTGAAGAGCCCGCCCGGCGTGTGCCGGATATGGAGCTCGAGCAGCGTGTCCGCATGCGGCGGCGTCGCGAGCGAGAAGCTGCGCCGGTGCCCGTCCTTCAGCAGGAAATCGATGTACTGGCCCGGCAGGTACTGCAGGCGCTCGGTCGTCGGAAGCTTCAGCCTCACGATCGCGACGTCGGGGGCGGGCTTCTCGATCGCTTCGATCCGGCACGGCAGGCGCTTGATCGCGAGGTCGCCCGCGCGGCGCACTTCGCGCGCTTCGACGACGAGGTTCGTCTGCGGCCGCGCACAGCAGAAGAGCGCATAGCCCTGCCGCTTCTCGTCGTCGGTCAGCGCCGACGACTGGTAGCTGCCGTACTCGACACTGCCATCGACGATCCTGCCCTTGCAGCTTCCGCAGGCGCCGTTGCGGCAGCCGTACGGGATCATCAGGTCGGCGCGCATCGCCGCCTGCAGGATCGTCTCATCGGGCTCGCACGGGAACCGGTGCCCGTCCGGGCGTGTGGTAATCTCGAATGTCATCGAAGGATGGGCGTCGCAGCGGCATGACGCAACGGGTTTTGCTGGTGGGCTGCGGCGACGTCGCACTGCGCGTCGCAGAGCGGCTGCGCGGTCGCGCGAAGCTGATCGGCATCACGCGCAACCGCGATGATCTGAAGCGGATGCGCGCTCACGGCGTGGTACCGCTCACCGCGGATCTCGACGACCTCGCGACGCTCGCGAGGCTCAAACTCGCTCCGAATGCCGTACTTCATTTCGCGCCGCCGCCTTCCGAAGGCCGCGATGATCCGCGCACGCGCCGGTTGCTGGCTGCACTCACGAGGGCGCGGATTATACCGCGGCGCTTCGTCTACATTTCGACGTCGGGAGTCTATGGCGACTGCGCCGGCGCCGAGGTCGACGAGACGCGTCCGCGGCGCGCGCAGACGCCGCGCGGGCGTCGCCGCGTCGCCGCCGAGGAGCGCCTGCGCGCGTGGGCGGCGCGGCGCAACGTGATGCTCGCGATCCTGCGCGTTCCCGGCATCTACGCGCCGACGCGGCTGCCGCTCGAGCGCGTGCGCCAGGGCACGCCCGCACTCGCTGCCGACGTCGACGTCTACACCAATCACATCCACGCCGATGATCTCGCGCGCGCGGTCGTCGCCGCGCTGTGGCTTGGCCGCCCCAACCGTGCGTACAACGTCAACGACGACAGCGCGATGAAGATGGGCGCGTGGTTCGACGCGGTCGCCGATGCGTATCACCTGCCGCGTCCGCCGCGGGTGTCGTGGGAGGATGCCGAGCGCCAGATCGCGCCGATGCTCCTCTCGTACATGAGCGAGTCGCGCCGCCTCTCCAACGCCAGGATGAAGCGTGAGCTGCGCATGCGGCTGCGCTACGCGACACCCGAGGCGATGCTCGCCGAGAGCGCGCCGCGCACGCTGAAGCGCCAGCTCGCACTTCCGATATGATCACGCTCACGCTCTCCCAGCGGCTCGATGCCTACGAGCGCCTGCTGCGGCTCGACAAGCCGATCGGGACGCTGCTGCTGCTGTGGCCGACACTCTCCGCGCTGTGGCTCGCCACGCGCGGCGCACCGAGCGCGTCGCTGATCATGATCTTCGTGATGGGCACCTGGCTGATGCGCTCGGCGGGCTGTGCCGTGAACGACTGGGCGGATCGCGATTTCGATGGGCACGTGAAGCGCACCGCGCAGCGACCGCTCGCCGCGGGCGTCATCGCGCCGTGGGAGGCGTTGGCGCTCGGAGCGGCGCTCGCCGCGCTCGCCTTCGTGTTCGTACTCTTCACCAACCGGACGGCGATCGTCTGGTCGTTCCCGGCGCTCGCGCTCGCGATCGCCTACCCGTTCTTCAAGCGCTTCTTCGCGATCCCGCAGGCGTTCCTCGGCATCGCGTTCTCGTTCGGCATTCCGATGGCGTACGCCGCCGCGCAGAACCTCATCCCGGGGATCGCGTGGATCCTGCTCGTCATCAACCTGTTCTGGGTGATCGCCTACGACACCGAGTACGCGATGGTCGACCGCGACGACGACGTGAAGCTCGGCATCAGGACCTCGGCGCTCGCGTTCGGTCGCCACGACATCACGGCCATTTCAATCTGCTACGCGATCTACATCGCCGCGATGGCGTGGGTCGGCCGCGTCTACGCGCTCGGCTGGATCTACGCGGCCGGGCTCGCTGCCGCCGCGTTGCTCGCGCTCCACCATCTGTGGCTGATCCGCGGCCGCGACCGCAACGCGTGCTTTCGCGCGTTCCTCGGCAACCACTGGCTGGGCCTCGCGGTGTTCGCCGGCATCGCGCTCGACTACGCGATCTCGAAGTCGAGCTGGCCGCACCGGTGGTGACCGCCGCCGCGGCGGGCGCGGGTCGCACAACCGTTTCGCGCCGGCGCGGTCTTCCGCCGGTGCTGGCGCCCGACGCACGCGTGCTGATCCTCGGCAGCTTCCCGAGCGAGGCGTCGCTCGCCGCGCGGGAGTATTACGCGCATCCGCGCAACCACTTCTGGCCGATACTGGGGGAGCTCGTCGGCGAGCCGCTCGCCGAACTGTCGTATCACGATCGAATCGCACGCGTCAAGGCGCACAGGATCGCGATCTGGGATACGATCGTCGCCTGCGAACGCGAGGGGAGCCTCGACGCGGCGATCCGCAACGCCGAGCGCGGGGAGATTCGGCGCGTGCGGCGCGTCGCGCGCGGCATTGGCGGTGTCTGCTTCAACGGCAGGACCGCGGCCCGCGCTGAGCCGGCGTGGCGGGGCGCGGGTTACGAGACGATCGTGATGCCATCGACGAGCCCCGCCTACACGCTGCCGCTCGCAGCGAAGCTGTCGGCGTGGCGTCGGCTGATCGATTACCTCTGACCCTGGAGCACGTGCGGCGTGGACCTCGGATTGCGCGATCGAATCGTCGTCGTCACCGGTGCGAGCAAGGGCATCGGCTTCGCCTGCGCGCGAGCGTTCGTGCGCGAGGGGGCGCGCGTTGCGCTGGTGTCGCGAAGCCGCACGAACCTCGATGCTGCGCTCGCGAACATCGCTGACGACGCGGCGCTCGCGAAGATCGGAGACGTCGCGCATCCGCCGCAGGCATTTGCCGCCGATCTCGCCGATGCGGTGCAGGCCGCGGCGGTCGTCGACGCGATCGAGGCGGCGCTCGGCCCGATCGACGTTCTCGTGAACTCTGCCGGCGCCGCGATGCGCCATCCTCCGGGCGAGCTCGACGCCACCGCGTGGCGCGCGGCGATGGACGCGAAGTTCTTCGCCTACATCAACCCGACCGACGTCGTCGTCAAGCGTATGGCCGCGCGCGGGCGAGGGTCGATCGTCAGCATCGTCGGCATGGGAGGGAAGATCGGCCGGCCGGTGCACATTCCGGGCGGCGCCGCCAATGCGGCGCTGATGCTCGCGACCGTCGGGCTCGCCGCTGCCTGGGGGCCGCAAGGCGTGCGCGTCAACGCGATCAATCCGGGCGGCACGCTGACCGGGCGCGTCGAGCAAGGACTCGCGGCGGAAGCGCGGATGACCGGCGTGGCAGCGCAGGAGCTCCTCGCGCGCCAGCAGGCGGTGATCCCGCTGAGACGCCTCGGGACGCCCGAGGAGGTCGCGGAGGTCGCGCTGTTTCTCGCGTCCGATCGCGCGAGTTACGTCACTGGCGCGATCGTGCCGATGGACGGCGGTGTGTCGGCGGTGATCTGACGGCCGTGACCTGACGCCTCAGTAGGACAGCAGCGTCAATTTGCGCGTCTTGCCACGCGATGGCTTCGCGTCACGGGGTCTCGTGCCGCCGGTTTTCGAGTCGCGCTGTTTCGTGTCGCGGGGTGTGGTGTTTGGATCACCGTCGAACACGACCGCGGGTGCGCCATCACCGATCGTCACGGTGAACGTGAGCTCGGCGAGCGCACACACCGCGTCTTCGGCGGGAGCGGCGACTCGATGGAAGCGCCGTCGCGTCGCCGCTATCGCCATATGCCGTTCGCCTGCCGGGAGCCCTGCCCCGGCAAGGCTCGCATAACGAAGCATCGGGTTGTGCAGAAGTGGTGAGTTCATCGTCTTCGGTTTGTCTTCGATCGGGCGGTGAACCCGTTTCCTCCTCAGGGTTAAACTCGCGCCCGCAGGGGGATGATGCGCTGACTCCTTCCAATCGATTTGACCATCGTCAATCACGATGATTCAACGATCGCATGGCGGCCGGGACCGTTGCAGCGAACCTTCGACGCGGCGCCTGCCGAATATTCGCGTTCTGCGAGCCCTCCCCGGTGTGGCGGGGCCTGATCGGCGATGAGCTACCGCGATCTGCGCGAATTCATCGCCCAGCTCGAAGCGCGCGGCGAGTTGAAGCGCGTGCGCGAGACGGTCGACCCGAAGCTCGAGATGACCGCGGTCTGCGATCGCGTGCTGCGTCGCGGCGGCCCCGCGCTGCTGTTCGAGTCTCCCGCAGGCGGGCGGACAGGGCCGGACGGCGCGGTCATTCCGGTCCTCGGCAACCTGTTCGGGACGCCGGGGCGCGTCGCGATCGCGATGGGCGCCGATCCGGCCGACTGGCAGCGGTCGCTTCGCGAGGTCGGACGCCTGCTCTCGCTCCTGAAGGAGCCCGAGCCGCCCAAGGGTCTCGCCGATGCATGGCGCAACACGCGGCCCTTGATGCTCAAGGTCCTCGACATGGCGCCGAAGCGGAAGAGCTCCGGTCCGTGCCAGGGCGTCGTCTGGGAAGGCGCCGACATCGACCTCGGACGACTGCCGATCCAGACGTGCTGGCCGGGCGACGTCGCGCCGCTCATCACCTGGGGCCTCACCGTCACGCGCGGTCCGCGGCAGAAGCGCCAGAATCTCGGCATCTATCGCCAGCAGGTCATCGCGCGCGACAAGATCATCATGCGCTGGCTCGCACACCGCGGCGGGGCGCTCGACTTTCGCGATCACGCGCTCGCCGCGCCGGGAACCCCGTTCCCGGTCGCCGTGGTGCTCGGCGCCGACCCCGCTGTCATCCTCGGCGCGGTGACGCCGGTTCCCGATACGCTGTCCGAGTACCAGTTCGCCGGGTTGCTGCGCGGCGCGCGCACCGAGGTCGTGCAATGCAAGGGGCTCGAGCTCGACGTTCCGGCGACGGCGGAGATCGTGCTCGAAGGGCACATCCGGCCCGATTCGGGCGATCCGTCTGGCTACGAGACCGCGCTCGAGGGACCGTTCGGCGATCACACCGGCTACTACAATGACGCCGAGCGCTTTCCGGTGCTGACTATCGAGCGCATCACGCTTCGCCGCGATCCGATCTACCACTCGACCTATACGGGGAAGCCGCCCGACGAGCCGGCGATGCTCGGCGTCGCGCTGAACGAAGTGTTCGTTCCGCTGCTGCAGCGCCAGTTTCCCGAGATCGCCGACTTCTACCTCCCGCCCGAGGGCTGCAGCTATCGGCTCGCGGTCGTGTCGATGAGGAAGCAGTACGCCGGGCACGCGAAGCGCGTGATGTTCGGCATCTGGAGCTATCTGCGCCAGTTCATGTACACGAAGATGATCGTCGTCACCGACGACGACGTCGACATCCGCGACTGGAAGGAAGTGGTGTGGGCGCTGACGACGCGGGTCGATCCCGCGCGCGACACACTGATCGTGCCCAACACGCCGATCGATTATCTCGACTTCGCGTCGCCGGTCGCGGGCCTCGGCAGCAAGCTCGGCATCGACGCGACCAGCAAGTGGCCGGGCGAGACCGCGCGCGAATGGGGGCGTCCGATCACCACCGACGCAGCACTCGCCGCGCGCGTCGACGAGCTCTGCCGGCTAGCGGGCCTCTGAGCTCATCGCCCGGGTGCACGCCGGCGCCCGCGCAGTGCGCGCACGATCCGGTAGGCGACAATGCCGAGCGAGATCGCGCGGGCGACGACGCCGAGCCGGCTTGCGCCGATCACCGGGATCGCGAGGCGCAGCGCGCGGGCGAGGAGCGGGTGCGTGTCGCGGAAGCGGCCGACGGCACCGCGCGTGCCGAACGAGTCGACGAGGTCGCGCGCCGCCACGGTGAGGTCGACGCGCTCGAGATCGGCACGCGCGACGAGGAGGTCGCGGCGCACTGCAAGCTCGCTGCGCGCGCTCATGCCGGCTTCCCGCCATCCTGCGCGTCGGCAGTGTGTGCGCCGGCAGCGTCTGCATCACCGCCGGATTCGTGCCGGCGGCGCGCACGCAGCCACTCGACGTCGCGCCTGAGCGCTTCGGTCGAGGCGCCGAACGGGGTCGGCGCGCTGCGGCGGATGCGCCGGTACGCGACAAGCGCGGCGATGCCGGCCGCCGCATAGACGATCGCGACGATCACGATCGCCGCGAAGCGATGCTCGTCCCAGAACCACGCGATGATGCCGAGCGTTACCACCATCGCGGTGAGGGCGAACGCCACCGACGCCACCGCGAGCAGCACGACCGACGACTTGATCCGCTCGCGCTCCTGTGCAAACTCGACGGCGAGGAGCTCGACGCGGGTGCGCAGCAGCGCGAGCGCCGACGCGCCGACCCGGATGGCCGCGTCGCGGATACCGCCGTCCTCGACGGACATGGCGGTCGCGTCCGCTCAGCGACGGTTCATCAGCAGACCGGCAACGAGCCCGAGCGCGCCGGCGATACCGACGGCGATCCACGGGTAATCGCGGACGTAGGCGTCGGTGGCCTCTGCAGCATCCTTCGCGCGGTCGACCGCCTCGCCCTGCAGCTCCTGCAGGCGCAGCTTCGCCGCGAGCAGCTTGGCTTCGACCTGTGCGCGCAGGTCCTTGGCGCGCTCGCCGGATTCGGCACCGGCTCGCTTCAGCAGCTCTTCGGCATCGGAGATCAGCGCCGAGAAATCGTCGAGGAGCGTTTCGCGCGGACTGTTCATGCTCGACTCCGTCGGGTCATGGGCGGGTGCGCCGGCGCCATCGCGGCACGGTGTGACACGATGCACGGCGTCACAGCCATTATAGCGACGCCCGCTTGCAGTGGGTGACAGGCCGTGCTCTGATGCCCGTCTGCCGACCTGCCCTTGATACGGGTCGCTTCGCCCCGATCTGGGGAACCGTTTCGGGCGACGACGCTCGTCGCATCGCTTGAGGGAGACCACGATGGCCGACTTTCCCCCACCCGCCGCTTCCCCCGCCTCATCCGCGCAGACAGACCGGCCGCTTCCGACCGGCGCTGCGCTCGTCGTCTACGCGCTGTTCGCGATCGCCGCGTTGATCGGGGTCGCGTCGCACGGCTTTCCGCTGTTCGCGCCGCTGTTCGGGTTGATCGGGCTGATCGCCATCGTCGTCGCCTACGTCAAGCGCGGCGAGGCCGCGGGATCCTGGCTCGCGTCGCACTTCCGCTGGCTTATCCGCACGTTCTGGTGGTCGCTCCTGTGGGCGCTGATCGGAGGCCTCGTGCTCGTGACGCTGGGGCTCGTGCTGATCGGCATCCCGATCGCGATTGCGATCTGGGCGGTCGACACGATCTGGGTCATCTATCGCGTGATTCGCGGCTACCTCCTCTTCCACTCGAGCCAGCCGATACCCGGCATGTAGCGGGCGGATTCAGCGCCGCTGCAGCTTCGTGCTCGCGGCGCCGCGGTCGTACACCCATTCGGCAAGAACGTCGAGCGCGTGCGACGCGCGCTCGGCGTTGCGGTCGTTGACGATCGCGACGATCGAGAACCAGCGATCGTCGGCATCGATCACGTAGCCGGCGATCGCCCGCACGTCGTCGAGGCTCCCGGTCTTGAGGACGGCGCGTCCGGCGACGCGATCGTCGCGAAAGCGCCGCGCGAGCGTTCCGTCGGTGGCGGCGACGGGCAGCGTGTTGGCGAACGCGTCGCGCAGGTGACTGCGACTCGCGGCCACGAGAAGACGATTCAATCCCGATGCGGTCAGCCGGCCCCGACGCGACAGCCCCGAGCCGTTCACGAGGACGAGACCGGGCATCGCGAGCTTCGTCGACGCGAGGTAGCTTCGCACCGCGGCGATCGCGCCGGCATAGGTCGCCGGTTCGCGTCCCGACTTCGTGGCGAGCGTCAGGAAGAGCTGCTGCGCCATCACGTTGTTCGAAAACTTGTTGATGTCGGTGACGACGTCGTAGAGCGGCGGCGATTCGAGCGTCGCGAACGGCGCCGCGTCGGCGGGCGCACGGCCCTCGCGGACACCGCCGTCGAAGCGACCGCCGGCGGCGTGAAACGCCCACGCGAAGGCGTCGTGGACGTAGTGCTCATGATCGAGCACCGAGATCCACCATTCGCGACTGCCGCAGGCGGCGGCGTACGAGCCCGTAAAGTCGAGCGTCGTGCGTTTCCCCGAGTCGTCGATGGCGAGCTTCGCGCGCCTCCTCCAGTCGCCGCATTCCGCGTTGGCGGCAAGTGACGGGGGACGCTCGATCTTCACGCCGGCGAGGTCGGGCTCCATGTCGATCGCGACGCCGTTCCCGTCGGCCGATGGCGCGAACGTCAGCCGTGCCGCCTTGAAGTTCATGAGCAGCGCATCAGGGCCGACGTTGTACGGTCTTTCGGGCTCGGAGTCGAACGCCGCGGGGTCGAACGGCGGCAGCCGGAAGAAACTGCGATCGAGCACGAGGTCGCCGTCGATCGCGTCGAGGCCGTTCGCACGCAGCGTCGCGACGAAGGCCTCGAGCTGCTCGACGGTGATCGCCGGGTCGCCATGGCCTTTCAGGATCAGGTCTCCGTGCAGCACCCCGCCTTCGAGCTGGCCGCCGAGCCACGCGTCGGTTCGCCACCGATAGTCGGGCCCGAGCACGTTGAGCGCAGACCAGGTGGTGACGAGCTTCATCACCGACGCCGGCGCGCGCGGGCGATCGGCATTGAGTGCGAAGGCCGGCCTCTTGGCCGTCGTGTCCTGCACGACGACCGAAACGTGCGCGAGCGGGATGCCCGCCTGCGCGAATGCGCGCGCGACTTCGTGCGGCAGGGCCGCGTGAACACTCGTCGCGGGAATCGCGGCGACGATCGCCGCGGCAATGCAGGCTCCGTCAGGTCGCATCGATCGATTCGATCGCGCGCTCGACGAGGAACGCGAACTCGTCGTCGGACACGACGTAAGGTGGCATGAAGTACACGGTGTCGCCGACCGGGCGCAGCACGACGCCGCGCTCGAGCGCTGCCGTCGCAAAGTGCCGCGCGAACTCCTGGTCCACGGCGTCGACCTCGAAGGCGATGATCATTCCGCATTGGCGGAAGCCGCGCACGCGGGGATGAACGGTCAACGGGCCGGCGAGCGCGCGCCAGCGCCGGGCGCGCTCGCGATTGGTCGCGATCACGCGGTCCTCGTCGAAAATGTCGAGCACGGCGAGCGCAGCAGCGCAGGCGAGCGCATTGCCGGTGTACGAGTGCGAGTGGAGGAACCCCTGCGTGACGTCGTCGGCGTAGAACGCGCCGTAGACCCGATCGGTCGTCAGCACGCACGAGAGCGGCAGATAGCCGCCGGTAATGCCCTTCGAGAGACAGAGAAAGTCCGGCGTGATCGCAGCCTGCTCGCAGGCGAACAGCGTTCCGGTGCGCCCGAACCCGGTCATGATCTCGTCGGCGATCAGATGGACGTCGTGCCGCGCGGTGAGCTCGCGGGCGCGCGCGAGGTAGCGCGGCGCATACATCGCCATCCCGCCGGCGCCCTGCACCAGCGGCTCGACGATCAGCGCAGCGAGCTCTCCGGCGCGCTCACCGAGAAGCGTTTCGAGCGCCTCGAGCGCCGCGTCGAGCGTCGCGTCGGGATCGGCGCCGCTGCGTGCGGCGGGGGAGGGCAGCACCGGATGGTCGCGCAGCAGCGGGGCGTACGCGTCGCGGAACAGCGCGACGTCGGTCACGCCGAGCGCGCCGACCGTCTCGCCGTGGTAGCCGCCGGAAAGACGCGCATAGCGGTTCTTCGCCCGGCGTCCCCGCTGCGACCAGTAGTGGAAGCTCATCTTGAGCGCGATCTCGGTCGCCGACGCGCCGTCGGAGGCGAAGAACGCGTGGCCGAGCCCTGGCGGCGCCAGCGCCGCCAGGCGCTCGGCGAGAAGGACCGCAGGACGGTGTGTGAAGCCGGCGAGCATCACGTGCGAGAGCTCGCGCATCTGCGCGGCGAGTGCGGCGTCGATGCGGGGGTTCGCGTGGCCGAACAGATTCACCCACCATGATCCGACCGCGTCGAGGTAGCGCTTTCCCGCGAAATCGTAGAGCCACGGCCCCTCGGCGCGCGCGATCGCGAGCGGCGGCGCATGCTCGTGCAGCTTCATCTGCGTGCACGGATGCCAGACGGCGGCGAGGCTGCGCCGCGCCCAGTCCGCACCGTCGGCGCTCATCGGAGGCGAGCGGACATCGGGCGAGCGGGCATCCGTCATTCGAGGCGAGCGGACATCCGCGCCGCCGCCGCAACGAGCTCGCGTGCGATGCCCGGCTCGCGCACCGAATGCCCGGCGTCGGGAACGATGACGAGCTCCGACGACGGCATGACCTCTGCAAGGCGGTGCGCGTTTACCGGCGGGCAGACGACGTCGTAGCGTCCCTGCACGATCGTGCACGGAAGCTCCGCGAGGCGCCCGGCATCGGCGATGATCGCGTCCGGCGCGAGGAATGCATCGTGGACGAAGTAGTGCGCCTCGATGCGCGCGATCGCGAGCGACGAGTCGTCGGCGGCGTGACCCGCTTCCGGGCGCGGCAGCAGCGTCGAGCACGCGCTCTCGTAGCGGTCCCACGCATGCGCCGCGGGCAGATGGACGCCAGGATCGGGATCGACGAGCCTGCGGTAATAGTTGCCGAGAAGATCGCCGCGCTCGTGCGCCGGCAGCTCGCCCGCGAAGCGCTGCCATGCGTCGGGGAAGAAGTGCCGCATCCCGCTCATGAACCAGTCGATCTCGTCGCGGCCCGCGAGGAAGATCCCGCGCAGGATGAGCCCGAGCACGCGCTCGGGATGCGCCTCGGCGTAGAGGAGGGCGAGCGTCGAGCCCCACGAGCCCCCGAACAGCACCCAGCGGTCGATCTCGAGATGCTCGCGCAGCAGCTCGATGTCGCGCAGGAGATGCGCGGTCGTGTTGTCGACGATCTCCGCGCGCGGCGTCGAGCGGCCGGCGCCGCGCTGGTCGTAGAGGACGATGCGCCAGCGCGCGGGATCGTAGAAGCGGCGATGGTGCGGCAGCGATCCGCCTCCCGGGCCGCCGTGGACGAACAGCAGCGGCACGCCGCGCGGATTGCCGCAGGACTCCCAGTACATCGAGTGCCGCGCATCGAGTGCCAGCATGCCGCTCGCGTGCGGTACGCACTCGGGGAAGAGCGCCCCCTCCGGCAGCGCGCTTCGCGTGTCGATCACGCTGCCTGCGCGGCGGCGCTGCGCCTTCCCTTGAACGGGACGACCTTCTGGCGCTGCTCGCCGAGCCCGGTGATGCCGAGCGTGACGACGTCGCCGGCGCGAAGCCATCGCGGCGGCTTCATCCCCAGAGCGACGCCGGGTGGCGTCCCGGTGGTGACGACGTCGCCAGGAACGAGCGTCATGTAGCGCGACACGTCGGCGACGAGCTCGGCAACGCCGAAGATCATCGTCCGCGTGTTGCCGGTCTGCCGGCGCTCGCCGTTCACGTCGAGCCACATGTCGAGCTCCTGCGGCGCGCGGATCTCGTCGGCCGTCACGAGCCATGGGCCGATCGGCCCGAAGGTGTCGCAGCCTTTGCCCTTGCTCCATTGCGACGCGCCGCGGCGAAGCTGGAAGTCGCGCTCGGAGACGTCGTTGACGATGCAGTAGCCGGCGACGTACTTCAGCGCGTCCTTCGCCTCGACGTAGCGCGCCGTGCGGCCGATCACGAACGCGAGCTCGACCTCCCAGTCGAGCTCGGTCGAATCGCGCGGAATCATGATGTTGTCGTTGGCGCCGGCCATGCAGCTCGGAGTCTTGAAGAAGACCACCGGATGCTCGGGAATCGGCACGCCGGCCTCGCGCGCGTGGTCGGCGAAGTTGAGGCCGATCGCGACGAACTTCGACGGCGGGGCGACGCAGGGCCCGAGGCGCGGCCGGCCTCGCACTGCCGGAAGCCGCCGCGTGTCGAGGCGGCGCAGCCCCGCGAGCGAGGCGGGTGCCAGCGCAGCGCCGTCGATGTCGGCGAGCTTGCGCGACAGGTCGCGCAGCACGCCGTCGGCGTCGATGAGTCCCGGCTTCTCGCGTCCCGCCGGTCCGTAGCGTACGAGCTTCATGAGTGCATTCTCCCGAGCGTCAGATGGTCATCCCGCCGTCGCAGGAACAGATGCTGCCGGTGATGAAGGCGGCCTCGTCGGAGGCGAGGAACACGACCAGCGGCGCAATCTCGTCGGCCGTCGCGATCCGGCCCATCGGCTGGCGCGCGACAAACATCCGCCGCGCCTCGGCCGGGTCCGCATGCGCGGCGATCCGCTGCGCGAGTGATGGCGTGTCGACGGTGCCCGGCGCGACCGCATTGCAGCGGATGCCGCTGCGCACGTAGTCGGCCGCGACCGACTTGGTGAGGCCGATCACCGCGGCCTTCGACGCGCCGTAAGCGAAGCGATTCGGGAGCCCGCGCACCGAGCTCGCCACCGACGCCATGTTGACGATCGACGCGCCGATGCCGGCGGAATCGAAGTGGGCGAGCATCTTCGGCAGCGCGGCGCGAATCGCGACGTACATCGAACGCACGTTGAGATGGAAGCTCGTGTCCCAGTCCGCGGGGCTGCATTCGAGGATCGTGCCCTGGTGGACCCAGCCCGCGCAGTTGAAGAGGATCTGCAGCGGCGGCAGCGCATCGATCGTCGCGGCGAGCGCCGCGTCGTCGAGCACGTCGAGCCGCTTCGTCGTCAGATTGTCGATGCCCGGAAGCAGTGCAAGCGCGTCCGCATCGATGTCGGTCGCGAGCACCCGGGCGCCCTCGCGCGCCATGGCGATCGCCGTCGCGCGGCCGATGCCCTGCGCTGCCGCCGTGACGAGCGCGGTCTTTCCTGCGAGCCTTCCGGACATTCTGGATTCTACCGCGCGGGTCCAGGCGGGCCTTTCAGTGCATCAACGCGTCGACGAGGAACGCGAAAGCGATGCGCCATGCGGCGGCTGCGGCCTCGGGATCGTAGCTGTCGCGGTCCTCGGTCGCGAACCCGTGCCCGGCGTCGGGGAGCACCGCCAGCGTATAGCGGCGGTTGGCCGCGGTCAGCGCTTCGGCGAGCCGGCCGTGCTCGTCGGCCGCGATCGATGCGTCCTTCGCGCCGTAGATCAGCAACTGCGGGGCGACGAGGTCGGGGACGCGATCGAGCAGCGGTCGCCGCGCTGTCGCGGCGGCCGGGGCGATGCTGCCGCCGTAGAGCGACACGCAGGCGGCGAGCCGATGGCCGTGCGTCGCGTTGGCGAGAAACGCGAGGCGCCCGCCCATGCAGAAGCCGATGACGGCGATGCCGTCGTCGCGCGCACCCTCGGCGGTGACGAGATCGATCGCGGCGGCGACGTCGCGCATCGCCGCGTCGTCCTCGAGGAGCTTCGAGCGCGCGCGCGCCGCGTCGCGCTCGTCGTAGCCGAATTCGTCGCCGTGATAGAGGTCGGGCGCCACCGCGAGATAGCCGGCGCGCGCGAAGCGATCGCAGACGCCGCGGATCCACGGCGTCAGCCCGAAGACTTCCATCAGCACGACCACTCCGGTACCCGGAGCGGAAGGTGGCCGCGCGAGCCAGGCCCGCGCGCCGGTCGACAGCGCGGTCATCGCGGCTCTCTGCATCTGCGCTGCCATCGGCGGACCTCGCGGTGAAGCGCTTCCGACAGCAGGATGCGGCGACGCGACGCGGGCCGCAAGGAAGACGCGCGCCGATCACGCTGCCGATCGGCGAAGTGTTGCGCGCGCGGCAATCCGCCGCCTTCACCGACACGGCCAGCGGCCGTGCGCGGTATACTGGTCCGGCCACTTGGCCACTGCCCGCTTCACCGCCGTTCGCACGGTAAAGCGAACGGCGGTGAAACCCGATGTCGACGCGCCCGAAGTTCACCATCCCGCTCACCATCCGACTGCATCGCGCCGACGACGTCGTCATCGCGCGCACGCAGCTCGTCGGCGGCACCGTGCTCGCGGACGAGGGCGTCACCGTCGCCGGCCTGATTCCGCCCGGCCACAAGGTCGCCGCGCATGCGCTCGCCGAGGGCGAGCCGGTGCGGCGCTACAACCAGATCATCGGCTTCGCGCGCCGGCCGATCGGCGCCGGCGAGCACGTCCACGTGCACAACCTCGCGATGGGCGAGTTCGAGCGCGAGCACCGGTTCGGCGCCGACGCGCATCCGACCGAATACGTCGATCCCGCTGCGACGTTCATGGGCATCGTGCGCCGCGACGGCCCCGCAGCGGGCCGCATCGCGACGCGCAACTACATCGGCATCCTGTCGACCGTCAACTGCTCGGCGACCGTGGCGCGCGGCATCGCCGCCCATTTCGATGCTGCGCGCCTCGCCGCGCATCCCAACGTCGACGGCGTGGTGGCGCTCACCCACGGCACCGGCTGCGGGATGGACGTCGCGGGCGAGGGGATGCACGTGCTCCGTCGCACGCTCGCGGGCTACGCGCGTCACGCGAACTTCGGCGGCGTGGTCTTCGTCGGCCTCGGCTGCGAAGCGAACCAGGCGAGCGCGCTCCTCGGAGAGGCGGGCTTGCGTGAAAGTCCGTTGCTCGCGAACTTCTCGATCCAGGACGCCGGCGGTACGTCGAAGGCCATCGCGCGCGGGATCCACGTCGTCGAGGAGATGCTGCCGCACGCGAACGCGATCACGCGCGAGCCGGTTCCCGCGTCGGCGCTCGTACTCGGACTGCAATGCGGCGGCTCCGACGGCTATTCGGGCATCACCGCCAATCCGGTGCTGGGCGCGGCCGCGGATCTTCTCGTCCGCCACGGCGGCACCGCGATCCTTTCCGAGACCCCCGAGATCTATGGCGCCGAGCACCTCCTCACGCGGCGCGCCGTCTCGGCCGAGGTCGCCGAGAAGCTCCTCGCGCGGCTACGCTGGTGGGAGGACTACACGACGCGCGAGCGCGGCGAGATGAACAACAACCCTTCGCCAGGCAACAAGGCGGGCGGCCTGACGACGATTCTAGAGAAGGCGCTGGGATCGGTCGCCAAGGGCGGCACGACGAACCTCGTCGACGTGTACGAATACGCCGAGCCGGTCGCCGCGCGCGGGTTCGTGTTCATGGACACTCCCGGCTACGATCCAGTGTCGGCGACGGGCCAGGTCGCGGGCGGCGCCAACCTGATCGTCTTCACCACCGGGCGCGGCTCGGCCTACGGCTGTGCGCCGGCTCCGTCGCTGAAGGTCGCGACCAATACGGCGCTGTGGTTACGACAGCAGGAGGATATCGATCTCAACTGCGGATCGATCCTCGACGGCAAGGCCACCGTGGACGAGCTCGGCAAGGCGCTCTTCACCGCCATGCTCGAGACGGCATCGGGGGCGAAGACGAAGAGCGAGCTTCACGGCTACGGCGAGAACGAGTTCGTGCCGTGGCAGCTCGGAGCCGTGATGTGAGCGCGCCGCCGACGCGTACGCGCAGGCCGCTGCGCTCGACCGAGTGGTTCGGGCGCCACGACCGCGATGGGCTCGTGCACCGGTCGTGGATGAAGAACCAGGGTATTCCGCACGATCAGTTCGACGGCCGGCCGGTGATCGGCATCTGCAACACGTGGTCGGAAGCGACTCCGTGCAACGCGCATTTCCGCGAGCTCGCCGAGCACGTGCGGCGCGGCGTGCTCGACGCCGGCGGCTTTCCGATCGAGTTTCCGGTAATGAGCCTCGGCGAGACACTGATGCGGCCGACGACGATGCTGTTCCGCAACCAGTGCGCGATGGACGTCGAGGAGTCGATCCGCGCCAACCCGTTCGACGGCGTCGTGCTGCTGATGGGCTGCGACAAGACCACCCCGGCGCTCCTGATGGGTGCGGCGTCGTGCAACCTCCCGACGATCGGTGTCTCGGGCGGGCCGATGCTGAACGGCAAGTTCCGCGGCGAGGACATCGGGTCAGGCACGCACGTGTGGAAGTTCACCGAGATGCTGAAGACCGGCGCGATGACCGAAGTTGACATGATCGAGGCGGAGAGCTGCATGTCGCGCTCGGCCGGCCACTGCATGACGATGGGCACCGCGTCGACGATGGCGTCGATGGTCGAGGCGCTCGGCATCGGGCTGCCGACCAACGCCGCGATCCCCGCCGTCGATTCGCGCCGCAGGGTGCTGGCGCGGATGGCCGGGCGAAGAATCGTCGGCATGGTGCACGAGGATCTGACGATGTCGAAGATCCTCACGCGCGCGGCGTTCGAGAACGCGATCGTCGTCAACGGCGCGATCGGCGGGTCGACCAACGCGGTCGTGCATCTCCTTGCGATCGCCGGGCGCATCGGCGTTCCGCTCACACTCGACGACTGGGACCGGCTCGGTCGCGAGGTTCCCTGCCTCGTCGACCTGATGCCTTCGGGGCGCTACCTGATGGAGGACTTCTACTACGCCGGCGGCGTGCCGGTGGTGATCCGCGAGCTCGGTTCGACGATCCACAAGCGGGCGCTTACGGTGAACGGGCGGACGATCTGGGACAACTGCCGCAGGGCGATCAACTACAACCCGAAGGTGATCACGCCGATGGCGAAGCCGTTCAAGCGCCACGGCGGCGTCGCCGTGCTGCGCGGCAACCTCGCTCCGGACGGCGCGGTGCTGAAGCCATCGGCCGCGACGCCGAGGCTGATGCGGCATCGCGGGCGCGCCGTCGTGTTCCGCGACATCGACGACCTTAACCGGCGCATCGACGATCCTGCGCTCGACGTGCGCGCCGACGACGTCCTGGTGCTGCAGAACTGCGGGCCGAAGGGCTACCCGGGCTTTCCCGAGGTCGGGAATTTCGCGCTGCCGGCGAAGCTCCTGAAGCGCGGCGTCACGGACATGGTGCGCATCTCCGACGCGCGGATGTCAGGCACCGCGTACGGGACGGTCGTCCTGCATGTCGCGCCCGAAGCCGCCGTCGGGGGAACGCTCGCGCTGGTCGAAAGCGGCGACATGATCGAGCTCGACGTGGCGAAGCGCTCTCTCCACCTCGATGTCTCCGACGCCGAGCTCGAAAGGCGCCGCGCGCGCTGGAAGGCGCCGGGGCCGCACGCGACACGCGGCTGGGTCCGGCTCTACTGTGCGACGGTGCAGCAGGCCGATCGCGGCGTCGATCTCGATTTCCTGGTTGGCGGCTCCGGGGCCCGGGTCGGCCGCGAGAGCCACTGAACGACCCGGCGGGGAGGTCAGCAGCGCGCCGCGCTACCCCCGCGGCAGCGCGGACGCCGGGCGCCGCGCGCGCGCCTTCGAATGGGCGCGCTCGCCCGCCAGCCGGCCCGGCGTGCGCGAGAAGTAGTCGAGGTATTCGGCGAGCTGCGGTCCCAGCCTCGTGAGCTCGGTGCGATGCGCGGCAGCGAGCTTCTCGAAGGTCCGCACGCCGCGAGCGGTCAGGTGGAGGTTCACCTTGCGCCGGTCGTCGGTAGCGGTCTTGCGCGTCACGAGGCCCTCGTCCTGCAGGCGATCGACGAGCCCGACGGCGCTGTTGTGCTTGATGAGGAGCGTTCGCGCGAGCGCGTTGATCGTGACGCCTTTCTCGGTGGCACCGAGACCGATGATCGCGAGCAGCGCCTGGTATTGCTGCGGTGCGAGGCCGAGCTCGCCTGCGGCGGCTTCGCTGAACGAGAGGAAACGTCGCAGCGCGAAGCGGAACTCGGCGAGGATCCGATATTCGGAGGGGTGCAGCGTGCGGGGAGCGCGGCTGTGGGCTGCGCGGCGGGGAGCGGCGGTCATGATCTGTCGTCCGGGAGACATTTGACGGAATACTACCTCAACCGTTGACAATATATCGCACTCCGATAAACTCAGGGACGGTATCGCTCGGCCGCGGCACGCCGGCGAGAGGGGATGCCGGCGCCGCGGCGGGCCAGCCTCGGCCCGGCGCATACGGGCGGCCGTCTACCACAGGTTCTCCGGATGCAGGTACACTTGCCGGCGGCCGAGAGTTGCCGCCGGTTTCGCCGGTCGTTCCCGGGTATCCCACCTAATGGCACAGGAGGAAGTAATGCGAGATCGCAGGTCGAGTTCGTACAACAGCAGCCGTCGCGGGTTCATGCGCGCGGGCCTCGGCGTCGCCGGTGGCCTGGCGCTGCCGATGGGGTTCGCCCAGCGCGCGCTGGCGGCCGATCGTCCCCCGATCGGGACCTGGCCGGCCGGTTCGGAAGGCGACACCGTCTACATCGGCGCCTCGGTGCCGCTCACCGGCACCTATGCGGCCCAGGGGCAGGACGAGCTCAAGGGCTGGGAGCTCGCCGTCGAGCACATCAACACCAACCACGAGCTGATGAAGAAGATCGCGCCGAAGGTCAACAATGGCGTGCTCGGCAAGAAGGTCAAGCTCCTCTCGGCCGACTCGGCGGCGAAGCCGAACCAGGCGCTGCAGGTCGCGCAGACGTTCATCAACGAGCACAAGGTCATTCTGTTGACCGGCTCGACGTCGTCGGCCGTCGCGGTCGCGATGAACAAGTTCGCCCAGCGCGAGAAGATCCTCTATGTCGCCGGCATCTCCGGCTCCAACGACACGACCGGCAAGGACTGCGTGCGCTACGGCTTCCGCCAGGACTTCTACGGCGAGACCGCGGCCAACGCGATCGGCCCGGTCCTCGTCAAGCAATTCGGCAAGAACCGGAAGGCGGCGTTCATGACGCCGGACTACACCTACGGTCACACCGTAACGAAATCGGTCAGCGAGTACCTTGCCAAGGAAGCCGGCTGGACCAAGGTGACCGACCAGGTGTCGCCGCTCGGCACGCAGGACTACAGCCAGTACCTGACCAACATCGCGAACTCGGGCGCCGAGTTCCTGATCAACGTCAACTGGGGCCGCGACGCCGTGTTGTCCTGCCAGCAGGCGAAGCAGTTCGGCATCATCCCGAAGATGACGCTGGTGATTCCGTACCAGATCCCGTTCCTCGCCAAGGAGACCGGGCCGGACATCACGGCCGGCGTCTTCGCGGCGACCGACTTCTGGTGGACGATGGAAGACAAGTATCCGCTCGCCAAGCTGTTCGTCGACGCGTTCCACAAGAAGTACGGCTATCGGCCCGAGTGGGGCGCCGAGAATTCGTACAACAGCTTTGCGGCGTGGGCGCGGATGGTCACCGAGGCGGGAACGTTCTATCCGCCCGACGTCATCAAGCAGTACGAGAAGGGCGAGACGATCCCGTCGCTGGTCGGCGATGTCCACTATCGGCCGGAGGATCACCAGTGTGTGCGCCCGGTCGTCATCGTCCGCGGCAAGGCCAAGAAGGACATGAAGAACGACGAGGACTTCTGGGAAGTGCTCGAAGTGCTCCCGGGTGCGCCGCTGATGCAGAAGCCCGACGCGTTCGGCTGCAAGCTCGGCGACTACACCTGACGCACTGCGGCGCCCCCGGGTAAGGCACTGCCCGGGGGTGCCCGTCGCGCTCCATCGCCCGTACGCACGCCGGGCGGGCCAGCTTTTTCCGGCAGGGCGTCGGGAGCGCAGGTCATGCCGGTAACGGCGTGACGTATTCGGATCGATCCACGTTGCGGACGGGACAGCGTGATCAACTGGTCGAACTTCATCTCACAGTGCTTCAACGGGCTGGTGCTTGGCGCGCTCCTCGCGCTGATCTCCTCCGGCCTGACGATCATCTACGGCACGCTCGGCGTGCTCAACCTCGCGCACGGCGCGATGTTCATGCTGGGCGGCTACGCGGGCTGGGTCGCGTACACCCATACCGGG
>DASVWR010000098.1:0-19570 GCA_036393115.1 Casimicrobiaceae bacterium
CGATCGTCATCCCGAACCAGATGCTGATGAACAACAAGGTCACCGTCGTCGCGCGTCACGGCGAGGAGCGCACCGGGTGGCTGCGCTTCGTCGATTTCCAGGTGGTGTTCGCGCATTCGCCCGAGAGCGTCGTCGCGGTCGTCGAAAAGGCGCTCGCCAAGGCCGACATCCCCTTCGTCGGCCGCGACCGCATGCCGGAGGTGGTCTGCCAGGCCTATCGCGACAACGGCATCGAGTACGCGGTCGTCTACGAGCTGACCGACGTCGCGCGCTACTGGACGGCCGATTCGCACATTCGCGTCCATGTCTATGCGGCACTCGCCCGCGTCGGATTCGCGCTGCCGTTCCCGCATCGCGTCGTCGAAATGCGAACCGATGAGCGGATCGAGACTGCCGAGCGCGAGATCGAGCATCGCCGGGCGGCGCTCACGACGATGAACCTGTTCGCGTCGCTCACCGACGACGAGCGCGCGACGCTGGCGCGCGCGCTCACCACCGAGCTCTACGCCGGCGGCGACACGATCTTCATGACGGGCGAGCCCGGCGACTCGCTCTACCTCCTCGCCGCCGGCCGCGTCGAGATCGTCGGCACCGACGCTCTGGGGGCGCCGCATCGCTTCGCGACGCTCGACGCTCCCGCGTATTTCGGCGAGGGCGGGCTTCTGCTCGGTCAGCCGCGCGGAGCGACGGTGATCGCGAGCGGCGAAGCGCGGTGCTACCGTCTCGACAAGGCGGGCTTCGATCGAATCGTTCGGGCCCGCCCGGCACTCGTCGAGCAGCTCGCGGTGATCCTCGCCGAGCGACAGGCCGAGAACGACGCGACACTGCAGGCGCTCGACACCGACGCGCGCAACGCGCGCGCCGCGGGACGCACGGCCGACTTCATGCGCCGGATGCAGCAGTTCTTCGGACTGTCGAGCTGAAGTCAGCGCCCCGAGACCAGGCTCTCGCGCGTAAGCAGGAACACGCTCTCGTCCGACGCCGCGGTCTCGAGCCAAACGAACGCCATCCGCGGGAACGCCGCTTCGAGCTCGCTCCGGTGGTGGCCGATCTCGGCCAGCAGGAGCCCCCCCTGCTGCAGGAAGCGCGGCGCCTCGCGCAGGATCGTCCGAACCGCGTCGAGCCCGTCCTCGCCGCCAGCGAGCGCGAGTGCCGGCTCGTGTCGGTACTCGGGCGGCAACGACTCCATCGCGTGCGACGACACGTAGGGCGGATTGCTGACGATGAGGTCGTAGGATTTCGCCGGCAGGTTCGCGAACAGATCCGAGCGGATCAGGTTGATGCGGCCGTCGAGGCCGTAGTCGGCGACGTTGCGCTGCGCGACCGCGAGGGCATCCGACGAGAGGTCGGCTGCGTCGATGTCGGCCTTCGGGTAGGCGTGCGCGAGCAGGATCGCGAGGCAGCCCGAGCCGGTGCAAAGATCGAGCGCGCTCTGGACGGCTTCGGGGTCCGGCACGTAGGGCCCGAGCCCGTCCGGCAGGAGCTCCGCGATGAACGACCGCGGCACGATCACGCGCGGGTCGACGTGAAAACGGAACGCGCCGAGCCAGGCTTCCCCGGTGAGGTAGGCGGCGGGAATGCGCTCGTCGATGCGGCGCGCGAGGAGCGCCTCGACCTCGGCACGCTCGCCCGCGGTGAGCCGCGCGTCGAGGAACGCATCGAGCCGGCCGTGCGGAAGGTGCAGCGCATGCAGCAGCAGGTAGGCTGCCTCGTCCCATGCGGTGGCGAAGCCGTGGCCGAACGCGAGCCCCTCGCGGCTGAAGCGCGACACCGCGTAGCGCAGCCAGTCGCGAAGCGTCTCGAGCTCGGGCGCGGGCATCACGCCTCCGGCGCGAGCAGGCGCTCGACGAGTCGCCGATAGATCGCCGCCAGCGTCTCGAGATCGGCGGCCTTCACGCGTTCGTCGACCTTGTGGATCGTCGCGTTCACCGGCCCGATCTCGACGACCTCGGGACAGATGCGCGCGAGGAAGCGCCCGTCGGAGGTGCCGCCGGCGCAGGAAAGCGCGGGTGTCACTCCGGTGAGCTCGCGGATCGTCGCGGTCGCGAGCTCGACGAGCCGCCCGCGACGCGTGTAGTAGGGCTCGCTGTGCGCGGTCCATTCGAGGTCGTAGTCGACGTCGTGCCGGTCGAGCAGCCCGACGACGCGCGATACGAGCGCCTCGCGCGTCGAGACCGGCGCGTAGCGGAAGTTGAACATCGCTTCCAGCCGTCCCGGGATCACGTTGCCGGCGCCGGTGCCCGCGTGAACGTTGGAGACCTGGAACGTCGTCGGCGGGAAGTCTTCGTTGCCGTCGTCCCAGTGCATCGCAGCGAGCTCGGCGAGGACCGGGGCGGCGTCGTGCACCGGATTCTTCGCGAGCTGCGGATACGCGACGTGACCCTGGATGCCCTTCACGACCAGCGTTCCCGACAACGTGCCGCGACGGCCGTTCTTGATGACGTCACCCAGGACCCTTTCGGACGAAGGCTCGCCGACAACGCAGTAGTCGACCGCCGTGCCGGCTGCCTCCAGGCGCTCGACGATGCGCGCGGTTCCGTCGTCCGACGACCCTTCCTCGTTCGACGTGATGGCGAGCGCGATCGAGCCGCGGTGCCGCGGCCGCACGGCGACGAAGCCTTCGAGCGCGGTCACGAAGGCTGCGATCGATCCCTTCATGTCGGCGGCGCCGCGCCCGTACAGATATCCGTCGCGCAGCACGGGGACGAACGGGTCGCTCGTCCACGCTTCGCGCGGTCCCGATGGCACGACGTCGGTATGCCCGACGAGGCAGACGAGCGGCGACTCGCTGCCGCGGCGTGCCCACAGGTTCGTGACGTCGTTGTCGACGCGTGCATCGAACTCGAAACCGAGCGGGATCAGCCGTTCGCGGATCAACGCCTGGCAGCCCGCATCGTCGGGCGTTACCGAGCGACAGGCGACGAGCGCGCAGGCGAGATCGAGCGTCGGCGCGCGATCGTGGTTCATCGGTCGATGGTAGCAGAGCGGATGCGCCGCCGCGGCCGCGTCGGTGGCAACAGTGGCCGCGTCGGTGGCAGCAGTGGCAACAGCAGCGGTAGCGGCAGCAGTCAGTCCGCGTGACCGAGGAACTCGGGATTGATCGCGACCTGCGCGAAGTCCGCGCCCACGCGACGGTTTTCTCCGGTAACGGCTGCGGCAGGGGCCGCCTCGGCTTCGGCGCGCGCGCCCGACGTGTTCTGGTTGATGAGCCAGGCGAGATTGGTCGGCGAGTCCGACGCCGTCATCGCCTCGTCGTAGCTGATGCGCCCGTCGAGGTAGAGGCCGCACAGCGCCTGCTCGAAGGTGCGCGATCCCGGATAGAGCGACTGCTCCATCGCCTCCTTGATCTGGGCGAACTCGCCGCTCTTGATGAGCTCGGCGATCAGCGACGTGTTGAGCAGGATCTCGACCGCGGGCTGCTGCGTGCCCTCGACGTTGCGCACCAGGCGCTGTGACACGATCGCGCGCAGCCCGATCGACAGGTCGGAGAGCACCGCGGCGCGGGCGTCGTGCGGGAACATGTTGATGATCCGCGACAGCGCGTGATAGCTGTTGTTCGCGTGAATCGTCGACAGGCACAGGTGCCCGGTCAGCGTGTGCAGCAACGCCGATTGCATCGTCTCCTTGTCGCGGATCTCACCGATCATGATGAGATCGGGTGCCTCGCGCAGCGCGTTCTGCAGCGCCATCTGGTAACCAAGCGTGTCGATGCCGATCTCGCGCTGGTTGACGATGCTCTGCCGGTGCTCGAACAGGTACTCGATCGGATCCTCGATCGTGAGAATGTGCCCGGTCCGGTTGCTGTTGCGGCGGTCGATCATCGCCGCGAGCGACGTCGACTTGCCCGAGCCGGTCGCACCGGCGACCAGCACCAGTCCGCGCTTCGCCATCACGAGATCGAGCAGCACCGGAGGCAGGTGCAGCGCCTCGAACGGCGGAACGCTGCTGCGCACGTAGCGGATCACGAGCGAGATCGAGCCGCGCTGCCGGAAGATGTTGATCCGGAAGTTGCCGACCTCGCGGTCGAGATGCGAGATGTTCATCTCGCGCTCGGTCTCGAACTGGCGCGCCTGGTCCTTCGTCATCAGGTCGTAGGCGATGCGGCGCACCGTCTCGACGTCCATGCGCTGCGTCGCGACCGCGCTCACCACGCCGTTCACCTTCAGGCTGATTGGCGCCCCGCACGAGATGTAGAGGTCGGACGCCTGCCGGTCGTGCATCAGCTTGAACAGTCGGTCGAGATACATGCTGTCCTTTCCGGGCTAGAATCACGCCTCGTCGCGTGGCGGCTGCTCCAGTCATGATGATGTCATGGCACCGCGCCCACCGCCAGCCGCATCGCCGAGCCGCCGATCGGTCGATGGCGGGACGCTCGGCGGTTGCCGCGCCGCCTCGCCACGCGCCGTTCCTGCGAACCAATCCCGTAACGAAGCAAGTTTCATGCTCGCGATTATCGGTGGTACCGGACTGACCCGGCTGTCGAATCTTGCGGTCGCTCATCGCGAGGTCGTCCGGACGCCGTACGGCGAGCCGTCGGCGGCGCTCGTCCTCGGCAGGCTCGCGGGACGCGACGCGGTCTTCCTCGCGCGCCACGGACACGGACATACGATCCCGCCGCATCGCGTCAATTACCGGGCCAACCTGTGGGCGTTGAAGCAGGCGGGCGCCACCGCGGTGCTGGCGGTCGCGTCGGTCGGCGCGATCGGCGGCGCCGGTCCGGGCGAGCTCGTGCTGCCGAAGCAGATCATCGACTACACCTGGGGTCGCGTGCAGACGTTCTTCGACGGCAACGGGGCCCAGGTCGTGCACACCGATTTCACCCATCCGTATGATGCCGAGCTGCGCGCGACCTGCCTCGCCGCGGCAGCCGAGGCGGGCATCGCCATTGACGACGGCGGCGTCTATGCCGCGGTCAATGGTCCGCGCCTCGAAACCGCGGCCGAGATCGACCGGATGGAGCGCGACGGCGCGACGATCGTCGGCATGACGGGCATGCCCGAAGCCGCGCTCGCGCGCGAGATCGGGCTGCCGTACGCGTCGGTCTGCGTCGTCGTCAACCACGCGGCCGGGCGCGGGGACAGTGCGGCGCGGATCTCGCTCGAAGGCATCGCGCGCGTACTCGAGACCGGGATGGATCGCGTGCGTACGCTGATCGAGCACGCGATCGTCAGGATCCAGACATGATCCGCGTCATCCTGCGCATGGGCGACCCGCGCCTCCTCGAACGCTCGCGCGAGGTGACGCCGAGCGACTGGCCGGGACTCGCCGCGCTCCTCGCCGACATGCGCGAGACGATGTGCGCGCGCGACGGCGCGGGCCTCGCCGCGCCGCAGATCGACGTGCGGCTGCGCGTCGTGATCTTCGGCCTCGAGCGAAATGAACGCTACCCCGACGCCGAGCCCGTGCCCTGGACCGAGCTCGTCAATCCGGTGATCACGCCCATCGACACCGCGATCGAGGAGGGCTGGGAGGGCTGCCTGTCGGTTCCGGGCCTGCGCGGCGTCGTGCCGCGCTACGCCCGCATCCGCTATCGCGGTCTCGACCCACACGGCAAGGCGATCGAGCGCGAGGCGAGCGGCTTCCACGCGCGCGTCGTGCAGCACGAGTGCGACCACCTCGACGGAATCCTCTACCCGATGCGCATGCGCGACCTCGCGCGCTTCGGATTCACCGACGTGCTGTTCCCGGAGAGCGCCGGCGTCGACGAGTAGGCGCTGCGGCCGCGCGGCGCGTGGATGCATCGCCGGGGCCGTGGGACGCGATCGCCGGAACGCTCGGAGTGCGCCAACGCCGGCCTCGCGCACCCGCGGTTGCTCCGGACGACGCACGGTGCAGTAACCAGCGTCAGATCGGCGGCAAACTCCCTCGTGTCCATCGGGGCAGCGCAATGCACGCGAGTGTGCGCGACGGCCGTAGTGGGTGGCGCGGCGAGCAATGCACTGAACCTGGTCCGCCACCGGCGCACACGCTGCGAAGCAAGCGCCGGGACCCGTAGGCCGGCGTTTGCGCACTCCGAGCGTTGCATCGCGCTGCCCCGATGGACACGTCGCACGCCGCTATACTTGTCGCGCAATCGGCGTCGCCGACCGGAGCAGCCATCCAATGCGCTCGATACCATCCGGAGCCCGCGGCACGTACACGCTCGTCGTGTCGCCCGAGCAGCTCGCCAACCGCTTCAAGGACGCTTCGCTGCCCGCGGTGCTCGCGACTCCGGTGATGATCATGGCGATGGAGAACGCTGCACTCGACGCGATCAAGCCGTATCTCGAAGCAGGTGAGAGCGCCGTCGGCACGCGCGTCGACGTCAGCCACCTCGCGGCAACACCAGTCGGCCGTCGCATCGTCGCATCGGCCGAAGTCACCGCGACGAGCGGGCGTCAGATCGAATTCGGCGTGCGCGCGATGGACGGTGACGAGGAGATCGGCCGCGGCACGCACGCGCGCGCCGTCATCGATCTCGCGCGCTTCTCCGCGCATCTCGCGGCAAAATTCGCGCACGGCTGACGAGGCGCCGTCGGGGACTCGAACCGCAGGCGGTCGTCGCGCCACGGCTTCCTAGACGCGAAGCTCCTCGTATAGCGCAGTCTCGAGGCGCAGCAGCGCCTGCTCGTCGTGCAGGCGCGCACCGCCGATCAGGAACACGTCCTCGGCGCGCTCGCCCAACGTGTTGATCCGGGCGCTCACCACGTCGACGTTCGCCTGCGCGAGGAGCCACGCGATGCGGGCGAGGAGTCCCGGACGATCGCCGGCGACCACTTCGAGGATGAAATGCGTTCCCTTGTCGTCGGGAAAGATGCGCACTTCCGGCGTCAGCGGGAAGTGGCGCAGCTGGCGCGACACGCGGCCCGTTTCCGGGGGTCCGAACGGCTCGGCCGAGGCAAGGGCCCGCGCGAGCTCGTACTCGACGTACTGGATCGTTTCGCGATACGACGCCGCCGGATTGGCGGGATCGTGGACGGTGAAGCTGTCGAGCGCAAAGCCGTGCCGCGTCGTGTGGATCCTCGCGTCGAGGATCGACAGGCCCGCGCGACCGAAGAAGCCGCAGGCGCGCGCGAAGAGCGCCTTCTGGTCCGGAAGATAGATCAACGCCTGCAGCGCGGCGCCGTCGCCGTACAGGCGCGCCTTGACGACCGGATCGCGGCGCTCGACGCGCCACCACAGATGGCGCGCGTGCCAGGCGATCTCGTCGGCCGTGTGGCGCTGGAAGTAGGTGATGTCGAGCTCGCGCCACAGACGCGCCTCGGCGCCTTCGGGGACGGCGAAGAGCCGTAGCTGGCGGCGCGCCTCGCGCTGGCGCAGCTCGATGCTGTCGGCGAGCGTTTCGGGCGCTCCGGCCGAGCCCGAGAGCCGCGCGCGCGTCGCGCGGAATAGCTCTTCGAGGAGCCGGCCTTTCCACGCATTCCAGACGCGCGGACTCGTCCCGCGGATGTCGGCGACGGTGAGAAGATAAAGTGCGATCAGCCGCCGCTCGGTTTCCACCTTGTGCGCGAAGCGCTCGATCACCTGCGGATCGGTGATGTCCTGCTTCTGCGCCGTTCCCGACATCGTCAGGTGCTCGGTGACGAGCCAGACGACGAGCGCGGTGTCTTCGGCGTGCAGCCGGTGCTGCGTGCAGAAGCGCTTCGCTTCCCGCGCGCCGAGGAGCGAATGATCGCCCCCGCGGCCCTTCGCGATGTCGTGGAAGAGGCCCGCGATGTAGAGCACTTCCCGGCGCTCGAAGTCAGTGATGAGGCGCGAGCAGAGCGGGTACTCGTGCGCGTGCTGCGCCTCGGTGAAGCGGCGCAGGTTGCGGATCACCATCAGGATGTGCTCGTCGACCGTGTAGACGTGGAACAGGTCGTGCTGCGTCTGCCCGACAATGCGCCCGAACGCCGGCAGGTACTGGCCGAGGATTCCGTACAGGTTCATCCGCCGCAGCTCGTGCGTGAGGCCGCTGCCGGTCTGGAACATCTGCAGGAAGCGGGCACGGTTCACCGGGTCGCGGCGGAACGCCGCGTCGATGCGGCGGCGATTGCGCCACAGCGCGCGCAGCGTGCGTGCGGTCATCCCGCGCAGGTCGGGATGGCGCTGGATGGCGAGCGACGCGTCGAACATCGCACCCGGCCGCTCCTCGAACAGCGCCTCGTCGCGCAGGTCGAGCAGCTCGTCGACGCGCTGGAAGTCGGCGTCGATCGCGATCGGAGCGGTCGCGTCGGGATACAGGTGAGCGTGGAGGTTCTGCAGCAGCAGCGTGTTCACCTGGCGCACGACCTTGGTTGCGCGGTAATAGCGCTGCATCAGGAGTTCGCTCGCGCGCCGACCCGCCCGGTCAGCGAGGCCGAGCTCGCGCGCGAGGGCTGCCTGCACGTCGAACACCAGTCGGTCCTCGCGGCGGCCGGCGAGGTAGTGGAGCCGGACACGCAGCGACCCGATCGCCCGCTCCTGTCGCGCCACCGCATGCGCTTCGGCGAGCGTGATGAGATCGTGCTCGGCGAGCGCCCGCCACGTGTGGCCGAGACCCGCCGCGCGCGCGATCCAGATCACCGTCTGCAGGTCGCGCAACCCCCCCGGGCTTTCCTTGACGTTCGGCTCGAGGTTGTAGGCGGCGTCGTGATAGCGCAGGTGCCGCTGCTGCTGCTCGAGCGCCTTCGCGGCGTAGAACGCCCGCACGTCGAGCGACGCATCGAACGCGCGCGCGAATTCGCCGTACGCGCGGCGCGACCCGGCGACGACGCGGTGCTCGAGAAGACTCGTGCGGACGGTGATGTCGGCGGCCGTCTCGGTCGCGCATTCGGCGAGCGTGCGCACCGCGTGCGCGAGCTCGATGCCGACGTCCCACAGCGCGGCGAGCAGGCGCTCGATCGCGGGCGCCGCATCTTGAGGCGCCGTGGTGCCGGGCGGCACCAGGATCAGGACGTCGACGTCCGAATGCGGATAGAGCTCGCCGCGTCCGTAGCCGCCGACGGCGACGAGCGCGCAACGCGGGTCGATGCCGCACTCGCCCCACACGCCGGCGACGACGGCGTCCGTCAGGCGTGCAAGCCCGCGAAGGAGCTGCCGGGTGTTCCCGCGGGCGAAGAACGCCGCGCGCGCCTCGTCGCGCCCGGACTGCAGTACGCGTTTCCAGTGATCGACGCGCAGGACCTGCGCCGGAGCCCGCGCAATGGCCTCGGTCGCCGGCGCGGTGCTCACGCTGCGTCCCCGGTCAGGCCGGCGCCGGGGGGGGCGCCGGTGACCCCGCCGACAGCGTCAGCACTTCGAAGCCGTCGTCGGTGACGAGTACGGTGTGCTCCCATTGCGCCGACAGCGAATGATCGGCAGTCACGATCGTCCAGCCATCGGCCAGGGCACGGATCGCAGCTCGGCCGGCGTTGATCATCGGCTCGACGGTGAACACCATTCCCTGCTTCAGCTCGAGCCCGGTGCCCGAACGCCCGTAGTGGAGCACCTGCGGCTCCTCGTGGAAACGGCGGCCGATGCCGTGGCCGCAGAACTCGCGCACGACCGAGAAGCCGTGCCCCTCGGCGAAGCGCTGGATCGCCGCGCCGATGTCGCCGAGGCGCGCCCCGGGACGCACGGCGCGGATGCCGCGCCACATCGCCTCGTAGGTGATCTCGACGAGCCTTCGCGCCTGGATCGACGGCTTGCCGACGAAGAACATCCTGCTCGTGTCGCCGTGATACCCGTCCTTGATCACCGTCACGTCGACGTTGATGATGTCGCCGTCCCTGAGCTTCCGGTCTCCGGGAATGCCGTGGCAGACCACGTGGTTGACCGATGTGCACAGCGACGCCGGGTACGGTGAGTAGCCCGGCGGTGCATAGTTCAGCGTCGCCGGAATCGTGTGCTGCACGTTGACCATGTAGTCGTGCGCGGCTCGGTCGATCTCTCCGGTGGTGACGCCGGCGGCGATGATCGGCGTCAGGAAATCGAGCAGCTCGCCGCCAAGACGCCCGGCAATGCGCATGCCCTCGACGTCGGCGGGCGACTTGAGGTCGACACTCATCGGCGTCAGTCGCGCAGGAGGTCGTTGATGCCGGTCTTCGCGCGCGTCTTCGCATCGACGCGTTTGACGATCACCGCGCAGTACAGCCCATGGCTGCCGTCGGCGGCAGGAAGGCTCCCCGAAACGACGACCGACCCCGCCGGGACGCGCCCGTAGCTGACGCTCTTCGTCGCGCGATCGTAGATGCGCGTGCTCTGGCTGATGAAGACGCCCATGCCGAGCACCGAGTTCTCCTCGACGACGACGCCTTCGACGACCTCGGAGCGCGCGCCGATGAAGCAGTTGTCCTCGATGATCGTCGGGGTCGCCTGAACCGGCTCCAGCACACCGCCGATGCCGACCCCTCCCGAGAGGTGCACGTTGCGGCCGATCTGCGCGCACGACCCGACCGTCACCCAGGTGTCGACCATCGTCCCTTCGTCGACGTACGCGCCGATGTTGACGTACGACGGCATCAGCACGACATTCTTCGCGATGAACGCGCCGCGGCGCGCCACGGCGGGCGGCACTACACGAACGCCCGCCTGCGCGAACGCGGCGTCGTCCCAGCGCGCGAACTTGGTAGGCACCTTGTCGTAGAAGCGGAACGGGACCTGCGGTCCGGCAAGGCCGATCGGCGCGCTGTCGGCGAGGCGAAACGACAGCAGCACCGCCTTCTTGATCCATTGGTGGGTCACCCAGGCGCCGTCGACCTTCTCGGCGACGCGCAGACGACCGGCGTCGAGGCCTGCGACGACCGCTTCGACGGCCCCGCGCAGCGCGGCGGACGCCGACGACGGGGTGAGCGCGGCGCGTGTTTCCCACGCCGCGTCGATGACTTGCTCGAGATCGTGCATCGAAAGATCGTGCGTCGAATTATCTGCGAATCGAGCGAGTCATTTTACACGCGCGACAGCGCTGCACGCGCGGCGCAGGCGACGATGCGCTCGATCGCCGCCGCGCAATCGGCGAGTGACGCGACGAGCGCGATGCGGATGCGCCCCGCGCCGGGATTGAAGCCCGCGGATTCGCGTCCGAGGTAGCTTCCCGGGAGCACGAGGACGTTCTCCTCGGCGTAGAGCCGCCGCGCGAAGAGCGCATCGTCTCCCGGGGTCGCCGCCCACAGGTAGAACCCCGCTTGCGGCACGGCGCAGGGGAGTGCCGCGGCGAGCCGCGGCGCGAGCCGCGCGAACTTGGCCGCGTAGAGCGCGCGATTGGCGACGACGTGCGCTTCATCGCTCCACGCTGCGACGCTCGCCTCGGCGACTGCCGCCGACATCGCCGAGCCGTGATAGGTCCGATAGCGCTGGAATGCGTCGATCAGCTTCGCATCGCCGGCGACGAATCCCGACCGCAGCCCGGGCGCGTTCGAGCGCTTCGAAAGACTGCCGAACACCAGCAGTCGCGGATGGCCGTCGCGTCCGAGCGCCGCGGCCGCGCCGAGCGCGCCGAGCGGCTGACGCGCCTCGTCGAAATAGATCTCCGAGTAGCACTCGTCAGAGGCGATCACGAAACCGTGCCGATCCGCGAGCTCGAACAGCGTGCGCCAGTCGTCGAGGCCGAGCACGTTGCCGGTCGGATTGTCGGGCGAGCAGACATAGACGAGCTGCGTTCGCGCCCACACGTCGTCCTCGACCGCGTGCCACGGGTGGCGAAAGCCCGCCGCGGGATCGGCGTTCACGCAGTACGCGTCGACACCGGCGAGCAGTGCGGCGCCTTCGTAGATCTGGTAGAACGGATTGGGCACGACGACGACCGCGCCGGGCCGGCTCGCGTCGACGACGACCTGGGCGAACGCGAACAGCGCTTCGCGGCTTCCGAGCACCGGCAGGACCTCGGTCTCGGCGTCGAAACGCGCCGGCGCGTGTCGACGCTCGAGCCACGCGGCGATCGCCCCGCGAAGCCTCGGCGCGCCGCGCGTCATGGGATAATTCGCGAGACCGGTCGCGGCGCCGCGCGCGAGCGCTTCGACGATGAACGATGGCGTCGGATGCCGCGGCTCGCCGATCGACAGGTTGATCGATGCTTTCGCAGCGTCGGGCGTGATGCCCGCGTAGAGCGCGCGCAGACGCTCGAACGGGTAGGGATGCAGTCGCTGCAGCAGCGGATTCACGCCGGGATCGGGACAGGCAATGGCAGAGGCGCGCGATTATAGCGACGGACCCGGCGTGCGGGCTGCAGGCGCCCTCGCGACGCTCGTCGCCGGCGCGATTCTCGCGGCGGTCATCGCGTACTGGGTGTGGCAGGCGGTCGGGCCGAAGCCGGTCCGGATCGCGCCACGGGCGCCCGCCGATCCGGCGGCGACGTTGATCGCGTCGGGGCTCTTCGGCGGGAACGCGGGTCCCGGCGTCACCGTGGACTCGTCCGCCACGGAGGTACAGGGCGACGCACGACTGCTCGGGACCATCGCCGAGGACGGCGGCAAGGGTTACGCGGTCTTTCGTGTCGGCTCGACACCGAAAGTCGTCGCGGCGGGCGAGGCGATCACCGGTGCCGCGACGCTCGTCTCGGTGGCGCCGCAATCGGTGATCGTTCGCGAAGGCGGGCGCGAGCACACCCTCCCGCTGTGGTCGCCTCGGGCGACCACAGCGACGCAGACGGCACCGCCCATGGGGGCGCCAACGACCACGTCGATGCCAGCGCCGATGCGCGCGTCATCGGCGGTGCGCACGGCATCGGCCCAGTCGTCGACCTGCGCGCCGCCGGCGGGCTTCGCCGGTCCGGTGATCCGCTTGAACGCGGAGCTCCTCGCCGGCCTTCGCGAGCAGCCCGCGGCGTGGACCTCGCTTCTCGCCGGTTCGGCCGACGGCCTCGTCGTGCGCGCGAGCGGCGGCTATGCGGCGATGCTCGGTTTGAGTGCCGGCGACCGCATCGAGCAGGCGAACGGCGTCGCGCTGCGTTCGCCCGACGACGTCGCGAGTGCCGTGCTGCGCCCACTCTCCGAGAGCCAGGGCGTGCGCCTGCGCGGCACGCACGACGGCACGCAGCGCGATGTCTGGGTCGCGAGCGCGACCTGCGCCGGCTGACGACTGCGATCGCTCTGGTTCAGCCGGGAAGCCAGTCGAGAAGGTCCAGCGGATGCTCGATCGATCCGGTCGCGGGCCAGCTCGACGGATCGGTGTCGCCACCGAGGTAACCGTAGCGCGCGACGATCGTCGGCATGTTCGCCGCGTTGCCGGCGGTTACGTCGCGAAGATCGTCACCGACATAGACGCAGGCGTCCGCCTGCACGCCGAGCGCTGCCGCCGCGTGCAGCAACGGCTCGGGATGCGGCTTCGGACGCGCCGCGGTGTCGCCGGACACGACCGTCGCCGCGCGCCCGGCGAGTCCGAGCGCCGCGACCACCTGCGCCGTGAAGCGCGCCGCCTTGTTCGTGACGATACCCCAGCGCACGCGCCGCGCGTCGAGTGCTTCGAGGAGCTCGGGCACGCCGTCGAACAGCCGTGTGCTGCGCGCGAGGCCGGCGGCATAGTTGGCGAGGAACTCGTCGCGCAAGAGCGGGTAATCGGGATCGTCGGGAGTCACTCCCATACCGCTCCCCAGCAGGCCGCGCGCGCCGGCCGATGCATGCGGGCGCAGCGATTCGACGGCAACCGGCGCCATGCCGCGGTGCTCGCGCATCGTATTGACCGCGTGCGCGAGATCGCCCGCCGAATCGGCGAGCGTTCCATCGAGGTCGAACAGCACGACCGAGACGGCGAGCCGCTGCGCGCCAGGCGCGATCACGATCCGCGCCGGAACGCGGCGAGATAGTTGACCGAGGTGTCCGGGTCGAGACGGTAGCGTCGCGTCAACGGGTTGTAGACAAGGCCCGTTATCGCGATCGGATCGAGGCCGGCGCTGCGCGCATGGGCCGCGAGCTCCGAGGGGCGCAGGAAGCGCGACCAGTCGTGCGTTCCGCGCGGAAGGAGCCGCAGCACGTATTCGGCACCGAGGATCGCGAACGCATACGACCTGGGATTGCGGCTGATCGTCGAGAAGACGACGCAGCCATTCGGCTTCGCGAGCTTCGCGCAGGCGCCGATCGTCGACGCCGGATCCGGAACGTGCTCGAGAAGCTCGAGACAGGTCACGATGTCGAAAGCCTGCGGCAGCTCGCGCGCGAGCTCCTCCGCGGCGACGCAGCGATAGTCGACCGTAGCACCCGACTCGAGCTGGTGCAGCCGCGCAACGCCTATCGCCTTGTCGGAGAGATCGATGCCGGTGACGTCGGCGCCGCGTCCCGCGATCGCCTCGGCGAGGAGGCCTCCGCCACACCCGACGTCGAGCACGCGACGGCCCGCGAGCCCGCCCGCGACCTGCTCGATCCATCCTAGCCGCAGCGGGTTGATATCGTGCAGCGGCTTGAACTCACTCTCGGGGTCCCACCAGCGATGCGCGAGCGCGGAGAACTTGGCGAGCTCGGCGGGGTCGGCGTTGCCAGCGGTGGCGGGAGCGGAATTCACGGCAACCGGGTCGAATTGCGGATCACGCGATCAGCGCAACCGAGACTGCCAGCTTCGCGCGCGCGCCGCAACCGCCGCGCGATCGAGCGTCGTGAGCCGGCCGCCCTCGACGACGCGACGACCGGCGACCCAGACGTCGGTAACGTGCTCGCGCCCGGCGGCGTGAACGAGGTGCGAGCGCGGATCGAAGACCGGAAGCGTCTCCGGATCGCCGAGGCAGACCGCGACCACGTCGGCCGCCTTGCCGATCTCGAGCGAGCCAAGCGAATCCTCGAGTCCGAGGGCACGGGCGCCGCCGAGCGTCGCCATCCGCAGCAGCGTCACGGCGGGCAGCGCCGCGGCGTCACCCGCAACGACTTTCGCAAGGAGGCCGGCCAAGCGCATCTCGGCAAAGACGTCGAGGCGGTTGTTCGACGCCGCACCGTCGGTGCCGAGCGCCACGTTCACGCCCCGCCGCAAAAGTTCCGTCACCGGCGCGATGCCGCTCGCGAGCTTCATGTTCGAGGCCGGGCAATGGACGACGTGGCACCCCTGCCTCGCGAGCAGGTCGATTCCGGCCTCGTCGACGTGCACGCAGTGAATCGCGATGAAGCCGGGCCCGGTCGCGCCGAGGCGATCGAGGCGCGCGAGCGGCCGCTCCCCGGTCGCGGCCAGCGCCTGCTCGACCTCGCGCCGCGTCTCGTCGACGTGGGTCTGGACGGGAAGGTCGAGCTGGCGGGCGTAGGTGACGATTGCGCCCCAGGTTCGGTCGCTGACCGTGTACGGCGCGTGCGGCGCGAGCGCGAAGACGAGCAGCGGCGAATGCTTCCACGCATCGCGCGCCTCGAAGCCGCGCTGCAGGCAGCCTTCGGCGTCGGGCGCCCACGCGGTCGCGAAGTCGAGCACCGGCAGTCCGAGCATCGCGCGGATGCCGGCTGCGTCGCAGGCGCTGGCCGTCGCATCGGGAAAGAAGTACATGTCGTTGAAGCAGGTGATGCCGCCGCAGAGCATCTCGGCCACCGCGAGGAGCGCGCCGTCGTAGACGAATTCCGCGCTGACACAGCGGCTCTCGCGCGGCCAGATGTGCTGCTCGAGCCAGGCGTCGAGCGGCACGTCGTCGGCGATGCCGCGCAGCAGCGCCATCGCTGCATGCGTATGGGCGTTGACGAGACCGGGGATCAGCACGTGCTCGTCGCACGCGACGCGCCGAGCCGAGGCGAACGCAACGTCGGCCTCGTGCTGCGGGCAGATCGCGACGATGCGGCCGTCGTCGATCAGTAGCGCATGGCGCTCGAAGAGCCCATCGGGCTCGACGGGAACCATCCAGCGCGCATCGATGCGCAGCTCGACCGCGCGCGGAGGACGATTGATCGGAGTGGCCATCGGATCGGGGCGCCGCGCGCTCGGCTCGCAGGCGCGCCGATCGAGTTTAGCAGGGGCAACAAAAAGCCCCGCGCGAGGCGGGGCTTGATGCGACTCGGTGCGGGCGACTATTTCACGACTGCTTCGCCCTTCACCTCGATCTCGACGCGACGATCGGGTGCGAAGCACGCGACGCGCTCCTTGAAGCTCTTCTGGTGGCAGATCACGTTCGGCAGCGGCTGCGTCTTGCCCATGCCGAGGGTCTCGATCTTGTCCTTCGGCACACCCTTGCTGACGAGGTAATCGCGGACCGCATCGGCGCGACGCTCGGACAGCTTCTGGTTGTAGCGCTGCGTGCCGATCGGATCGGTGTGGCCGGTCACCAGCACGAGCTCGAGCTTTTCGACGTTCGCAAGCTTCGAGACGATCTCGCTGTCGATCGCCGCCTTGCCTTCGGGCTTCAGCACGGCCTTGTCGAAGTCGAACAGCGCCTTCGACGCCAGCGTGATCTTCTGCACCTTCGGCGCAGCCGGGGCAGGGGCCGGCGCCGGGGCGACAGGAGCCGGCGCGGGTGCGGCGACCGGCATCGGCTTAGGAACGAGATCCGGATCGCACGCCGCGATCGCCATCTTCGGCGTCCAGTACCCGGTGCGCCAGCAGAGGTTGCCTTCGCCACCGTAGTCACCGCTCTTCACGACGTTGTTGTCCTTGTTGCCCCAGCTGTCGATCACGTAGGCGCAGTCCTTCGCGTCGCAGCCTGCGGTACCGGGCACATAACCCCTGGATGCGGCCTTCGGTTGCGCAGCAGCGCCGCCGGCGAGCGCCGCAGCGAGCAGGCCGACGGCAACCCCGGAGATAAGACGTCGAGTCATTTGTTCTACCCCTTTGACTTGGTTTTGAACCGGTTTCTTACGGAGCTAACGACTGGGCATGCAGCGCTAAATAGCTGACGCGCCGAATCCTTTCTGGTGCAGTCGACTATACCACGGTGGATTTCGCCTCAGCAAAGAAATCCCCACGGCGCCAGCAGCGTCGCTTGTGACTGTCGCAGCGATACAACGGCATGCTAAAATTGCGTATTTTCAACGTCTTCCCGATACTTCTCGCGACGTTCCCCGAGCCCGAAAGCGATCGGGCAGATGCCGTTCACGGCGAAAACTGTGCCTCCGGGCACACTTTTGCCGAAGTTGCATTCCATCCGCCTGCGTACGCAAGGAATCATCCTGATCCATGGAGCAGTTTGCCAAAGAAACCCTGCCGGTAAGCATCGAAGCCGAAATGCGCCATTCGTATCTCGATTACGCGATGAGCGTGATCGTCGGTCGGGCGCTTCCTGACGTTCGCGACGGCTTGAAACCGGTGCATCGCCGCGTGCTCTACGCGATGCATGAAGCCAACATGGTCTACAACCGGCCGTACGTCAAATGCGCACGCGTAGTCGGCGACGTAATGGGACGCTTCCATCCCCACGGCGATCTGGCGATCTACGACACGCTGGTGCGGATGGCGCAGGAGTTTTCGCTGCGCTACCCGCTAATCGACGGCCAGGGCAACTTCGGCTCGGTCGACGGCGACAACCCGGCCGCGATGCGCTACACGGAATGCCGGCTGGAGCGCATCGCGAACGAGCTCACTGCCGACATCGACAAGGAAACCGTCGATTTCGTCCCGAACTACGACGGCAAGGAGCGGGAGCCGACGGTGCTGCCGTCGCGACTGCCGAACCTTCTCGTCAACGGAGCGTCAGGGATCGCGGTCGGGATGGCGACCAACATCCCGCCGCACAACCTCAACGAGGTGATCGCCGGGGCGCTCGCGCTCCTCGCACGCCCCGAGCTCACCGTCGACGAGCTGATCGAGCACATCCCGGCACCCGATTTCCCCACCGCCGGAGTCATCTACGGCATCGAGGGCGTGCGCGAGGGCTACCGCACCGGGCGCGGACGCGTCGTCATCCGCGCGCGCACGCACTTCGAGGACCTCGACAAGGGCAACCGGCAGGCGATCATCGTCGACGAGATCCCCTATCAGGTGAACAAGGCCAACCTTCTCGCGCGCATCGGCGAGCTCGTGCGCGAGAAGAAGCTCGACGGCATCTCGGACCTGCGCGACGAATCCGACAAGTCCGGCATGCGGGTGGTGATCGAGCTGAAACGCGGCGAAGTGCCGGAAATCATCCAGAACAACCTGTTCAAGCTGACGCAGCTGCAGGACAGCTTCGGCATGAACATGGTGGCGCTGGTCGACGGCCAGCCGCGCCTGCTCGACCTCCGGCAGTTCCTGCAGCACTTCCTCACGCACCGGCGCGAGGTCGTGCTGCGGCGTACGCACTACGAGTTGCGCAAGGCGCGCGAGCGCGGCCACGTGCTGGAAGGCCTCGCCGTCGCGCTGTCGAACGTCGACGAGATCATCGCGCTCATCAAGGCGTCGCCATCGCCGGCCGAGGCGCGCACGGCGCTGATGGCGCGTACGTGGCGCTCGACACTCGTCGAGAAGATGCTGGCGCGCGCGACCGCGGGCGCAGCACGACCCGAGGGACTCGTTCCCGGACTCGGCTGGCAGGGTGCGGACTCCGGTTACCGGCTCTCGGAGACGCAGGCGCAGGCGATCCTCGATCTGCGGCTGCAGCGCCTGACCGGCCTCGAGCAGGACAAGATCACCGCCGACTACCGCGAGGTGATGGCGCTGATCGACGATCTCGGGGACATCCTCGCGAAGCCGGGGCGGGTGACGCGCATCATCCACGACGAGCTCGTCGCGATCCGCGAGCAGTTCGGCGACGCGCGCCGGAGCGAGATCGTCGAGCACGGCGACGACCTCTCGGTCGAGGACCTGATCGCCCCCGAAGACATGGTGGTGACGCTGTCGCACGGCGGCTACATGAAAGCGCAGCCGGTCGGCGAATACCGCGCGCAGCGCCGTGGCGGCCGCGGCAAGCAGGCGACGGCGACAAAGGAAGACGACTTCGTCGACCAGATGTTCATCGCCAACACGCACGATTTCATCCTGTGCTTCTCGAACCGCGGGCGCGTCTACTGGCTCAAGGTCTACAACGTCCCCCGCGGCCAGCGCACATCGCGCGGCAAGCCGATCGTCAACCTGGTGCCGCTCATCGACAGCGAGAAGATCACCGCGGTGCTGCCGGTGAAGGAGTTCGCCAACGGCCACTACGTGCTGATGGCGACGGCGATGGGAACGGTGAAGAAGACCCCGGTCGCCGATTTCTCCCGCCCGCGCCCCTCCGGGATCATCGCGGTCGACCTCGCCGACGGCGACCGGCTGATCGGCGTCGCGCTGACCGACGGCAAGCACGACGTGATGCTGTTCAGCTCGGGCGGCAAAGCGGTACGCTTCGACGAGAACGACGTCCGGTCGATGGGCCGCAACGCGCACGGCGTGCGTGGCATGATGCTCGACAAGGGGCAGAAGGTGATCGCGATGCTGGTCGCCGAGGACGAATCACAGTCGGTGTTGACGGCGACCGAGAACGGCTTCGGCAAGCGCACGCCGATCGTCGAGTACACGCGCCACGCGCGCGGCACCAAGGGCATGATCGCGATCCAGCAATCCGGGCGCAACGGCCAGGTCGTCGGCGCGGCGCTCGTGCGCGACGACGACGAGGTGATGCTGATCTCCACCGGCGGCGTGCTGATCCGCACGCCGGTCAAGTCGATCCGCGAGATGGGGCGATCGACGCAGGGCGTGCGTCTGATCAACCTCGGCGAAGGCGAGAAGCTCGCGGGGCTGGAGCGCGTCGCCGAGCCCGACGGCGAAGACGAGTGAGCCCGATCGCACCGTGACGCACCGCGTGTGGAACTTC
>DASVWR010000099.1:0-12021 GCA_036393115.1 Casimicrobiaceae bacterium
GACGTGCTGTCGGTGCGCTACGTCGCGCTCGACACCGATCGTACTGTCGGTTGACGTCCGACACCGATTCCAATGTCGGTTGACGCGCGACGAACGCGCCGCCTATAGTCTCGGCACCTGATGGACACCGACCTCTCCGCGCTGGAACACCGCGTCGAGGCGCTGATCGCGCATGCGGCGGCGCTTCGCGAGGCCAACGAGAGGCTAAAGCGCGATCTCGTCGCCGCGCAGGAGCGCAACCGCGACCTGGCGTCGAGGCTCGCCCAGGCGGGCTCGCGCCTCGATGCGCTGATCGCGCGGGTGGCGGCATCGTGACCACGCGCAATCCGGGTGCGGTGACGCTCGACGTCAGCATCCTCGGCCGCGAATACAAGGTCGCGTGTCGCGAGGACGAGCGCGAGGCGCTTGCCGAGGCGGTGATCTTTCTCGACCATCGGATGCGCGAGATCCGCGACTCGGGCCGCGTGAACGGCGGCGAGCGCATCGCGGTGATGGCGGCGTTGAACCTCGCGAGCGAGCTCTTGCGCGAGCGGCGGACGGGGAAGACGAGCGAGCGCGCAGCACCAGGCCTCGCTGCACCCGGTCTTGCGGCGTCCGGCGGCGCGATTGACGACGATGCGGCGCGGCGTAGAATCCGCGCGATGCAGGAGGCGATCGACCAGGCGCTTGCCGGCCAGGAGAAGCTCTTCTGACGATTTCCATCCCCTGCGGTGTTCGAGCCGGCTTTACGTTCTTTGAACCAATGCTCTCGTAGCGAGGTTGCCGAGCCCCAAGCGGACCGGTGTGCGCTCCCCATGCGGAAGTGCCTGATGGTCCCGGCAGGCGACCAATCTTGAACCCCGGTTCAGGATGACGGCCGGAACGGCACAGGCGGGGGGCCTCTCCCGGGAGCGGCGACCGGAAATGGCGCCGCGCCCGTCGTTGCAGCTCGAGGTCGCAATCTGGCGCGGTGGCGCCGGCGGCCATTTCGAGCACTTCAGCGTGCCGCGCACGCCGAGCCAGACCGTGCTCGACGTCGTCACCTGGATCCAGCGCCACCTCGATCCGACGCTCGCCTACCGCTTCGCGTGCCGCGTCGGCATGTGCGGATCGTGCGCGATGACCGTCAATGGAGTCGCGCGCTGGACCTGCCGGACCCACGTCGACCGCGTCGCTCCGGCCAGCCACCTCGAGCTGCGCCCGCTCGCGAATCTTCCGGTGATCCGCGACCTCGTCTGCGACATGCGCGATTTCTTCGACAAATGGGCCGCCGCGCGTGGCGCGTTCGTGCCGACGGCGACGCGCCGCGACCCGCCGGCGCGCGTGCGGCCGGCAAGCCGCGAGCGCCGCCTTGCCGACGCCGCGATCGAATGCATCGGCTGCGGTGTCTGCTACGCGTCGTGCGACATCGTCGCCTGGAGGCCCGCCTATCTCGGTCCGGCGGCGCTCAACCGCGCATGGACGCTGATGAACGATGCGCGCGACGGCGCGCGGGCCGAGCGTCTCGCTGCGGTCGCCGGCGACGCGGGGTGCCACGCCTGCCACAACCAGGCGAGCTGCACCGAGCGATGCCCGAAGCACCTCGCTCCGACGGGGTCGATCGCCGGGCTGAAGCGACTGGCGTCGCACGCCCTGCTGCGTGGAGAGCGGTGAGCGCCGGGGTACGAAGCGGCGTAGGACCTGGCCTCGCGCGCTTCGAGGCGTGGCTCTGGCTTGCCCAGCGCGCGAGCGCCGCCGTGCTCGCGGTCTGCGTCGTCGTTCATCTCGCGACGATCTTCTACGCAGTTCACGCGGGGCTTACCGCACACGCGATCGTCTCGCGCATGCACGCCTCGATCGCCTGGCCGGCGTTCTACACGGCGTTCGTCGTCGCGGCGGCGGTGCACGCGCCGATCGGGCTGCGCGCCGTCGCAGCCGAATGGCTGGGCTTCAGCGGGCGCCGCGCGGAGATCACCGCGGCGGCGATCGGCGTTGCTCTCGTCGTGCTCGGCCTGCGCGCCGTGTGGGCGCTCGCGCGGTGAGGGGCCAGGGGGCGCCGGCGCGGTGAGGCGCGAGGGGGCACTGGCGCGGCTCGCGTCGCAGCGCGATCGCCACCCGAGCTGGTGGGCGTTCGTCGCGCATCGTGTCTCGGGGATCGCGCTCGCGCTGTTTCTTCCAGTCCATTTCTGGGCGCTCGGCGAAGCACTCGGCGGCGAGGCGTCGCTCCACGCGTTCCTGCGCTGGGCCGACGCGCCTGGCGTGCGTGCGTCCGAATGGGCGATCGTCGTCCTGCTCGCGGTCCATCTCGGCTGCGGGCTGCGGGTGCTGGCGCTCGAATGGCTGCCGTGGCGCGGCTGGCACAAGTCCCTCGCCGCTGCCGCTGCCGGCGTGTCGCTGCTCGTCGCTGCCGGCTTCCTCGTCGATCTCTTCTGAGTCGCGCGATAATCGGAACTGCGGCGGGGCGCCGGCGGAGGGTGAGGAGCGATGGAGGTCGATACGCGGCAGGTCGAGGAGGTCGCGCGCGAGCTCTACATCCGCGCGCTCAAGATCCTTCCGGACGACGTCAAGGCGGGCTTCACGCGCCTCGATCGTGACGAGACCGACGCCGGCGGGAAGCGCGTCCTCGGCACGATGATCCGCAACATTGCCGTCGCCGAGTCGACCGGCAACCTGCTCTGCCAGGACACCGGCATCCCGATCTACAACGTGACGCTGGGGCGCAACGTCAGGGTCGACGGCGTCGATCTCGAAGCGGCGATCGTCCGCGGCTGCGAGCGGGCGACGCGCGAGCATCCGCTGCGCTCGTCGATCGTCCATCCGATCACGCGCGTGAACCGCCACACGTCGAGCGGCCCGCGAGTGCCGGTGATCAACGTCGCGTTCTCGGATCGCGCCGACGAGCTCGTGATCGAGATGGTTCCGAAGGGAAGCGGCTCCGAGAACAACTCGTGGCTGAAGATGGCCGTGCCCGCCGACGGCGTCGCCGCGATCCAGAGCTTCGTCGTCGATTGCGTGCTCGATGCCGGCGGACGCACCTGCCCGCCGACGATCGTCGGCGTCGGAGTCGGCGGCAGTGCCGATCTCTGCGTGCACCTCGCCAAGGTCGCGGCGACGCGTCCGCTCGGCAGCGTCTGCGACGACCCCGAGGGTGCGAAGCTCGAGCGCACGCTCTCCGCCGCGGTGAACGAGCTCGGCGTCGGCCCGCAGGGGCTCGGCGGCGACGCGACCGCCTTCGCCGTCCACATCGAGCTCGCGGCGACCCATATCACGATGAACCCGGTCGCGGTCAACATGCAGTGCCATTCCGCACGCCGGGCGCGTGCGCTGCTGACGCCGGATGCAGTGACCTATGGCTTCTGACGTGACGCTGACGACGCCGGTCACCGAGGCCGACGTGCGCGCGCTTCGCGTCGGCGACATGGTGACGCTCGAGGGAACGCTCTTCGGCATCCGCGACGCGACGCTGATCCATCTGTTCGACCGCGGCCGTACGACGCGCTTCGATCTTGCCGGGCATGCGGTGCTGCACACGGCGCCCAACGTGCGCAAGGTCGAGCGCTCGCGCGAGTTTCCCGCCGGCTATGCGCCGGTATGTATCGGCACGACGACGTCGATGCGCATGGAGCGCTTCACCCGTCCGCTGATGGAACGCTGCGGCGTTCGCATCATCATCGGCAAGGGCGGCATGGGCGAGGGCTCGCTTGCCGCGTTCCGCGAGCTCGGCGGCGTCTACCTTGCGATCATCGGCGGCGTCGCGGCGCTCGAGACGACGTGGATCGACGCGATCGAGGACGTCGACCTCGACGACCTCAATCCCGAGAGCTTGTGGAAGTTCCGCATTCACGGCTTCGGGCCACTGCAGGTCGCGATGGACAGCGCCGGCGGCAGCCTCTATGCCGACGTCGACGCGAAGGCGCGCTCGCGGCGCGCCGCGGTGCTGGCGAAGCTCGGCGTCCGGTGATCGAGCGCTATAGCGACGAGCTCGGCGTCCGGTGATCGAGCGCAGCACCGACGTCCTGATCCTCGGAAGCGGTGGAGCGGGCCTCTTCGCCGCGCTGCACGCGTTCGACGCCGATCCGTCCCTCAGCGTCACCGTCGCGGTGAAGGGCCTCCTCGGCAAGTGCGGCTGCACGCGGATGGTGCAGGGCGGCTACAACGTCGCGCTCGCCGAAGGCGACTCGGTCGAGCGGCACTTCATGGACACGATCGAGGGCGGCAAGTGGCTCCCCAACCAGGAGCTCGCCTGGCGCCTCGTCACCGGCGCGGTCGAGCGCATCCGCGAGCTCGAGAACGAGCTCGGCTGCTTCTTCGACCGCAATCCCGACGGCACGCTGCACCAGAAGGCGTTCGCCGGCCAGACCTTCGATCGCACCGTGCACAAGGGCGACCTCACCGGCATCGAGATCATCAGCCGGCTCGCCGAGCAGGTCTGGGCGCGCGGCATCGAGCGCCTCGAGGAGCATCGCGCCGTCGCGCTGGTCCCGTCGCGTGACGGCGCGCGCGTCGCCGGCGCGCTGCTGATCGATATCCGCTCCGGGGAGTTCGTCTTCGTCCGTGCGCGCGCGGTCGTGCTTGCGACGGGCGGCGGCCCGACGATGTACCGCTTCCACACGCCTTCGGGCGACAAGTCGTGCGACGGGCTCGCGATGGCGCTGCGCGCCGGCCTTGCGCTGCGCGACCTGGAAATGGTGCAGTTCCATCCGACAGGTCTCCTCGCCGGTGCCGATACGCGGATGACCGGAACGGTGCTCGAGGAGGGGCTGCGCGGCGCGGGCGGATACCTCCTCAATGGCGCCGGCGAGCGCTTCATGCTCCGCGTCGACCCGCGCGGCGAGCGCGCGACGCGCGACATCGTCTCGCGCGGGATCTTCGCCGAGATGCGCGCCGGAACGACGACGCCAAACGGCGGCGTGTGGCTCGCGATGAGCCACCTCGGCGCGGATGCGGTGCGCCGCCAGTTCAAGGGGATGGTCGAGCGCTGCGCCGACTGCGGCTTCGATCTCGCCGGAGGGCGGGTCGAAGTGGTGCCGACCGCACACTACATGATGGGCGGCGTCGAATTCGACCTCCGTTGCCGCACGCAGCTCGACGGGCTGTTTGCGGCAGGCGAGGACACCGGGGGCGTGCACGGCGCGAACCGGCTCGGTGGCAACGGCGTCGCCAACTCGACGGTGTTCGGCGGCATCGCCGGCGACGAGGTGGCCGCGTGGCTCCCCACTGCGGGTGACACGCCCGCAGCGGACGAGGCGGCGATTGCCGCGGCGATCGCGCACTGCGAAGCGCCGTTGTCGCACCGCGGCGGCGATCTCAACGCGCTGCGCGAATCGCTGCAGTCGCTAATGTGGGACGACGTCGGGATCGTCCGCTCGCGGGCATCGCTCACGCGCGCGATCGACGCACTCGAGCGGATCGCCGCCGCGCTAGCGGCAACCGGCGTCGGCGGCGATGCGCGCGCCTTCAACCTCGCGTGGCACGAGTGGCTGAATCTCGACAGCCTCGTCACGGTGAGCCGAGCGATCACCCGCGCCGCGCTCGCCCGCGAGGATTCGCGCGGCGCACACTTCCGCGACGACTTCCCCGCGACCGGCGACCTCGCGCGCTCGGCTTACACGCGGGTCGCGCAATCTGGCAGCGAGCTCACTCTCGACTTCGTCCCGGTGGAGTTCACGCGCGTGCGCCCAGGCGAGTCGCTCCTCGCCGAGGGTGCCGTGGATTCTCGCCGGCAATCAAGAGGTTAGGTCGGAGCGCACGCCCTGGCCGACCGCGGTCGCAGATGCACTCGCGGCGAGCGCGCTCGGGGGTGCCGAAAACTCCGTTGCTTCGCGGTGTCGACGAGAGCACGATGCGCGTTCGCGGGTCGTCGAGTCGCAGCGGCGCATCTCCCGCAACGCATCGATGCGTGCTCTCGAGGAACCAAAGGAGGTGTCATGAACCTGCTCGGATTCCTGTACGGCGTGGTGAGCTATGTCGTGTTCCTGGCAAGCTTCCTCTACGCAATCGGATTCGTCGGCAACCTGCTCGTGCCGAAGTCGATCGATTCGGGTGCTTCCGGGTCGCTCGGCGAGGCCCTGCTCGTCGACGTCGTGCTGCTTGGCCTGTTCGCGATCCAGCACAGCGTGATGGCGCGGCAGGGGTTCAAGGCGTGGTGGACGAAGTTCGTCCCGCGGCCGGTCGAGCGGAGCACCTATGTGCTGTTCTCGAGCCTGCTGCTCGCGTTGTTGCTCTGGAAATGGCAGCCGATACCCGGCGAGATCTGGAGCGTCGACAGTCCCGTCGGCGCGTTCGTGCTGTGGGCGCTCTTCTGGCTCGGATGGCTGTTGGTCCTCATGTCGACGTTCATGATCAACCACTTCGACCTCTTCGGCCTGCGCCAGGTCTGGCTGCAGGCGCAAGGATCCGAGTACACGCACCTGCCGTTTCAGACGAAGGCGCTCTACAACTTCGTACGCCATCCGATCATGCTCGGCTTCCTGATCGCGTTCTGGGCGACGCCGCACATGTCGCAGGGGCACCTGCTGTTCGCGCTCGCGACGACCGGCTACATCTTCATCGGGTTGTTCTTCGAGGAGCGCGACCTCGTCCGTTATCACGGCAAAGCTTACGAGCTATACCGGACCGAGGTGCCGATGATCGTCCCGGTTCCCGGGCGCAAAGCGACGGAGAGTGCCGTCAGCGCGCGCGAGGCATCGCCGAGCTGACGATCATCCGGAGGCGGGGGCCACGGCTTCACGGTCGCGCTCCGATCCACAATCCACACATGGGAGGAGAGACCATGAAGCTCTACATGCATCCGGTATCGACCGCAACCCGCCCCGTGCGGCTCTTTCTCGCCGAGAACGGCATCGCGTGCGAGGATGTGTTCGTCGACATCATGAAGGGTGACCATCGAAAGGAGCCTTACGCCTCGATCAATCCATGCGGCCTCGTGCCGATGCTCGACGACGGCGAGCTGCGTCTCAGCGAAGGCTCGGCGATCCTCAAGTACCTTGCCGACAAGTACGACCTGCCGTCGTACCCGAAGGACCTGAAGAAGCGCGCCAGGGTCAACGAGGTGATGGACTGGCTGAACACGCAGTTCTACCGCGACTTCGGCTACGGCCTCGTCTACCCGCAGATTCTTCCGAACCACAAGCGGCGCAGCGACGAGGCGCACGCCGGCACGATCGCCTGGGGGCAGCAGGGTGCGAAGCGCTGGCTGCAGGTGCTGAACGACCACTGGCTCGGGCCGAAGAACGCGTATCTCTGCGGCAGCGAGATCACCATCGCCGACTATTTCGGCGCGGGACTGGTCTCGCTCGGCGAAGTCATCGGGATCGACTTCGCCGCTTACCCCAATATCCAGCGCTGGCTCGGCAACATGAAGAAGCTGAAGACCTGGGACCAGGTGAACGAGGTCTTCAACGGTTTCGTCGCCGGCAATCGGGGCAAGGAGTTCGTGCGGCTGTAGTCATGCGCCACTGGCTCATGAAATCGGAGCCCGACGAGTTCTCGATCGACGATCTCGCGAAAGCTCCGAAGCGCACGACGCCGTGGTTCGGCGTGCGTAATTACCAGGCGCGCAACTATATGCGCGACGACATGAAGGTCGGCGACCTGGCCTTCTTCTACCACTCGAGCTGTTCCGAGCCCGGCATCGCGGGCATCGTCGAGGTGTCCAAGCGCGCGTATCCGGACGCGACGCAGTTCGACCCGAAGGGTCCGTACTACGATCCGAAGGCGAGGCGCGACGCTCCGCGCTGGTTCAACGTCGACGTGAAGCTCGTGCGGAGGACGCGGCTCGTCCGTGTCGCGGAGCTGCGCACGACGCCCGGCCTCGGCGAAATGGTCACGCTGCGCCGGGGCAACCGGCTGTCGATCACGCCGGTGACGCCCGCCGAGTGGAATATCGTCGAGAGGCTCATCGACAAGGGAAGCTGACGCCGAAGCGCAACCCGGGCAACGCGACGTCGCGTCGCCGCATAGGCATGCTCTGCGATACTCGCGTGCCATGGACTGGACGATGCTCCCGGTGCTGCTCGCGCTCGGCGCGATCGTCGGCTTTCTCGCCGGGCTCCTCGGGATCGGCGGCGGCATGTCGATGGTTCCGCTGCTGACGATCGTGTTCAGCGCAAGGGGCTTTCCCGCCAAGCACGTCGTTCACCTGGCAGTCGCGACGTCGACCGCGACGATGATGTTCACCGCTGCCTCGTCGGCACGCGCGCACGCACGACGAGGCGGCGTTCTCGGGGGGGTCGTCACTGCCATGGCCCCAGGCATCATCGTGGGCTCGTTCGTCGGGCCGCAGATCGCTGCCGTGTTGTCCGGGCGCGTGCTGGCCGCGCTGCTCGGTATATTCACCTGGGCCGCGGGGACACGGATGATCGTCGCGCGGGCCGCGCGGCCCGGGCCCGAGCTCCCCCGGAAGCCTGCTCTCTTCGGCGTCGCGGCCGGAATCGGCATCGTTTCGAGCCTCGCAGGAGCCGGGGGCGCCTTCATCACGGTTCCCTACCTCGGCTATCACAACGTCAGGATCCAGAACGCGGTCGCCACCTCGGCGGCGCTTGGATTTCCGATCGCGGTCGTGGGGACGATCGGCTACGCGATCGCCGGATGGCGCCAGGCGGGACTGCCGGCGTGGTCGCTCGGCTACGTGTACCTGCCCGCGATGGCGATGCTTCTCATCGCGAGCGTTTCGACCGCCCCGCTCGGCGCCGCGATGGCTCACCGCTGGAACGCGAAGAGGCTCCGCCGTGCGTTCGCGGTTCTCCTCTACGCGCTCGGCGCATACATGTTCTGGAGGGCGCTTTGATACCCGCGCGTCGCGACGGGTGTGCCTCCCGCCGACACCTTCACCGCCGAGTACTTCATCCCGGGAATCTTGCCGAACGGATCGAGCCTCGGGCTGGTGAGGAGATTCGCGGCGGCCTCCCAATAGCAGAACGGGATGAACACGGTTCCGCGCGGTGAGCCTTCGTCGGCGCGCGCGTACAGCGATACGCTGCCGCGGCGCGACGCGACCGTGATCGCACCGCCCGGCGCGACGCCGAGCTGGGCGAGATCGGCGGGATTCACCGACGCGACCGGGAATGCCTCGATCGTGTCGAGCGTGTCGCTCCGACGCGTCATGCTGCCGGTGTGCCAATGCTCGAGCTGGCGCCCGGTGATGAGCACGAACGGATACTCGGCGTCCGCCTGATCCCCCGGCGGGGTGAGCTTCGCCGGCACGAGCTTGGCGCGCCCGTCGCCGGTCGGGAAATCGTCGACGAACACCACCGGTTCGCCGGGATCGCCGACCTTCTCGCACGGGTAGGTGACGCCGCTTTCGCGCTCGAGGCGATCCCAGGTGATGCCGGCGATCGACGGCATCGCCTGCCGCATCTCTTCGAACACTTCGCGCGGATGTTTGTAATGCCAGTCGAGGCCGAGCTCGCGCGCCATCGCGACGATGATGTCGAGATCCTGGCGCGCCTCGCCCGGAGACTTCAGCGCCGGGCGCGCAAGCTGGACCGCGCGGTCGGTGTTGGTGAAGGTTCCGGTCTTTTCGGGGAACGCCGACGCAGGCAGGATGACATCGGCATGGAAGCAGGTCTCGGTGAGGAAGATGTCCTGCACCACCAGCATCTCGAGCTCGGCGAGCGCCTGCCGCACGTGCGCGATGTCGGGGTCGGACATCGCCGGATTCTCGCCCATGATGTACATGCCGCGGATCGTTCCGGCGTGCACCGCATTCATGATCTCGACGGCGGTGAGTCCCGGCTGCGGATCGAGCGTCGTCTTCCACAGCGCCTCGAACTTCGCGCGCACGTCGCCGCTTCCCACCGCCTGGTAATCCGGATACACCATCGGGATCAGGCCGACGTCGGACGCACCCTGCACGTTGTTCTGGCCGCGCAGCGGGTGCAATCCGGTTCCGGGGCGGCCGATCTGGCCCGTCATCATCGAAAGCGCGATCAGGCAGCGCGCATTGTCGGTGCCATGCACGTTCTGCGAGATGCCCATGCCCCACAAAATCATCGAGGCCCGTGACGTCGCGAAGAGTCTCGCGACTTCGCGCAGCGTGCCGGCGTCGATCCCGCATTCCTCGGCCATCGCCTCGGGCGGGAAGCGCAGCACGTTCTCGCGCAACGCATCAAAACCGCTCGTGCGGTCGTCGATGAAGCTCTTCGCGACCAGCCCCTCGGTGACGATCGTGTGCATGATCGCGTTCAGCATCGCGACGTCGCTGTCGGGCTTGAACTGCAGGTAGTACGTCGCGTGGCGCGCAAGCTCGGAACGGCGCGGGTCGGCGAGGATCAGCTTCGTGCCGCGCTTCACCGCGTTCTTGATCCACGTCGCAGCCACCGGGTGGTTGACGACCGGGTTGGCGCCGATCAGGAGGACGACGTCGGCCTTCAGCACATCCTTCACAGGGTTCGATACCGCGCCCGAGCCGATGCCTTCGAGGAGCGCAGCGACCGACGACGCGTGGCACAGGCGTGTGCAGTGATCGACGTTGTTGGTGCCGAAGCCGGTGCGGACGAGCTTCTGGAACAGGTACGCCTCCTCGTTGCTCCCCTTGGCCGAGCCGAAGCCGGCGAGCGCCGCAGGTCCGTCCCTGTCGCGGATCCGCTTCAGCGCGCCACCCGCTCGAGCCAGCGCTTCCTCCCAGCTCGCCTCGCGGAACGCGGCGAGCGGATTGGACGGATCGACGGCGAACGTCGCCGATTTCGCGATACCGTCGCGACGGATCAGCGGCTTCGTCAGGCGCTGCGGATGCGACACGTAGTCGAAGCCGAAGCGGCCTTTGACGCAGAGCCGATCGTGATTGGCGGGCCCATTACGGCCCTCGACGTGGACGATGCGGTTGTCTTTCACGTGGTAGGTGATCTGGCAGCCGACGCCGCAGTACGGACACAGCGAGTCGACTTCGCGGTCGATCGGCTGCGTGTACGCGTCGTGTGCCGGCGCGAGCGCGCCGGTCGGGCACGCCTGCACGCATTCGCCGCAGCCGACGCACGACGATGCCCCCATCGGATCGTCGAGGTCGAATACGATCTTCGAATGTGCGCCGCGAAAAGCGTAGCCGATGACGTCGTTCACCTGCTCTTCGCGGCAGGCGCGCACGCAGCGCGTGCATTGGATGCACGCGTCGAGATTGACCGACATCGCCGGGTGCGAAGGGTCGGGAGCGGGTTGCGCGCGCGCTTCGAAGCGCGGCCTGCCGATCGCGAGCGCGCGCTGCCAGAACGCGAGCTCAGAATCCGACTTGCGGAGCTTCTCGGGAACGTCGGAAGCGAGCATCTCGACGACCAGCTTCTGCGAGCGGCGCGCACGCGCGCTGTCGCTCGTCACCTCCATGCCTGCGGCCGGCGCGCGGCAGCACGACGGCGCCAGCACGCGCTCGCCCTTGATTTCGACCATGCACGCGCGGCAGTTGCCGTCGGCGCGGTAGCCGGGCTTGTAGCAGAGGCGCGGGATCGAGACTCCGAAGCGGTCGGCGGCCTGCAGGATGGTCTCGCCGGGAAACGCGTCGATCGCGGCCCCGTTCAGACGGAAGGTGATGGTTTGCTGCGCGGCGAGCGCATCGTGCGGCGCGTTCATGACTTCGCCTCGGTCGATGCAGGAGTGAGCTCCTGCGGAAAATAACGGTACACGCTGGTGAGCGGGTTGGGCGCCGCCTGCCCGAGGCCGCAGATCGACGCATCGAGCATCACCTGCGCGAGGTCGTCGAGGAGCGGCTTGTCCCACGCGGGCTTTGCCATCAGGCGTGCGGCCTTCTCGGTGCCGACGCGGCACGGCGTGCACTGCCCGCAGGACTCATCGGCGAAGAAGCGCATCAGGTTGAGCGCCGCGTCGCGCGCGCGGTCGTGCTGCGAGAGCACGATGACCGCCGCCGAGCCGATGAAGCATCCGTGCGGCTGCAGCGTGTCGAAGTCGAGCGGGACGTCGGCAAGTGACGCGGGAAGAATCCCCCCCGATGCGCCTCCGGGCAGGTAGCCGTAGAGCTCGTGGCCCGGCAGCATGCCGCCGCAGTACTCGTCGACGAGCTCGCGCAGCGTGATGCCGGCGGGTGCCACGTGCACGCCGGGCTTCGCGACGCGGCCC
>DASVWR010000100.1:0-3561 GCA_036393115.1 Casimicrobiaceae bacterium
CTGCATGCCGAAGAGCGCCCTGGTCGTCGCGGTGAAGATGCCGCTCTTGAACAATCCCGGCGCGATATAGGCGGTGAAGAAGAGGTCGTAGAACTCGAAGCAGCCGCCGAGCGAGAGCAGCAGGATCAGGTAGCGGACGTATCGCGACGACGGAAGGCGATCGACGCGAGCGGCGATGGTCGCGTTGGATGCGGCGGCTGAGGTGGCCATGCGATCGACTCTCCCGTGGGCGAGCCGGGCGATCCCGGCGACACAGGGATATTAGTCCTGTTGCGACATGGTTCCAAAGCGCCGGCCGGGACCGGTCTCGCTGCAGTGCAGCGAACGACCGCTCGACGCGGATCAGGCGCCGCGACTGCGCCAGGCCTCGATCTCGCGCTCGATCGCCTCGGCGACGTAGCTCCTGACAAGCTCGCCGACCTGGCGATTGATCGTGTCGACGAGCTCGGCGCTCGCACGCTCGACGATCGGCATCAGATGCGCGCCGAGCTGTTCGCGCAGCCCGGTGTCGGTGAAGAGATCGAGCCGCTGGAGGACCTGCGCGCGAATCTCCTCGGCGAGCGCCGACCAGTCGGCCGCCGACTGGTCGGCGGCGGGCTGCGCTTCCGTTGCGCGCACCGGCGGCTCCGCCAGTGGTAGATCGTGCAGCGGGGCCGGATTCTCGCCGGACGCGGCACCCTCATCAGCGGCGTCGCTCGGCGCTGCGGCGTCGCTCGGCGCTGCGTCCGGGGGTGCTGGTGCGACGAGGGCGTCGGGTCCGATCTCGACGACGTCGGTGAGGATCGGCAGATCGGCGAGTGACGCGAGCCAGTCGTCGCCGTCGTTCGGAAGAATCACCGTCGGTGTCAACGGCGCGCCGGCGTCGATCGCGTGCACGTCGTCCGGCGTCGGCAGGTCGGGCAGCAGGCCGCGCAGCGGATCGTCGGTCGCTTCGGCGGAGGGCAACGCGGTGACGGCGTCGTCGCGGCGGTTGCGCCGCATCAGCGCGTCGGCCTGCTCGAGCAGCTCGCGCGCCGTGGGCATCAGTCGTACCCCGCGCGATCGTGGTTCTGGATTGCGTAGCCGCGCTCGCGGTAGTAGCGGAACCTCGCTCGCCCGGCGGCGAGCTCGTCCTCGCGCGCACCGACGATCTCGATCAGGCGCTCGAAGCGGCTGAAGAAGGGCGGCGGCTCGGGGTGCAGGTTGATCAGCACCGCGGCCGGCCCGGCGTGCTCGCGCGAGTCGTCGATCAGCACCGGGGTCTCGCTCGCGTCCGGATGGCCGAGGCGGCAATGCGGCACGAACGAGACGTCGGACTCCTGCCAGAGCAGGCGGTCCAGCGCGACCGTCGACGCGGCGTCAGCGGTGAGGACGCGGGCGCTTCCGTGCTGCCCGACTGCCTTGGCGACGAGTTTCGCCGCCAGTCGCAGCGGGTCGGCGACGCGGCTGTAGAAGTCGATTGCGGTCATCGCTCACGCGCTGCTCTCGCGGCCCAGGATCCAGGTCGTGAGCAGCGGCACCGGACGCCCGGTCGCGCCCTTCTCCTTGCCCTCGTTCCACGCGATTCCGGCGATGTCGAGGTGCGCCCAATCATACTTGCGCGTGAAGCGCCACAGGAAGCAGGCGGCAGTGATGCTGCCGCCGGCGCGCGTGCCGACGTTGGCGAAATCGGCGAAATTGCTGGCGAGCCCTTCCTGGTAATCCTCCCACAGCGGCATCTGCCAGCCGCGGTCATAGGCGTCGTCGGCGGCGGCGAGCAGCGCGCGCGCCAGCGTATCGCTGTTGCTGAACACGCCGCAGGCGACGTGGCCGAGCGCGACGACCATCGCGCCGGTGAGCGTCGCGACGTCGACGACTGCCTCGGGCTCGTAGCGCTCGGCGTAAGTCAGCGCGTCGGCGAGGATCAGCCTTCCCTCGGCGTCGGTGTTGAGGATCTCGATCGTCTGCCCCGACATCGACTTCACGATGTCGCCCGGACGCGTCGCGCTGCCGGACGGCATGTTCTCGCAGGTCGGAATGAGCCCGACCAGCGCGAGCTTCGGCCCGATCTCGGCGATCGCGCGAAACGCGCCCAGCACCGAGGCCGCCCCGCACATGTCGAATTTCATGTGGTCCATGTCGGCCGCCGGCTTGATCGAGATGCCGCCGGAGTCGAACGTGATCCCCTTGCCGACGAGCACCAGCGGCTTCTGCTTCTTCTGCGACTGGTCGTACTCGAGGACGATGAACCGCGGCGGCTCGACGCTGCCGTTGGTCACCGACAGGAACGAGCCCATGCCGAGCTCCTCGATCTGCGGACGCTCGAGCACCGTCACTTTGATTGCCGGAAACTCCCGCGCGAGCTCCTGCGCGCGCTCGGCGAGGTAGCGCGGCGTGCACACGTTGCCGGGCAGATTGGCGAGATCCTTGGTGAAATCGACGCCGTGGGAGATCGCGAGGCCGCGCGCCGCGGCGGCTTCGCCGGCAGCGAGGTCGGATCGCTGCGGCACCGACAGCGTGAGCTTGCGCAGCGGCCGGCGCACCTCCGCGGGCTCGCTCTTCATCTGCTCGAAGCGATAGACCGCATCCATCGCAACGACCACCGCATGCTCGACCCGCCAGGCGACTTCGCGCCGCTTCACCTTCTCCTCGGTGAGGTAGATCACCGCCTCGTAGGACCCGGTCTCGTTCAGCAGCTTGACCGCGCTGCGGATCGACTGGCGGAACTCGCGGTCGCGGAAATCGCGTTCCTTGCCGAGGCCGACGAGAAGCACGCGGTCGGCGAGCGTGCCGCGGACGTTGTGCAGGAGCAGCGTCGCGCCGAGCTTTCCCTCCATGTCGCCGCGCCGGATGATCTCGCTGATGTAGCCGTTCGAGGCACGGTCGATCAGCTCCGCCGACAGCGACAGCTTGCGGTTGTCGAAGACGCCGACGACGACGCAAGCGCTGCGCTGCTTCTCGGGACTGCCGCTTTTTATGGTAAATTCCATCGTGCTCCCCGCCGGTTGCCAATCTCGATTTTATGCCGCATGAGCGTCAGATGCGCATTATCGGCAAAAGGCCCCTGAAAAGTCAAAGTTTCCCGTCGTCATGATCTTCAGGCGGAGCCTCGTCCGCGAGCTCACGGCCACCGCGGTCGGGCTGTTTCTGATCCTGCTCGCCATCCTGTTCACCAACCTCGTGCTGCGGCTGCTCGCCGATGCCGCCGGAGGCGTGGTGGCGCCGGAAGGGATCCTGACGCTGCTTGGCTTCAGCGCGCTCTTTTACTTCAATATCCTGCTGTCGGTTGCGCTGTTCCTGACCGTCCTGCTGACACTTTCGCGCTGGTATCGCGACAGCGAGATGATTGTCTGGTTTACGTCGGGGCAATCGCTCACCGCCTGGCTGCGCCCGATCCTGCTGTTCGCGACACCGTTCCTCGCCGCGATCGTCGTGCTGTCGCTCTTCCTCTCGCCCTGGGCCGAGCGGCACAAGGTCGAGTTCGAGCAGCAGATGAAGGCGCGGCAGGACATCTCGGTCGTCACCCCCGGCCTGTTTCGCGAATTTCCGCGCGCCAACCTGGTGGTCTTCGTCGAGAGCATCAATCCGCTCGACAGCACGGTG
>DASVWR010000101.1:0-34075 GCA_036393115.1 Casimicrobiaceae bacterium
ACACGTAGTTGTGCGCCGGGCCGGGATTGCCGCCGATCGTCTCGGCACGCGCGGCGGTTGTCCCGAAGAGGCAGGCGACGGCCGCCAACGCCACCGCTGCTCCGACAAGCCGGGGCGAGTGCCCGCCTGCGGAGCGACCCGCACAGCCCGGATGGGCGAACGCGTTCGGTGAGCGCATGTTGGACATGGGGCCGGTGCAATCATACCCGCGAATCGCCGCGGGCCTCGGGGCCCTCCACGCCGGATGCGGCGCGTCGCGGCTTCGTCCGCGGCGACGCAGCGTCAGGACATCGGCGCACGTCGAAGCGCTCGCAGGGCGCTCGCGGGGTGGTGTCAGATATCCGGTCACGATAGAATCCCTGCATCGCGCACGCAGAATGGCGCGATTCATCACGATATGAGGAGCCTCATGGCAGCCTCATTCGTCCGTTCGATCGATCGTCGCAGGTTCCTGCAGATGGCGGGCGCAGCCGGCGCGGCGGGACTGCTTCCGCTGCCGGAGTCAGTGCGCCGGGCCTTCGCCGCCGACGCTCCGCTGGCATCGAGCGTCATCCCCGGCAAGAGCGACAAGATGATCGTCCACAACGCGAAGCTCGGCGTGATGGAGACCCCGCTCGACGTCCTGCGCGAGCATCAGTTCACGCCTAAGGAAATCCTATACAACCGGCTTCATTTCCCGATCGATCTCGACGGGGGCTGGGTCGCGACGACTGCCCCGGCGAGCGCCGCGACGACCCAGGACTGGACGATTCTGGTGTCGGGGCTCGTGCAGCGGCCGAAGACGATCAAGGTCTCCGACCTTGCGAAGATGGACCAGGTGAAGCGGATCTCGGTCATGCAGTGCGCCGGGAACGGCAGGTCGTACTACTGGGCGAAGGGGAAGACGCCGGGCTCGGGCTGGAAGCACGGCGGCATGGGCAATCTCACCTGGGAGGGCGTGCCGCTGATGCCCCTCCTGAAGAGCCTCGAGCTCGGTCCCGATCCGAGCGTTACGTATTTGAGCGCGAACGGCAAGGACGTGCCACCCGTCGCGGGCGGGGCCGACCTGATCAAGAGCTATCGCCTCACGGCCCCGCAGCTCGACAACGCGATCCTCGCGCTCAAGATGAACGGCGAGCCGATCCCGACGGTCCACGGCGGCCCGGTGCGGCTCATCATCCCGGGCTACTACGGCAACATGAACGTCAAGTGGGTCACCGATCTCATGCTGATGGATCGCGAGAACCCGAGCGCGCTGATGCAGAAGACCTACCGGATGCCGCTCGAGCCGGTCGAGCCCGGAAAGTTCACGACGCAGGACATGACGCAGCAGAACACGGTGCCGACCTACGGTTTCGCGATCATGAGCGTCGTGTTCGCGCCGCTTGCCGGGCAGACGGTCAGGGCCGGCAACGTCGAGTTGAAGGGCGTCGCGTGGAACGATGGTGTGGTGCCGATCACCGAGGTGCGCGTCTCGGTCGATCAGGGGCGCTCGTGGATCGCGACGGAAGTCGATTCGTCGGACGGCGCGACGGCGTGGCACCACTGGCAGACGCGCGTCTCGCTCTCCGCGGGTGCGCACGAAGTCTGGGTGCGCGCGACCGATGCCTGGGGCCGGTCACAGCCGATGGACGGCCTCACGACGTGGAACCCCGGCGGCTGGGACTGGCACGGCGTCGACAAGGTCGCGTTCCAGGTTGCCTGACGAGCGGACGACGGCGCAATTCATCGCGGCGCTAGCGCTCGCGTGGTCGGTGTGGGTCATCGCCGCGCAGGCGGCAGGTATCACGCTCCCCGCCGGGCCCGGCGCGAACCTCGTCTACGCTCGCTGCCAGACCTGTCACGATCTGCAGTACATCGTCGATGCAAAGGGGCTCCTTCCCGCGCAGTGGAAGTCGACCCTCGCCGGAATGAAAGACTACGGCCTTACGCTGAGTCCCGCCGACGAAGCGGCGATCCTCACCTACCTCACGACTTACCTGGGGCCCAATTCGCCGCCCGCCACCGCGTCGTCGGCCGGGGCTCCCGGCGGGCGAGCCACGCCAGCGTCGGGCGCTTCGGTGAGCGGTCGCCACGTGTTCGAGGAGAACTGCTCGGGATGCCACGGTCTCGAAGGCAAAGGACAGCCGGGGATCTATCCGGCGCTTGCGGGTAATCCCGACCTTGCGAAGGACGCCGGCCTGCCCGCGCGGGTCGTGCTGTTCGGGCTCACCGGCCCGATCGAGGTCGGCGATGCGAGCTATTCCGCGACGATGCCGCCGTTCGGGCATCTCGACGATGCCGAGATCGCCGCGGTGGTCAACTACGTGCGCTCAGCGTGGGGCAATGCGGCGACCGGAAGCCCTGCACCGATCGACGCCAGGACGATTGCGACACTGCGCGCGCAGGCGCTCACTTCTGCCGGCGTGCACGCGTACCGCGACAATCTAATCAAATAGTGCAGCCGCCGGAGACTTCAATGACGGCGCCGTTGATGTAGGACGCCTCGTCGGAGGCGAGCCAGGCGTAGGTGTTGGCAATCTCCTCGGGCTTGCCGAGACGGCCCATCGGCACCTTGTCCTCCATCATCTTGATCACCTTGTCGGGGATCGACGAGAGGATCGGGGTCTCGATGAAGCCGGGACAGATCGCGTTGGCGCGAATGCCCTTGCGACCGAGCTCGCGCGCCCAGGTCTTGACCATCCCGATCACGCCGAACTTGGTCGCGGCGTAATTGGTCTGCCCGAAGTTGCCGTACAGGCCGACGATCGACGACGCATTGAGGATCACCCCCGAGTTCTGCTCGAGCATGATGTCGACCACCGCCTTCGTGCAGTGGTAGACGCCCTTGAGGTTGACGTCGATGACGCGCTCGAATTGCTCGTCGGTCATCTTCTTGAACTGCGCGTCCTGGACGATGCCGGCGTTGTTCACCAGCGTGTCGATGCGTCCCCACTTCGCCATCACCGCCGTGACCATCCTCGCGATGCTCTCCTTGTCGGTCACGTCGACGGTGAAGCCGGCGGCGGTGCCGCCGTCATCGAGGATCGTGCGCACCGTGTCCTCGATCGCGGCAGCGTTGATGTCGCACACGGCGACTTTCGCTCCCTCCGAGGCGAACTTGAGGGCGGTCGCGCGACCGATTCCCTGACCTGCGCCGGTGATGATCGAAACTTTGTCGGAAAGACGCATGGATTGATTCCTTCGGGCGGTCAGCCGGTCGGCGGAGGATCGGTGCGGTGCAAAAATTGGCATGTAATCTAGCGCAATATATTGCGTCGCACAAGGAATATCCGGTCTTTGGCGATAGTTTGTTGCGTTGCCGCCACTATCGAGAAATGCATCAGTTAAGCATTGCCTTTCAATATCTTGCGCTATGAGGCCGCGGTATTGCGCTGCAGAAAATCGCGCCTCGGACGGCAGCAGAACCGCAACTTCGGCGTCCTCCTATGCCGCATGGCAATCGAGAATCACGAGCTCGATCCGGGAAGTGCCGTTCCACTCGTTCACCTCGGGGCGATAAAGGGCACGAATCCGCGGCGGGAGCGGAAGCGGCTGTCTAAACGCGATCGCGTGGTAGCGCTCGCCGCGATGTGCGAGCGCGAGCTTCGCGTGGCCGATGCCGACGCTGCGCTGGGCGAGCACGTCGAATACGCCATCGAACGCCGGCGGCGGGAACGATCGTCCCCAGACCCCCTCGCGCAGCGCCGCGCAGAGCTCGGGCGTGATGTCGCCGGGGGCGAGCTCGCCGTCGCTGTCGAGATGGCGACGCAGCGCCGAGGGCGACAGCGCTTCGCGCGCGGCGGTTTCGAACGCGGCAGCGAACTTCGCGAGCCCGTCGGGGGCGATCGACACACCGGCAGCGAAGGCGTGGCCACCGAAGCGCAGCACGGTCCCCGGCTCGCGTTTCGCGACGACGTCGATTGCATCGCGCAGATGGAAGCCTTCGATCGAGCGTCCGGAGCCGCGCAGCTCGCCGTCACGGGCCCCGGCGAAGATCAGCGTCGGGCGGTGGTAGCGATCCTTGAGGCGCGACGCGACGATGCCGATGACGCCCTGATGCCATCGGGGGTCGTGAAGGCAAAGCGTCCACGCGTCGCCGGCGACCGGCCCCAGCGAAGCGATGAGCGCTTCGGCATCCTCCTGAATCGAGGCCTCGACCTCGCGCCGCTCGCGATTGAGGCGGTCGAGCCCGCCTGCGAGCGATTGCGCTTCGGCGTCATCGTCGGCGACGAGGCAGCGGATGCCGAGCGACATGTCGGCGAGCCTCCCGGCGGCATTGAGGCGCGGCCCGACCGCGTAGCCGAGGTCGGCAACGCACGCGTCGCGGATGTCGCGTCCCGCTGCGTCGAAGAGCGCCCTCACTCCGGCGTTCGCGTTACCGGAACGCATCCGGTCGAGCCCCTGCCGGACGAGAATGCGATTCAGGTGATCGAGCGGCACGACGTCGGCGACGGTGCCGAGTGCCACGAGATCGAGGAGCGCCGCGAAGTTGGGTCCACCGCGGGATGGCAGCGCGCCCGAATCGCGCAGCCGTGCGCGTAGCGCGCACAGCACATAGAACATCACGCCGACGCCGGCGACGTTCTTCGATGCGAAGCCGCAGCCCGGCTGGTTCGGATTGACGATGATTGCCGGGGCGGGGAGCTCCGGGCCGGGAAGATGGTGGTCGGTGACGATCACGTCGATGCCGCGCGTGGCGGCTGCGGCGACTCCGTCGAGGCTGGCGATGCCGTTGTCGACGGTGATCAGGAGGTCGGGGCGCCTCGTGGCGGCGACTGCGACGATCTCGGGCGTCAGTCCGTAACCGAACTCGAAGCGGTTCGGCACCAGGAAGTCGACCTCGGCACCGAGCGCACGAAGTCCGCGGACGCCGACCGCGCACGCGGTCGCGCCGTCGGCGTCGTAATCGGCGACGATGAGGATGCGCTCGCGGGCGGAGATGGCCCGAGCCAGACGCTCGGCGGCGCGATCGACGCCGAGGAGGCCGGCGAAGTCGGGGAGCCTGGCGAGCCCAAGGTCGAGCTCGCTTGCCGAAGCGACGCCGCGTGCCGCATAGAGGCGCGCGAGCACCGGCGGCACGCCGGCCGCTTCGAGGGCGTGGGCCGCAGGTCCTGGCACCCGGCGAACGATGTTCATCGGCCGACGAGGTTCACGGGCGGACGAAGCGGGTGCCGCGGACGAGAAGCTCGAGACGCCGGATCACACCGGGCGCGCGGGCTCGCCACGTGGCCGCGCGTCCGGATCCGTCGGCGACCAGGACGAGCTCGTCGGTGCGGCGCGCGTCGAGACGCGCGAGCGCGGACGCGAGGACACCTTGGGTGAATGCGTCGAGATCGGCTTCGCTCCTCAGCGGCTCGGTCACGACGAGCGTGGCAGCGGGCGATTCGCCAGGCTGACCCGGTGCGACGATGCGGCCACCCGAGGCGATCGCGAGTCCTCGCGCGAGATCGCCGGCACGTCCCGGATGCGCATCGACGGTGCGCGCTTCGAGCTCGTCGGCCGTCGCGGACCCGCGTCCGCCGCCCCACAGCCAGACGCTGTCGACGGCCGCAACATCCCGGTTCCGGCGCGCGCAGTTGACCGGGTGCTCATGCAGCAGCATCTCGATTTCGCCGCGCATGCGCGCCAGGACGCGCGCGCCTTCGTCGCGACGGAGCTCGTCCCGCAGGCCATGTCCGATGATCGCGTCGACGGGGAGGGCGTCGGCTGCGAAGTCTCCGTCCGAGAGTGCGAACCAGCGGTCGGGGCGCGCGACCGTGATCCGTATGCCCGTGTACGCAATGAGCTCGCTGATATCGGCGGCGAGCGTACGCGCCTCGTCGATGTCGAGGTCGTCGACGCGCGCGGCGACGATGACGTCGGTCGCGCCGATCTCGACCTGCAGCGGGTCGGCGTGCATCACCCAGCGATCCGCGGGGTCGAGACCGGCGCCGAGCGCCATCAGCGGCGTCGGCGCGCCGCGGTATCCGACCGCGGCAGCCGTCGCCGCTTCGATGCCTCGCGCTTCGATGACCGGACTCGCTGCGAAACCGGCGAGGCGCGCAAGGCCGAGGGAGCGCGCGAGCGCATCGTCGGGCAGCGCGAGAAGCCCGGGTGCGACGACGACGAGCGTCCTGACGGATTGGCGGGAACGAGTGTTTGACACGAGTTGCCGCCATTCTGGCAGAACGTCGATGCGTCGCAGAACGACGATGCGCCGGATGCGCGGAGCCTCCGTGCGATAATCGCCGCGCTTCGCCACCCTCACGTGTCGCCCTACGAACTGGCCGTCGGCCTCCGCTACACGCGCGCCCGCAAGGGCTCGGGCCGCAACGCGTTCATCTCGTTCATCGCGCTGATCTCGATGGCGGGCATCGCCCTCGGCGTCGCCGCGCTGATCGTCGTGCTGTCGGTGATGAACGGCTTCCAGCAGGAGCTTCGCGACCGGATCCTGTCGGTTGCGGCGCACGTCGAGATCCGCGGCTTCCCCGATCTCGCCGATGCGCCGGCGATCGCCGCGCTGGCGCGCCGCAATCCGCACGTCGTGGCGACCGCGCCGTACGTAACCGGCGAGGCGATGCTCTCCGAGGGCGACGTCAATCGCGGCGCGTTGCTGCGGGGTGTGGATCCAGCGCAGGAAGATCGGGTCGAGGACATCGCGACGCACATGCGGCGCGGCTCGCTCGCCTCGCTCACCCCCGGCAGCTTCAACATCGTGCTCGGCGCCGAGCTCGCGCGCGCACTCGGCGTCGAAGTCGGCGACAGCGTCGTCGCGATCACTCCGCAGGGGACCGTCACGCCGGCCGGCACGCTGCCGCGTCTCAAGACGTTCAAGGTGAGCGGGATCTTCGAGATCGGCATGTACGAGTTCGACAGCGGCCTCGCACTGATCAACATCGAGGATGCCGAGAAGCTCTACCGCCAGCCCGGAGCGACCGGCGTGCGCCTGAAGCTCGACGACATGTTCGTGGCACCCGAGGTCTCGCGCGCGCTGCAGCCGATTCTTCCCGGTGACGTCGAGGTGCGCAACTGGACCCAGAACCACGCGAACTTCTTCCGCGCGGTGGCGATCGAGAAGCGCGTGATGTTCATCATCCTGACGCTGATCGTCGCGGTCGCGGCGTTCAACATCGTGTCGGCGCAGGTCATGGTGGTGACCGACAAGCGCGCGGACATCGCGATCCTGCGCACGCTCGGCGCGGCACCGTCGTCGGTGATGTCGATCTTCGTGATCCAGGGGGCGTTGATCGGCCTCATCGGCACGCTGATCGGCGTCGTCGGCGGCGTCACGCTCGCGCTCAACATCGAGACCGTGGTGCCGTGGATCGAGCGCACCTTCCGCATCCAGTTTCTCGACAAGAGCGTCTACTACATCAGCGACCTTCCTTCGCAGCTCGAGCGCGGCGACGTGATCACGATCGCGGTGATTGCGCTGGTGCTCGCGCTGGTCGCGACGCTCTATCCGAGCTTTCGCGCGGCGCGCGTGAACCCCGCCGAAGCGCTGCGCTATGAGTGACGCCGGCGTGGGTCCGATCGTCGCCTGCCGCGGATTGCGGAAGACTTATGCGAACGGATCGCTCGACGTCGACGTGCTGCTCGGCATCGACCTCGATGTCGCGCCCGCCGAGCGCGTCGCGGTCGTCGGGGCGTCGGGCTCGGGGAAGAGCACGCTGCTTCACCTGCTCGGTGGCCTCGATGCCCCGAGTGGCGGCAGCGTCGTGGTCGACGGCCGTGACTTCGCGTCGCTCTCCGAGGCGGCGCGCGGGCGCCTGCGCAACCGGGCGCTCGGCTTCATCTACCAGTTCCACCACCTGCTGCCCGAGTTCACCGCGCTCGAAAACGTCGCGATGCCGCTCGTGATCCGCAGGCTCGCGAAGGCGGAAGCGAACGAGCGCGCGCGGGCGATGCTGGAGCGCGTCGGACTCGCACCGCGCACCCGCCATCTGCCGGGCGAGCTGTCGGGCGGCGAGCGGCAACGCGTCGCCCTCGCACGTGCGCTCGTCACCGAGCCGCGCTGCGTGCTCGCGGACGAGCCAACCGGCAACCTCGACCGTGGCAATGCGGAGGCGGTGTTCGAGCTGATGCTGGAGCTCAATCGTGCGAACGGGACGGCGCTCGTCATCGTCACGCACGATGCGGACCTCGCCGCGCGCACGGACCGCACGCTGCATCTCATCGACGGCGTGCTGCGCTGAGCGCGCACCACCGGCGCACCGCAACCGCGCGCCGTAGTCGCGGGCGCTGCTAGCCAGAGACCCGGGGTGCGGTACGTCCCGCAGAGCTTCGGCGGCGCAACCCTCGTCGTCGAGCGGGTCCCGGCGCGGCTTCGCAAGGTGTGCATCGGCACTACGCGTGGAGTTCTGCAGTGCTCGCTCGCGCCACCCGCTTCCGACGACTGCGCCTCAGGCGCTCCGCGGGGCGTACCGCACCCCGGGTCTCGTGGCCGAGAACTGCGGGCGACTGCAGCGCGCGGCGACCGGCGATCACAGTGCGGCCGCGTACTCGGCGATCGAAGGCCGCGACGCGCCGCGACGTGCGATCCGACGCGCCTCAGTACTCCACCGGCACGGGGTCGAGCGCGCGCCACAGGTACCACGTCGCGACGCTGCGGTAGGGCTGCCAGCACTCGCCGAGTGCGCGGAGCTCGTCCTTCGTCGGCCGCTCGCCATCGAAATAGTGCATCGCGACGGCCTTCTGCAAGCCGAGGTCATCGACCGGCAGGATGTTCGGGCGCAGCTCGTGGAACATCATGAACATCTCGGCGGTCCAGCGGCCGATGCCCTTCACCTCGACCAGTGCCTCGATCAATGCCTCGTCGTCGAGCGCCGGCCAGTTCGCGGGGTCGAGTCGCGCCGTCGCGAAGTGGCGGGCGAGGTCGCGAATGTAGGTCGCCTTGCTTGTCGAGAGGCCGCAGCGCCGCAGCGAGTCGAGTCGCTTTCGCTGCACGCGCCGGGGATCGAGGTGCGGCGAGTCGACTCGCCCGGCGCCGCGCTCGGTGCACGCCCGGACCACACGGTCCCATATCGACTGTGCCGCCTTGACGGAGATCTGCTGGCCGACGATCGAGCGCGCAAGCGTCGTGAACGGATCACCGCGCCGCGTCAGGTGCATTCCAGGATAGGCGGCGATCAGCCTGGCGAGGACGCGGTCGCGGGTACCGAGGTGGCGGATCGCCTCGTCCCAGAATGCCGGCTTGTTCATCGCGAGTGCATCGGGCGTGCCGCTGCGGAGGGAAGCCGCGATCGTATCCCAGTTCGCCGCTGCGGCTGCGCGTCGATCGCTTGCAGGAAGCGGAATGCGTGCCCTATCCTGCGGCCCATGCAAAGGTCGCTCCCGATTTCATGACCGGCGTCGGCGCTCGCGCAACGCGGCAGTGCGGACGGTGACGCGGCGCATCGCGGCCGCAGCCGTTGTCGCGACTGTCGCGTGGCCAGCAGCGCGGGCCCTGGTGGCCGTCGTTGCCGCCGTCGCGATAGCCGCAATCCAGGCTTCGGCGGCGCGCGCCGCCGATCCGGCGAAGGTTCTCCGCATCGCATTTCCCGCCGCCGAGACCGGCTTCGATCCGGTGCGTGTGTCCGACACCTACTCGGCGACCGTCGACGAGGCGATCTTCGACCGCCTCTATACGTACGACTACCTCGCGCGACCGGCGAAGATCGTACCGATGACTGCCGCATCGATGCCCGAGATCTCCGACCATGGCCGCGTCTACGTGGTCCACCTGAAGCACGGGATCCATTTCACCCCCGATCCGGCGTTCGGCGGCAGGCCGCGCGAGCTCACCGCCGAGGATTACGTGTACACGTTCGAGCGCTTCGCCGATCCGGCCAATCGCTCGCCGTGGGCGTTCCTCGTGCAGGATCGCTTCGTCGGGCTCGACCGCGAGATCGAAGCGGCGAAGAAGACCGGGAAGTTCGATTACGACGCGAAGATCCCCGGCATCGAAGCCGTCGATCGCTACACGCTGCGCTTCGAGCTGAAGCGTCCCGATTACCTGCTCCTCTATACGCTCGCGCACACGTCGTTCGGGGCGATGGCGCGCGAAGTGGTCGAGAAGTACGGCAACGACCTCGAAGCGCACCCGGTCGGCACCGGACCGTACATGCTCGCGCATTGGCGCCGGGCGGCGAAGATCGTGCTCGTTGCCAATCCCGATTATCGAAAGGAGGTCTGGGACTTCGAGTCGAGCGGCGAGGCGTGGGACACGGCAGTCATCGCCGCGATGAAGGGCAAGACGATCCCGCAGATCGGCCGCGTCGAGATCTCGATCATCGAGGAGAGCCAGTCGGCGTGGCTCGCGTTCCAGCGCGGCGAGCTCGATCGGCTCGCCGTCCCGGCGACGTTTCGCGCGCAGGCGCTCGACGCGGAGAATCGCCTGCTGCCGAAATGGACGTCGGAGGGTGTGAAGCTCTACCGGATGGTGTTGCCGTCGATCACCTACGTCGCGCTCGACTTCCGCGATCCGCTGCTCGCCGGCTTCTCGAAGGAGAAGATCGCGCTGCGGCGCGCAATCATCATGGGCTACGATATCGCCGACGATATCCGCGTGTTGCGCAAGGGTCAGGCGGTGCAGGCGCAGATGCCGATTCCTCCGGGAGTCGTCGGCTTCGACCCCGCCTATCGCAACGTCAACCAGTACGACCCTGAGCTCGCGAACGAGCTCCTCGACTACTACGGCTACCGCAAGGGGCCCGACCGCTATCGCACGCTCCCCGACGGCAAGCCGCTGACGCTGCGGATGGCGACCGGCACGACGGTGATCGATCGCGAGAGCGACGAGCTGTGGAAGCGGTCGATGGACGCGATCGGCCTGCGCATCGTGTTCGAGCAGGGCAAGTTCTCCGATCAGGTCAAGGGGGCGCGCGCCTGCCACCTGATGATGTGGGGCCAGGCGTGGTCGGCCGACTATCCGGACGGCGACGATTTCATGCAGCTCCTCTACGGGCCGAACACCGGGCAGAGCAACAATGGTTGCTACCAGTCGAAGTCGTTCGACTCGATGTACGAGAAATCGCGCGAGCTTCCGCCCGATTCGCCCGAGCGCGAGCACCTGTACATCGACATGACGCGCCAGGCGCAGGTCGACGGCGCCTGGAGCCTCGAGGTCTCGCCAATCAGCAATGAGATGATCAGGCCGTGGGTCCTCGGCTACAAGCGCCACCCGATCCTCAACGCGACGTTCGTCTACATGGACCTCCTGCCGCATCACTGAGGAACCGGCAACGCACGACGGGAATCGTGCCGGAGGTGGTACATTACGGCGCCATTTTCGAGCGGGGAGGAAGCAGGAGTGCCGATGTGCACAGCACGGGCAAGGTCGTGGGTCGGTGCCGTCGTCGCCGCGCTCGCAATCGGTCTCGTCGCGGCGCCGGCGCGCGCTGCCGATCCGGCGAAGGTCCTGCGCATCGCGTTTCCCGTGGCCGAGACCGGATTCGACCCGGCTAAGGTCTCCGATCTCTACTCGTCGACGGTGATCGAGGCGATCTTCGAGCGTCTCTACACGTACGATTACCTCGCGCGTCCGGTGAAGATCGTGCCGCTGACCGCGGACGGCATGCCCGAGATTTCCGACGGCGGGCGCACCTGGACCATCCATCTGAAGCACGGCATCTATTTCGCGCCTGATCCGGCGTTCGGAGGCAAGCCGCGCGAGCTCACGGCCAAGGATTACGTCTACAGCTTCGAGCGCCACGCCGACCCGGCGAACCGCTCGCCGTGGGCATTCCTCGTGCAGGACCGCTTCGAGGGGCTCGACGCGCTCGCCGAGGCTGCGGCGAAGAGCGGCAAATTCGATTACGACGCCGCGATTCCCGGAATCGTCGCGGTCGATCGCTATACGCTGCGCTTCCAGCTCAAGCGCCCCGACTATCTGCTGCCTTACACGCTCGCGCATACGCCGTTCGGTGCTGTTGCGCGCGAGGTGATCGAGAAGTACGCGAGCGACACCAACGCGCACCCGGTCGGCACCGGACCCTACACGCTCGCCGGCTGGCGCCGGGGCGCGAAGATCACGCTCGTCGCCAACCCGGACTACCGCAAGGTCGCCTGGAATTTCGAAGCCGGCGACGACGCCTGGGACACGGCGATCGTGAAGGAAATGAAGGGCAAGACGATCCCGCAGATCGGCCGCGTCGAGATCTCGATCATCGAGGAGTCCCAGTCGAGGTGGCTCGCCTTCAACGGAGGCGAGCTCGACTACCTCGGCCTCCCGGCGACCTTCAAGGCGCAGGCGCTCGACGACGCGAACCACCTCCTGCCGGCGCTCGCGGCGCGCGGTGTGAAGCTCTATCGTGCCGTCGATCCCAGCATCAGCTACGCGTTCTTCAATTTCCGCGACTCGCTGGTCGGCGGCTTCTCGAAGGAGAAGATCGCGCTGCGGCGCGCGATCATCATGGGTTACAACCTGCCGCAGGAGCTCGAAGTCGTCGACAAGGGCCAGGCGGTGCAGGCCGAGATGCCCATTCCCGACGGCGTCGTCGGCTTCGAGCCCGGCTACCGCAGCATCAATCAGTACGACCCGGGGCTCGCCAACGAGCTCCTCGACTACTTCGGCTACCGCAAGGGTGCCGACGGCTACCGCACGCTGCCCGACGGCAAGCCGCTGGCGCTGCGGCTCGCGCTCGGCACCACGGCGCTCGACCGCGAGCGCAGCGAATTGTGGCAGAAGTCGATGAACGCGATCGGCATCCGCATGGTGTTCGACCAGGGCAAGTTCGCCGACCATCTGAAAGCCTCGAAGGCTTGTCAGCTCATGATGTGGGATGCCGCATGGATCGCGGATTACCCCGACGGCGACGATTTCCTGCAGCTCCTCTACGGGCCCAACACCGGCCAGAGCAACAACGGCTGCTACCGGTCGAAGGCGTACGACGCGCTGTACGAGAAGTCGCGCACGCTGCCGACCGATTCGGTCGAGCGGCAGCACCTGTTCCTCGACATGACGCGGCAGATGGAGGTCGACGGAGCGTGGGTGCTCGAGAGCTCGCCGGTAAGGAACGAGCTGATCCAGCCATGGGTCATCGGCTACAAGAAGCATCCGATCCTGACCGCGGAATTCGTGTATCTTGACCTTGCCGTGCGGCGGTGACGGCGAGACGCGCGTAGACGAGGAGGGCGGCGATGGGTGGTTATATCGTCCGGCGCTTGTGGCAGATGATCCCGACGATGCTCGGGGTCGTGCTGCTCGTGTTCGTCCTGTTCAACTGGGTCGGCGGTGACCCGGCCTACGTGCTCGCCGGCAAGATCAGCAGCCAGGAGCAGATCGACAACATCCGCCGCCAGCTCGGCATCGACCAGCCGTACTACGTGCAGCTGTGGATTTTCGTGAAGGAGATCGTGACCGCCAACTTCGGCGCGAGCTGGAGCACCAACGAGAAGGTCTCGCACATCCTGCTGACGCGCCTCGGTCCGTCGCTCACCGTGCTGGTGCCGCTCCTGATCCTCGGCACGCTGATCTCGATCGGCCTGGCACTCGCCGTCGCCTACGTCCGCGGCTCGCTCACCGACCGGATGGTGATGATCGTCTGCACGGTCGGGCTCTCGATCTCGATCCTCGTCTACATCATCGTGTTCCAGTACGTGTTCGCCTACAAGCTCGGCTGGTTCCCGGTGCAGGGATGGGGCGACAGCTTCTGGCAGAACCTCGTCGTCTATGCGTCACTGCCCATATTGATCACGCTCGCCGTCAGCATCGCTCCCGACCTGCGCCTCTATCGCACGTTCGTCCTCGACGAGATCAACCAGGACTACGTCCGCACCGCGCGCGCGAAAGGCGTGTCGGAAGACCGCGTCATCTGGGTGCACGTGCTCCGGAACGCGTCGATCCCGATCATCACCTACCTGATGGCGGGTCTCCCCGGGTTACTTCTCGGCCAGTTCCTGATCGAGCGCTTCTTCTCGATCCCGGGCATTGGCCGCGAGGTGATCCTCGCAGTCGAGCGCTCGGACTTCCCGGTGATCAAGGCGATCACCGTCTACGTCGCGTTCGCGACGATCTTCACCAACCTGCTCGCGGACCTGACCTACAAGGCAGTCGACCCGCGCGTGCAGTTGAAGTGAGCGCAGCGATGGCGACACCCTCGGTCACATTGGGTGCGGCGCACCCCCGGGCGGTGCGGGAAGTTCCGCACAGCGTGTCGCCCGGACTGTGGACGCTCGCGTGGCGGCGCTTGAAGTCCGACAAGGTCGGCATGGTGTCGCTCGTCATCGTGCTCCTCTACATCGTGATGGTCATCCTGTCGGCACTCGGGCTGATCGCGAAGGACTGGCAGAACGAGGTCGGCGTCAACTACGCGCCGCCGTCGTTCCTCGGTCCTGAGAAGGTTGTTGCCGCGCCGGGCTCGACGCCGACCACGATGGCGCCCCCCGGTGCATTGACGGTGCCGGTCGGCGGAGGCGAAAGCGCCGGTGCGGCGCCGGGGGCCGCACCCGGCGCGCCGGCAGGCGCCAGACCCGCCGTGCCCGCATACCAGTCGAAGATCGTCGATCCGATCGGAGACGTGATCGCGAAGCTTCGTGCCGGTAAGGTCCCGGCAGGCGGACTGCCTCCCGAGACGGCCGCGGAGAACAGCGTCGATCCGCTCGCACAGGTGATGGCGGAGATCCGCGCCGATCAGAAAGTCGCGAAGGCGACGAAGCACGAGACGCGGCTCGCGACGCTGCCTTTCGGAGGCGACAAATGGGGTCGCGACGTGCTGAAGAAGACGGTCAAGGGCTCCGAGACGTCGATCTTCGTCGGCATCGCGGCGGCGACCGTGGCGACGCTGATCGGCACCGTGCTGGGGGCGCTTGCCGGCTACTACGGGCGCTGGGTCGACGACTTCCTCAACTGGTTCTACAGCGTGTTCAGCTCGATGCCGGGGCTCCTGCTGATCTTCGCCGTCGCCGCGGTGCTCCAGCACAAGGGCATCTTCACGATCGTGCTGATCCTCGGGCTCACCGGGTGGACCGGCGTGTTCCGGCTGATCCGCGCCGAGTACCTGAAGCACAAGGCGCGCGAGTACGTGCAGGCGGCCGACGCGATCGGCGCGTCGAACGCGCGGAGGATGTTCGTCCACATCTTCCCCAACGCATCGCACGTCGTGCTGGTGCAGCTGTCGATTCTCGTCGTCGCCTTCATCAAGGCCGAGGTGATCCTGTCGTTCCTCGGTTTCGGTGTACCCGTCGACGTGGTGTCGTGGGGCTCGATGCTGAACGAGGCGCAAAACGAGCTGATCCTCGGCAAGTGGTGGCAGCTCGTCGCGGCGGGGACGGCAATGGCCGTGCTGGTGACGGCATTCTCCATCTTCACCGACTCGCTGCGCGACGCGCTCGATCCGCGCCTCAAGGGAAGGGCCGGGGCATGAGCGCGCTGGTGCAGGTGAAGAATCTTCGCGTGTCGTTCCGGCTCGATCGCCGGACGACGTTCGATGCGGTGAAGGGAATCAGCTTCGACATTCCCGAGAACCGGACGGTCGCGCTGGTCGGCGAGTCGGGCTCGGGCAAGTCGGTGACGTCGCTCGCAGTGCTCGGCCTCCTGCCGCCCGAGAACTCGATCATCGACGCGGCGAGCGAGATCATCTACGAGGGGCGCAATCTGGTGACGCTGCCGCTCCCTGAGCTGCGGCGGCTGCGCGGGGCCGACATCTCGATGATCTTCCAGGAGCCGATGACCTCGCTCAATCCGGTGTTCAGCGTCGGCTGGCAGCTCGAGGAAGTGCTCCGGCTGCACATGGGCCTCTCCGGCCGCGCGGCGCGAAAGCGCGCGATCGAGCTTTTGCGCGAGGTCGGCATTCCCGACCCCGAGCGCAGGATCGACGCGTACCCGTCGCAGCTGTCCGGCGGCCAGCAGCAGCGCGTGATGATCGCGATGGCGATCGCCTGCGAGCCGAAACTCCTGATCGCCGACGAGCCGACGACGGCGCTCGACGTCACCATCCAGAAGCAGATCCTCGATCTCGTCGCCGAGCTGCAGCGGCGCCGGCAGATGTCGGTGCTGTTCATCACGCACGACCTCGCGGTGGTCGGCGAGATCGCCGACTACGTCGTCGTGATGAGGAACGGCGAGATCCGCGAGCAGGGTCCGGCGAAGTCGATCTTCGAGACGCCGAAGGACACGTACACGAAGGCGCTCTTGCGCTGCCGCCCGCAGCTCGACCGCCGTCCGATGCGGCTACCCGTGATCGACGATTACATGGACGGCACGGGCCCGAAGCACATGGAGGAGCGCGTGCGCGGAGTTCGAGCGGGCGACCCGGTGGTCCTCGAGGTCAAGCACCTCGGCAAGAGCTTCTTCTCGCGCGAGGGGCTGTTCGGCCGGCGCGAGTTCAAGGCGGTCAGCGACGTGTCGTTCCGGCTGCCGAAGGGCAAGACGCTGGGTCTCGTCGGCGAGTCGGGGTCGGGCAAGACGACCGTCGGCCTCACGCTGATGCGCCTGCACGAGGCGACCTCCGGCGAGGCGATCTTCGAGGGACGCGATCTCCTGTCGATGCCGGCGCGCGAGTTCATGCACTACAAGCGGCGCATCCAGATCATCTTCCAGAATCCGTACGCGTCCCTCAATCCGCGCTTCACGATCGGGCAGATCCTGGTCGAGCCGATGCAGATTCACGGGATCGGCGCGAACGCGCAGCAACGTACCGATATGGCCTTCGAGCTCCTTGCGAAGGTCGGGTTGCCCGAGGTGTCGTTCTACAAGTATCCGCACGAGTTCTCGGGCGGCCAGCGCCAGCGGATCGCGATCGCGCGCTGCCTTACGATGAAGCCCGACATCCTGATCTGCGACGAATCGGTGTCGGCGCTCGACGTGTCGGTGCAGGCGCAGGTGCTGAACCTGCTGCAGGACCTGCAGGACGAGTTCGGCATGTCCTACATCTTCATCTCGCACGACCTCGCCGTCGTCAAGTACATCGCCGACCAGGTGATGGTGATGAACGAGGGCGAGATCGTCGAGATCGCCAATTCCGACGATATCTACCGCGATCCGAAAATGCCGTACACGCAGCGATTGCTGGCGTCGATTCCAAAAGGCTGGCACGGCGCCGCGCACGCGGCGAACGACTGATCCCGCAGTCAGACGTCCGGTCCAGTAAGGCGGTCGTGCGCGGCGTGCGCGGGTTCGAGCCAGCGCTTCGCCGCTGCGGTTGCGGGAGCGGCGACCTCGTCGTTGGTCGCGGTGACGGGCGCGACCGGCTCGTCGAGATCGCCCGGTTCCTCCTGCTCCCCGAGGAATCCTCCGCTCTGGTGCGCCCACAGGCGGGCGTAGAGGCCGCCGCGCTCGAGGAGCGCCGCGTGCGTGCCTTCCTCGACGATGCGGCCGCGGTCGAGGACGATCAGCCGGTCCATCGCGGCGATCGTCGACAGGCGGTGCGCGATCGCGACGACGGTCTTGCCTTCCATCAGCCGATTGAGACTCTGCTGGATCGCCGCCTCGACCTCCGAGTCGAGCGCCGACGTTGCCTCGTCGAGGAGCAGGATCGGCGCGTTCTTCAGCATCACGCGCGCGATCGCGATGCGCTGGCGCTGGCCGCCCGAGAGCTTCACGCCGCGCTCGCCGACGTGCGCGTCGTAGGCGAGGCGACCGCGGGCGTCGGCGAGCCCGACGATGAATTCGTGCGCCTCGGCGCGTGTGGCGGCGGCGATCATCTCGTCGTCGCCGGCGTCGGGACGCCCATACAGCAGGTTGTCGCGCACCGAGCGATGGAGGAGCGACGTATCCTGCGTCACCATACCGATCTGCGCGCGCAGGCTCTCCTGCGTGCAATGCGCGATGTCCTGGCCATCGATCAGGATGCGTCCGCGCTCGGTGTCGTAGAAGCGCAGGAGCAGGTTGACGATCGTCGACTTGCCGGCCCCCGAGCGACCGACGAGCCCGATCTTCTCGCCGGGACGGATGACGAGCGAGAGGTCGTCGATGACGCCGCGCGTGGCGCCGTAGGAAAAGCTCACGTGCTCGAAGCGGACCTCGCCGCGAGACACGACGAGCGGCTTCGCGCCGGGCCGATCGACGACGGTGTGGATGCGCGCGAGCATGTTGATGCCGTCCTGGACGGTGCCGATGTGCTCGAACAGAGCGGCCATCTCCCACATCACCCAGTGCGAGATGCCGTTCAGGCGCAGCGCCATCGCCGTCGCGGCGGCGACCGCGCCGACGCCGACCTCGCCCATCGTCCACAGCCACAGCGTGATGCCTGCGGTGCAGATGATGAGCGCCATCGACAGCACGTGGTTGACGATCTCGAATCCGGTTACGAGGCGCATCTGGCGGTGCACGGTGCCGAGGAACTCCTGCATCGCCGACTTCGCGTACGCGGCCTCGCGGCGCCCGTGCGAGAAGAGCTTCACCGTGGCGATGTTGGTGTAGGCGTCGGTGATGCGGCCGGTCATCAGCGAGCGCGCATCGGCCTGTTCGCGCGCGACGCGCCCGAGGCGCGGAACGTAGTAGCGCAGCGCGACGACGTAGAGCGCAACCCAGACGACGAAGGCGACGAGTAGCCGCAGGTCGAAGCCGCCGAGCACGAGCAGCAGCGTCACGAAGTAGATGACGACGAACACGAGGAGCTCGGCGAGAATCAGCCAGACGTCGCGCACGGCGAGCGCTGTCTGCATCACCTTGGTGGCGATGCGCCCGGCGAACTCGTCCTGGTAGAAGCCCATGCTCTGCCCGAGGAGCAGGCGATGGAAGTTCCAGCGCAGCAGCATCGGGAAGTTGCCGGCGAGCGCCTGCTGCTTCAGCGTCGACTGGAGCGCCACCAGGGCCACGCTCGCGATCAGCACTCCGGCGAGCAGCAGCAGCGTCGGGCGCTGCGTCGTCCACAGCAGCGCCGGCTTCACTCTGGCGAGCCAGTCGACGATGTGGCCCATCATGCTGAAGAGGAGCGCCTCGAACGCGCCGATCACGACCGTGCAGAGCGTCATCACCGCGATGTAGCGGCGAAGCCCTGGGGTGCACGCCCACAGGAACGCGAAGAAGCCGCGCGGCGGGGTCGCCGGCGGCGCGTCGGGGTAGGGGTCGACGAGGCGTTCGAACCAGACGATCATCTTTGACAATACGGTTAGACTGGTCTAGACTGGTCTAAATGAGATCGAATAAGACTGTGCGCGACAACGGGTCGACGCTGATCGCTGCCGAGCCCGTCAGTGCGTACGTCGCCAAGACGCAGCTTCCGAGGCTCCTCGAGCGCGCCGCGAAAGGCGAGCGCTTTGTCATCACGCGCCACGGCAAGCCGGTTGCACAGTTGATTCCGTTCGAAGCGGGCGACGACGCGGCACTCGAGCGAGTGCTCGAGCGTGTGGCGAACATTCGCACGCGTCTGGCGCGGCAGGGCGTAACACTCGAAAGCATACTTGAAGCTGGTGAAACGCCTCGTCAGCTCGCTCACGCGGGACACCGCTACTGAGCAGTATCGGGGCTGACCCTGGCACTCGTCGTTGACGCGTCGGTGGTCCTGGCCTGGTTGTTCCCGGACGAGAACTCCACCTTCGCGCAGTCGGTGATCCGCGGGGCGCTCGGCGAGCGCCCGCGCGCACCGTCGATCCTGATGCTGGAAGTGGGCAACGCGCTCGTACAGGCCGAGCGTCGTGGTCGCATCGGAAGCCGCATGCGCGCGGACCTGCTCGGCGCATTCGTGGCGCTGCCGATTGGCCTCGAGCCGATTACGGCCGAGGCCGCGACGCGCGCGACGGTCCTCGCCGTGCAGCATCAACTGACGCTTTACGACGCGAGCTACCTCGAGCTCGCGCTGGCGCGACGCTGTCCGCTCGCGACGCTCGACCGCCCACTCGCCGCCGCGGCGCGCGAGGAGGGCGTGACCGTTCTCGATACGCCGGCAGCGCCTACTTCGCGGTAAGTACGCCCTGGCGCAGCTTCTTCCCGACGTCGAGGAGGAAGCGCAGCGTGTCCTGCGCTTCGGGATCGCGCATCAGATGCCACAAGCCGCCGAGCCCACCGGGGGACGCCTGGGCGGCGCGGCTCGCTGCGGACGCATCGTCGACCGCCTGCAGAAGTTGCTGGACCATCGTCAGCCGCTCGAGCAGTTGCGGCAGCGTCGCGGAGAGGCGCTCGAGCGCGCCGCTCGCGTTGAGGGACTCGAGCATGCCGACGACGCTCTCCGCGCCTCCGCGATTCACCCGGTCGAGCAGGAGCAGGCCGTTGCCGATGGTCTCGGCCATGCGCCCGACCATTTCGTCGGTGAGCGCGTCCTGCGCCGAGCTGTAGACCCGAGCAAGCTGCGAGATCCGGTCGAGATCGCCGTTCTCGACGAGCCTCGCGATCGCCGGCAGTGCGCGCGCCAGGCCGGCGCGGTTGGCCTGGTCGATCATCGTGACCGTCTCGCTCCACATGCCGGCGAGGCGCGTCACCATCTCGTCGGTCAGCGCGTCCTGCGCCGAGCTCATGAGTCGCGCGAGCTGGATGATCCGTTCGAGATCGCCGTTCTCGACGAGCCGTGCTATCGCCGGCAGCGCGCGTCCGATGCCGGCGCGATTGGCCTGATCGATCATCGTGACCGTCTCGCCCCACATGCCGGCGAGGCGCGTCACCATCTCGTCGGTCAGCGCGTCGTGTGCGGCGTTGACGATCCGCTCGACGTCGTTGCGCGCGGGGTCGACCTGTTCCACCGGTGCGTTCATCGTCGGCCCTCCCCGGTCACAGCAGTCCGCGCGCGGACACCCAGTAGAGCTTGTTGTAGGCCATCTTGAACCAGTGGATGGCCTTGGTCGGCGCCTTCGGATCGGGAGGATTCAGGTAATCGAACATCGCATAGGTCGCGCGATCCTTCCCGGCCTCGATGAAGCAGAACACCTTGCCGTCGTAATCGCGCACCGGTGCGCCGAGCTTCACCATCGCCGCGATGTTCTCGCCGAGCGCCTCGGCCTGGAAGTGCGCGGTCGAGCCCGCCTTGCTGATCGGCAGGTTCGTCGTATCACCGAGCACGAAGACGTTCTTGCGCCCTTCCATGTTGAGCTGGTTGCGGTGCGTTGGAATGAAGCCGCCGGTACCGAGCTTGTTCTTCTCGATCACCTCCATGCCACGGTGGGCGGGAATCGAGACCAGGAGGTCGTAGGCCGCCTCGCTGCCTTCCTCGCTCCTGACGACCCCGGCCTTGCCGTCGACCTCCTTGATGTTGAACAGCGTCTCGTGCGTGATGCCGAGGCGCTCGAACTCGGGGAGTGCCCACTTGGCGACGTTTTCGAGCGAATGGATGCGCCCGATCGGGTAGGTGTAGTGGAGCTTCACCTTGTCGCCGAGCCCGCGGTCCTTGAAATAGTCGTGCAGCATGAACGTGATCTCGAGCGGCGCCATTGGGCACTTGTGCGGGACGCCGACGGCCACGACCACGCGGCCACCCTGGAACTGCTGCAGACGGCGGAACATCTTCACCGCCGTTTCCTCGGTGTAGAACGTCTCGCCGTGCTCGACGAGACCGGGCACGAGCTCGGGCGCCATCCGCGAGCCGGTCGCGATCGCGAGGACGTCGTACTCGTGCGTGGTTCCGCCCTTCGTCTTCACGCGGTTGGCGTCGAGCTGGAATTCCTCGACCGGATCGACGATGAAATTGATCCCGGGCTCGAGCAGGCTCGCCTCCTCGCGGTAGAGCTCGTCGGGCGGCATGCGGCCGAACGCGAGGTAGAGGAGCCCCGGCTGATACATGTGGCGCTCGGACGCCGACAGCAGCGTGAGCTTCGCCTTGCCGGTCTTGAGCTCGGCCGCGAGCCTCCTCGCGAGGTTGTTCGCGAGAATCGTCCCGCCCATGCCACCGCCCACGATCAAGATCTTCATCCGGGTCTCCTCATTTCGTCTTGCGGACCGCGACGTGCCACACCCCCGCCTCCTCGCGGGAGCCGAGGAACTCGTGTCCGACCTTCTTCACCCATTCGGGTATGTCGCTCGCCGATCCCTTGTCGGTCGACAATACTTCGAGCTCGTCGCCGACGTTGGCGAGCTTGATCCATCCGATCAGCTCCATGAGGGGGCCGGGGCAGAAGCTGCCGCGGGCATCGATGATCTTGCGTTCGCTCATGCCGGAGATTCCTTGCGGTGGATCAAGGGACGTCTGCGCCGGGCGCTTCAGAACGTCACGAGCGTCCCTTCGAATGCATCGGCGAGAAACCGCGTGAGGCCGAGCGGCTCGCCGAGCCAGTCTTCGAGCTGATTGGGTTCGAGCCGGAGCACGTCCATTGCCATCGAGCACGGATGGACCTTCGCTCCGCCGAGGCTCACCGCCTGCTCGAAGAGCTGCCGGAACGGCGGCACGTTGGTCTCTTGCATCGTCGCGCCGAAGCTCCCTTCGGCGGGTGGCGCGCGATCGCTGCCGCGGACGAAATACTGCAACGCATTCATCGACAGGAACACGGTGACGTCGCTACCGCTGACCGCAGCGACGGAGGCCACCATGCCCGCCATCTGCAACCGCTCGTGGAAGCCGGTCACGACGAGGACGCCTACGTGCCTGGATGCCACGGGACCCTCCGCTTCAACCGCGTTGCGCCGTCGCTCCGTAAACTCCGGATGGCGCGCGCAAGAAGAGCTTACAACGTGAACTGCATCGCGGACAAGAGCGCGCCGGGAAGCGAGACGCTCGCCAGATTGCGTCCCCCGTAGGTATCCGAATCGAGAATCAGTTCGCGCTCGGCGGTCAGCGCTTCGAGCTCGCTGCCGAGCATGCGATAGATCGTGTCGTCGAAGCGCATCACCTCGACTGGCGCGACGACCTTGCCATGCTCGACCCAGAACGTGGCGAAGCGCGTCATGCCCGTCATCCGGCACGCCGGCCGATCCGAGTAATTGAGATACCAGAGGTTGCCGATCGCAAGCCCGGTGTCGAGCGCAGCGAGCGCATCGCGTTGCACGAGCGTGCCCGGTTGCATGGCGAGCGCTTCCGGCGATTCCGCGCCGTTGGCGCCGTTCTCGGCGAGGGCGAATTCGCGTGCGGTGCGCGGCGACACCATCGCGCCGACGAGCCGGCCCGCGTCGATCAGCGGAACGCGTGCAGGGCGGGCGAAGCCGTCCCCCTGGAATCCCGGCGCGACGCCGCCCGCGATGTCCTCGGCGATCGACACGCGGTGATCGAGCCGCGCGTCGTCCTTCATTCGCGCAAGCGGGCTCTGCTCGGTGGCGAGCGCGCGGCCCGAGAAGCCGTCCCAGCACAGGAGCCCGGCGACCTCCTGCATCGCGGTCGGCGTGAGAAACGCGCGGTAGCTTCCCGGGGCGAGCGTCTTCACCGGGCGCGTGATCAGCGCGAGGTTCTCGATCGCGCTCGTCATCCGTGCGGAAAGCTCGGCGTCGCTCCACTCGAAGCCCGCCCACGACGATTTCACCGCCTTGTCCGCGCGGTGATAGAGGCTCCATTGCAGGTTGAACGTCGTGCTCGCGTGCCAGTTGCGCTGCCCCTCGGAATTGCAGAAGCCGCGATACACCGGCCCGGTCGCGAGGATGCCGACGAGGTCGTGGCCGCTCGCCGTTTCGAGGAGCCGCGCGACCATCGCTTCCGCGGTCGGCAGCTTGCCGCCGCGCACCGCGCGGCTCGACGCGACCGCGGCCGGCAGCAGCAGATACGGGTCGTCTTCGACGTGCGCGAGCGCCGCACGCAATCGGTTGACGGCGTCGGCGATCGACGGCCGATCGTTCGCGAGGTCGCCGGTGAGCGAGAGCGTGTAGCTCGCATGGCGCGCTCCGCGGATCAGCCGGATGCGTAGGTACTGCTGCTCGACATGGCCCGGCTGGCGCACCTTGCCGCGATTCATCCGGATGAAATCGGTGTCCTCGGCCGAGAACCAGCTCGCGTGGCGCTCGCCGGGCTGGAGCGCTGCGTCGAGAACGCCTGCGAGCTCGCCGAACCACGCTTCCATCACGCTTCACCTCCGAACACTTCGACGCCGCGGAACACGCAGGCGGGCGACGCGTGCCCGACGCGGATCACCTGCGACGGCTCGCCCTTGCCGCAGTAGGGGCTTCCGAGCACGCGCAGCGTGTCGGCATTGCCGACCATCGCGAGGCTGCGCCAGAAATTGGCGCTGATGCCGCGATAGTTCGGATTCTTCACCACGTGACCGAGCTGTCCCTTGCTGATCACTCGTCCGCGTTCGCAGCCGAACTGGAACTTGTTGCGCGAGTCGTCGATCGACCACGAGCTGTTGGTCTCCATCAGCACGCCGTCGTCGATCGACGCGACAAGCTCGCTGAAATCGGAGTTCCCCGGCTCCAGATTGAGGTTCGCCATGCGATCGATCGGCGGGCGATTCCAGTTGTCGGCGCGCGAGTTGCCAACACCGGGCAGGCCGGCGCGCACCTGCGAGATCGCGCTTCCCAGCGGGCGCTCGAGGATGCCGTTCCTGATCAGGTACGTGCGTTCGGCGCGCGTGCCGTCGTCGTCGTACCCGTAGCTCGCGAGCTCCTCGGGGCGCGTCGGATCGAACGTGATGTTGAGGAGCTCGGAGCCATAGCGGTAGCTGCCGAACATCTCGGGCGTCACGAAGCTCGTCCCGGCGAAATTGCGCTCGTCGCCGAGGATGCGGTCGAGCTCGAGCGGATGCCCGATCGATTCGTGGATCTGCAGGATCATCTGATCGGGCATCAACAGCACGTCCATCGTGCCCGACGGGCAGTTGGGAGCAGCAAGGAGCTCGAGCGCTTCCTCGGCGACGCGGCGACCGCTCCGCGCGAAGCCGAAGCGCTCGAGGATCTCGGCGCCGCCCTGCTGGCAGATCCCGCGCTGGCCGTTGAGCGAGCGCTGCTGGGTGACGCCATCCGCGTGCGCGGTGACGCCGACCGACGGAATCACCATCCGGAAACGCTGGACGACGTCGCCGCCTTCGCTCGTCACGAGGCGCTGCGTCGAGTGGATGACGTCGACCGACGCATCCCAGTCGACGATCCGCGGATCGCAACCCGCGTCCTTCGCGAGGCCGTGGAGGAGCTCGAACCAGCCGCGCGCATCGGGCAGCGGCGAAGCGAGCGAGGGCGATTCGTACGCCCCGCGCGCCGCGGGCCGCGGCAGCGTACGCGAATCGGTGATCGCAAGCTTCGCACTCGCGCGCGCCCAGCCGGCGGCACGCTCGAGCGCAGCACGCAGCCCGGTGGGCGACGTGTCGGCCGTCGCGGCGTAGCCGTAGCCGCCATCGGCGTAGACCGACGCCATCACGCCGCGGTCGGTCGCAAGCGCGAGCGGCTGAGCGACGTTCTTGCGCACGCAATACGCTTCGGAAGTCTCGTCGACGAAGCGCAGCGACCAGAAGTCGGCGCCAGCGCGAGGGCGAATTGACTGCGCGTCGAGACTTGCGAGAGAAGGAGAAACGCCGAGCATGGTCACCCAATCTGGTTGCGATTCGATCGTGCGAAGGCTATTCGTAGTGTGTCCACATGCGAAGCACGCGAACGGTGTGCTCGTCGGCGAACACTTCGTAGACGAGGCGATGCTGAATGTTGATCCGTCGGGAATACAATCCGGCGAGGCTCCCGACAAGCTTTTCGTACGCCGGCTGGCTTCGCATTGGATCCTCGGCGATCACCGCGAGAAGCTCCTCCGCCTTGGATCGCAACCCAGATTCGGAAAGCTTTCGTGCGTCCTCAAGTGCCTGGCGGGCGAACACGGCTTTCCACATTACCAGCGGACGGTCGTCGCACTATCCGTGAGCGGCTCGGCCCGTCCCTGCTCGATCGACTCACGCATTCCCGGCACCGACAACAAGTAGAGCGTCTCCTGGATTGCGTGCCAATCATCGACCGATACCAGAACTGCTGCTCCCCTTTTTCCGGTAATCGTGATCGGCTCATGCGAGGAAGCCGCCTCGTCGATAAGGCGATAGAGATTGGCGCGTGCTTCGCTGGCTGTAAGCGTAGAGGACATCGTCGAGTTCAGTCTTGGAGCAAACCAATAATAGCGTACGTAAAAACGTACGCTGAGCTTAGCCCGACCGGGAGTCTTCCGCAAGCCGCGCGAGACTGTCACCGGCCACGCGGGCGATACGCCAATCGGGCAGTACGGTCGCACCGAGCGACTCGTAGAAGCCGATCGCCCGACGGTTCCAGTCGAGCACGGCCCACTCGAAGCGGCCGCAGCCGCGGTTCCGCGCGATCGCGGCGAGTTCGCTGAGGAAGCGCCGTCCGAGCCCCTGGCCGCGATACGGCGCTCGTACGAAGACGTCCTCCAGCCACAGGCTCGGCCGGCCGAGGAACGTCGAGTAAGTGTGAAAAAACAAGGCAAAACCGGCGATATCCTCAGAATTCGCGTTAGGGCGCGCAATAAGCGCTTCGGCGACGGGCCTGGGGCCGAAAAGCGCCCTTTCGAGATCGCCGGGAGTCGATACGCAGAGGTCGCCAAGACGCTCGAATTCGGCGAGTTCCCGCACCATTCGGTGCAAGTCCGAGACGTCGCCGGGCGACGGGCGAATGACCCGGAAGTCCGATCGGCTCAACGCGAGTCCCTCATTCGGCGCCCAGCCGGCGGCCAAGAATAACGAGATCGCGCCGGACGCCCCCCAGATTGGCGACGCCGGGGAGAAGGCCCCAGTGCGCGAACCCCTCGCTTTCGAAGAGCGCGAGGCTCGGCAGGTTGTGGCGGAACACATAGGCGACGAAGGTCGAGAGGCCGAGCGCCGGCGCGGTGCCCGCGGCGTACCTCAGCAATGCACGCGAATGCCCGTGCCGCCGGTACTCCGGCGCACAGTAGACGCTCACTTCTACCGTCGCGTCGTAGGCGGCGCGGCCATAGAACGAATGGAGCGAGAGCCATGCGACGGGGACGTCAGGGCCTTCGGGTGTCCCCTCGGACGCGACCCAGAGCGGTCGCCGCTGCGCCGAAAAGCCCCGGAACCACGCGTCGCGGCTTGCCACCGAGACCGGTTCGAGATCCGCCGTCGCCATCCCGCCCGGGATCGCGGCGTTGTAGATTGCAACGATCGCCGGAAGGTCGCCGGCCTTCGCATGACGGATGGCCGTCATGGGCAAAATTGCAACAAAAGTCGATTACGCGGAACCCTGAGCGGGGAGTTTGATTGCTGCGGCGAAGCCCGCTGAGGTACCTTTGCCGGTGTGTGCCGAAAGGCGAACATTTCGTCCCTTCTAGTACCATTTTCCTTCGGGGGTTTCCAGATGAATTTCAAGCGCAGCAAGGTCGCGACGGCGCTCGCCGCGATGGCGGGTTTGGGTGGGGCGCTCGCGATGACGGCGGTGAATGCCCAGCAGGCGCCGGCTCCGGCGCAGGGCACGCCCGAGATCAAGATCGAGGTCACGGGCTCGGCCATTCGCCGCGTCGAAGGTGAAACTGCGCTGCCGGTCCAGATCATCACGCGCGACGAGATCGAGAAGACCGGCGCGACCACTGCGATGCAGCTCATGCAGACTGTCTCGGCCAACAACAGCCTCGGCTCGCTGAATCTTACGAGCGGCGTCGGCATCTCGTCGGCCAACGGCGAGCAGTCGATCTCGTTGCGTGGCCTCAGCCCGCAGCACACGCTGGTCCTGATCAACGGTCACCGCATCGAAGGGTTCCCCGGCGAGGGCCCAGGCGTCGCCGGCCAGAACCTCTCGGCGATCCCGATCTCGGCGATCGAACGGGTCGAAGTCCTGAAGGATGGAGCGTCGGCGATCTACGGCTCGGACGCGGTCGCCGGTGTCGTCAACTTCATCACGCGCTCGGATTACACGGGCGGGGAGGTGACCGGGTATTACGCCGTTCCGTCCGGTCCCGGTGACGGCAAGCAATGGACGGGCAACGGCACCCTGGGGTTCGGCAATCTCGACAAGGACAAGTACAACGTCTTCGCGACGCTCTCGTACCTGCACCAGAACTCGTTGCTGCAAAAGGACCGCAATTATTCGAACAGCAGCTTCAACGACAGCACCGGCCAGTTCCTCCTGTCATCGAACCAGTTCCCCGGCAACATCACGACCGGCGGGATTGGCGTGGTCAACCACGGCATTCCCAACCAGGTCCAGGGGTCCAACGGATGCGGCTTTTCGAGGAACATTGTGTCTCAGGTGTACGGGCCCCTCGGCTGCTGGTTCGATCCGGCCCGAGCGCCAGGGGTCGAGATGATCCCCGACGAGAAGACCTGGAACGCCTTCGCGAAGGCGACGGTGCAGTTGAATGACAACTGGCAGGCCGATCTGACCGGCCTCTATTCGCATGACGAGTCGCACCTCATCATCCAGCCGGGTCCGATTTCGAGTTCCCTGACTTATGGGCCATTCGGCACCATTCAGTACACGACCATCACGCTCCAGCCCGATAGTCCGTTCTATCCGCATGCCGAGGCCGCAGCCGCCGGCGTCGACGGCAAGCCGCTCAACGTGAAATACCGCAGCTTCGAGAACGGCAACCGGGACACGACGGATACCAACGAGCACAAGCAGATCATCGCGAACCTGCAGGGCTCGATCAACAACTGGGACGTGAGAGCGTCGGGCTACTACACCGAGGGCACGACCAAGGAGAACATCAACGGCGGTTTCCAGGATCTTCGGAAGATGCTGCCGATCCTCAACAGCGGCGTGGTCGACTTCTTCAATTTCAACACCCCCGACATCGTGCATCTGCTGCATACGGCAGATTTCACCGGCAGCACACTCGATTCGACTAACAAGGTGTACGGTGCCGAAGCCCGCGCATCCGGCGACATCTTCAAGCTGCCCGCGGGCACGGTGCAGTTCTCGGCGGGCGCCTCGCTGCAGAAGCAGACATTCGACCAGGTTTTCCCCAGTGCGCTCCAGGGCGGATACATCACCGGCTTCGGCGGGACCAACGGGAACGACAATGGCTCGCGCACGCAGTACGCAGCGTACGCCGAGTTCAACGTGCCGATCGTCAAGACGCTGGAGGGCGACGTCCAGGTGCGCTACGACCACTACAGCGATTTCGGCAGCACGACCAATCCGAAGTACATGCTGCGGTGGCAGCCGACCAAGGCGCTGCTCTTTCGCGGCTCCTGGGGCACCGGCTTCCTCGCGCCGTCGCTCTATCAGTTGCATGCCCAGGAGTCGGCGGTATCGGCCTATGAAAGCGATCCGATCCGCTGTCCGGTCACGCACTCGACCGACGACTGCCATCAGCAGTTTCCGATTTCGGGCTACGGCAACGCGAATCTGAAGCCGGAAAAATCCGAGCAGGCGACGGCGGGGGTCGTGTTTTCGCCCACTCCGAACGTGTCCGGATCGCTCGACTTTTTCAGGTACAACGTCTCGGACTTCATCACGAATGGCATTTCGCCGTCGGTGATCCTGAATCCGAATTTTTACAACCAATACAGCAACCTGGTCACGCGCGGCGCGCCGACTCCGGACTTCCCCGATCTCCCGGGACGGATCGCCAACATCAACGGCAATTGGATCAATCTCGGCGCCGTACGCATCCAGGGGGTCGACGTTTCGGCCCACTATCGCGCACCGGAATACAACTGGGGGCGCTTGACGTTCGACATCAACGGCACCTACTTCTTCAAGTGGGATTCCGAGAACCCGGACGGCAGCTTCGCGAGTTCCGTCAGCAACAACTATGGCACGGCCACGACCGGTGTGCTCCCCCGCTGGAAGCACTACGCGACGCTGACCTGGGATCGAGGTCCGTGGTCTGCAACGCTGGCGCAGACCTTCCAGACGGCGTACGTCGACCAGTTCCTGGATTTTCACGGCCAGACGCGGAAGGTGGGTTCGCTTTCGATCTGGGACCTGCAAACCACCTACAGCGGAGTCAAGAACATGAAGCTCACGCTGGGGGTCAAGAACCTCCTCAATACCAACCCGCCGGCGACGAACGAGTTCGTGAGCTTCATTGCGGGCTTCGATCCGTCGTACTACGATCCGCGTGGGCAGTTCTTCTACGGCAGCATCAACTACAAGTTCAAGTAAACGACGTCAATTCGCTGTCATCGCGGGGAGCTTCGGCTCCCCGTTTTTTCGGCTACCCTTCGTACGTGGCCACTGTTTCCGTCGCCGAAGCATTCGAGCGTGGAATCGCGCACCAGCGAGCGGGTCGAATCGCGGAAGCCGAACGGGTGTATCGGCAGATTCTGGAGGCGGTGCCAGGACACCCGGAAGCATTGCGCCTCCTCGGCCTCGCTGCGCATCAATCCGGGCGGGACGATGCCGCGCTTCGATTGATCGACGCTGCTCTCGCCGTGTCTCCTAAGCATCCTGGTTATCACAACGACCGGGGCCAGGTGTTGCATGCGCTTGGGCGTCGCCCGGAGGCGATCGCGAGCTATCGCCGCGCCCTCGAGCTCAAACCGGATCTTGCCGACGCGCATTGCAAACTCGGCAACGCGCTCAAGCTCGATGGCCGGCTTGCCGAGTCGGTCGAATGCTACCGCCGCGCGCTCGCGTTGCAGCCGGACTTCGTCGAGGCCCATGCCAATTTCGGGAACGCGCTCTACGTGCTTGGCGACGCCGACGCCGCGCTCGCGCACTACACGCACGTGCTCGAGCGGTTCGAAAACCGGGAGATCCGCACCGCGTTTGCCGAGTGCCTGAAAGGCGCGACGTTCGCCCAGATCGATTCGCCACCCGAGGGTATCGCCGGCACCCCCAGTGATGCACTCCGGGGTTTTGCGCTTCGCGCGCTTGCGGAGGCATGGGCGCGACCCGCAGATCTCGCCGGTGCGTGCATCCGGTTGATCATGCGCAATCGACAGGCCGCGAAGTGCGTCGAGCGCGCATCGAACGCATGGCCGCAGGGTTTGTCGGGTGCGTCGCTTTTCGATGATGACGGCTTCCGCGCGCTGGTGCGCGATCCGCTGCTTCGAGCGCTGTTGGTGGGCGCGCAGGTCTGCGATCTCAACCTCGAACGCCTGCTGACCATGACTCGCGAGGCGCTCCTCGGGCGTGCCGAATCCGAGTCGACTGCGGCCGGTGGCGTCGGCGAGGCCGATTTGGTCGCCTTCCACTGCGCGCTCGCGCAGCAGTGCTACCTCAACGATTATGTCTTTGCGACATCTGCCGACGAGCTGGCGCGCGTAGCAAGACTCGGGGAGCAGGTCGCGAGCCAGATCCAGGCTGGCTTCGATCCGCCTGCGGCGACCCTCGCGGCGGTGGCATCCTACGTTCCGCTCGGTTCGGTGCCGGGAGTCGAGCGCCTCGTCGATCGATCGTTGGCGACGCCTGTCGCGGGGCTCGTCACCCAGCAGGTGACGGAGCCTCTCGAGGAGCGTGCATTGCGCGAGCGGTTGCCAAGACTCACCTCGATCGAGGATCCGACTTCTCAACAAGTAAGGCAACAGTACGAGGAGAACCCGTATCCACGCTGGGTCAAGGTCCCCGGCGGGGAGCCCGTGGACTCCCTCTGCGCGTACCTGCGACGGCAATTCCCGCTCGCCCATCTGCATGGAATCGACGAACGGCGCGGGATCGACGTCCTCGTCGCGGGATGCGGCACCGGACAGGAGTCGATCGAAACCGCGCAGCAGTTTCCCCAGGCGCGCATCCTTGCGGTCGATTTGAGCCTCGCGAGCCTCGCGTACGCCGATCGCAAGGCGCGTGAGCTCGGCGTTCGCAATCTCGAGCACGCGCAGGCCGACCTCCTTCGACTGGGCTCGGTGGGGAGAACTTTCGACGTCATCGCCTGCGCCGGTGTGCTGCACCACCTGGCCGAGCCGGTCGCCGGCTGGAGGGCACTCGTCTCGCTGCTACGGCCGTGGGGATTCATGCGCATCGGCCTCTACAGCGAGCGAGCGCGCTCGACGGTCGTTGCCGCGCGACGCTTCATCGCCCAGCGTGGTTACGCTCCTGACGCGGCGGACATTCGACGCTGTCGCGAGGAATTGATGTCCGCCGCGGATAGCGAGTATGCGTCGCTCGCGCTGCTTCGCGACTTTTACGGGATCGGCGAATGCCGCGACTTGCTGTTCCACGTCGAGGAGCATCGCTTCACGCTCGACCAGGTGCGCGAAGCGTTGGCTGGGCTCGGCTTGCGCTTCCTCGGATTCTTGCTGCCGCCGAGAATCGCCATACGCTATGCCGAGCTCAATCCCGATGACCCGGCGATGACCGACCTCGGAGCTTGGAGTGCCTTCGAGAATCGATTCCCGGCTACGTTCGCGGGCATGTACGTGTTCTGGGCGCAGAAGGTCGCCTGAAACCTGCGTGGTCGTCGCATCAGCCAAGCTCCGCGAGCTCGCGTTCGAGTGGTGCGTAACGGCTCGCGAGGGCCTCGATGGTTGTCGCGCTCCGACGCCATTTGTCGCGGTCCGGCGCGGAGACCGTCGCGCGCGACAGCGGTAATCTGCCTGACGCGCGCTTGCGCAATCCGTCGTCGAACGGCACACCGGCGAATTCCGCGATCCGTCGGACGGTCGTCATCGTGTCGTCCAGGAGGTCGCGGTAACGCACGCTCAGCCAGCGGCGACGTTCGATGACGCGCAGCTCACGCAGGATCGCTTCGTTTGCCGATTGCCACTGAAAGGCCGCGATTTCTTCGACGGGTTTGCCATTCAAGGCTTGCCAGTCCGGCGGCAGGAGCATGCACCAGTGGCGCAAGTTCCACCCTGGAAGATCCGGGAAGGTCACGAATCCGCCGCGCGTGAGGCCTGTGTGCCAGGCTTCGATGATGCTCGCGATCGCCTCCCGGGGATCGCGGTGAAGAAAGAGTGCCAGCAGGTCCGGAAACAGATGGCGCATGAACGGAACGTTGAGCGCATTGCGGGGTGTCTTTTCGAGCAGGCGGATCCGCTTTGGGCGCAGCGCTTCCGGTCGATCCAGGAAGCGCCGGCCCTCGCTGTCCTGCGCGAGGACCACGAAGCACGCGCGCATCTGGTGGTAAAGCTCCGGTGTGGCCGCTTCTTCGACGAGGGCTCCGGAGTCGTATCCGCGCACTGCGGGATGCAGCTCCGGAAACGCGTTGAAGATGAAATGCGATTCGGTACCGATGCTCCACAATGCTTCCGAACAGCGCAGCGTCTCGAAGAGCAGCGTGCTGCCGGAGCGTGGCGCACTCAGAATGACGATCGGCCGCTCGAACAGTTCTACGAGCGCCGCTGCGGAAAAGCGAGACGCGACAGCGGCGGCCGCGTCGCGCAGGGCTCGGTGCTGCGACGAAAGCGCCGGTGGGCTCAGTGATAGCAATCGCAGGGATTCGGCCGGAAATCGGTCGCTTGGCAGCTTTCCGGAGAGCACGGGGTTGTTGGATGGGTGTGAGCCGAACAACAGCAACGCTCACCGGGAATCACCCAGTCGACGATCATGTGGATCCGGTGGATTGGGCTCGCATTCTCGACGTGGTGAGCCCTGCGATTGTTGATCTCCCAAAGCTCCCCTTCCCGCATCGGCTGGCGACGCCCGCCAACAAAGAATCGGACGCTGTCATGCGTCACCAGCGGAACGTGAATCCGGTGGGAATGCGTGAGACTGAAATTGCGATCCATATGCGCGGGAATGATCCCTCCGGGCGCGAGGCGCGCGAACATCATGCGGATCGGGTAAGGCTGCTCGACGCTTTCCGCCGACCCATTGTTCATCGACAGAGACTCGTAGTAGCGCCGAATGAGTTCGAGTATCGGCACGACGAATTCGCGCAGGGATCCAAACACGGGGTGCGCGGTCGGCTGCGAATGCCGAAAATCCGCGTCGAACAACAGAGGTATCGTCCTCGTGTGCTGGTGCGCCTGGAATTGTCGCTGCCGCCAGTCGTTGCGATTCCATTCCTCTTCCTCGATCGCGAGGACACGCCCGCGCAGCGAGCGTGTATCCGCCGCGCCGAGATACCGAAAATTTCCCTGGAAATTCATGGCGTTAGTACTCACATCGCAATGTCTTACCGTCGACGGCCACCGCTGCTGCGGCTGGGCGCATCTGGATTGCCGCAGTAAGGATACCGCGGCTGTCGAGGGGCGTTGCCCGCGTGTTTTTTCCCCGAATCGAAGGACGCATCCGGCTCGGGCGTACGCGTCGTTCGAGCGATCTGCCGGCCTCGTGTATTCGTTTGACAACACAGCACAGAACCAAAAGAATGAAGTATCGACAAACCGATATGAGTTCCTGGGCCCATCGTCGGCGCGCCTGAACCGAAGGCGTGGCTTGCGCGTTGTGCATACATCATCGTTGGCCATTGTTCAGGGAGAACAAGATGAACGTGAATGGACGCATGATCCTCGCCGTTGCGCCGTTGACCCTTATGGTTGGTCCCGAAACCGCGGTGGCGGGTGATCCGGTACGCGGCAATACCCTCTACCA
>DASVWR010000102.1:0-2289 GCA_036393115.1 Casimicrobiaceae bacterium
GGCTGCACGAAGGCGGGTCGCTCGTCGAGCTGGTGCAGGCGTGACGGGCGCGGAATCCGCGCGGCGTCAGCGCCCGTGCGACTTGACGTCGCCGCGCTTGACGCGGGCAACCTCCTCGAGCTGCCGCCCCGCAGCCTGGAAGGCGTCGCGCATCGCCACGTAAACATCCTCGTCGTGCTGGCGATTGACGACGATCTCCTCATGCCCCGGCACGCGCACGTCGAGCCGTACCTCGAACTGACGCCCCTGCTGCCGATGCTTGTGCGATTCGGTGACGACGACGCGGCATGCGGTGATCCGCGGGTGGAATCGCTCGAGACCGGCGACGTGCTCGCGGACGCGATCGTCGACGGCTGGCGAGTGCGCCATGCCGCGGACGGTGACTTGCAATGGAATCTGCATCGGGTCGAGCATCCTGCAAAGTGTTTCGTGCGTCGTTGACATGGCGCAAAGGAAGGCATGCGCGTGGCATGCCTGCGTGGCTTGCCTTCCGCCGCAGCGCCGCGTTTGATGCCGGTCAACGGGACGCCGCCGGGTTGCCCTAGGATTGCATCGAGCGTCGAAATGGAGCGAGCGATGAAGGCCGGAGACCTGATGACCCATTGCGTGGTGACGATCGCACCCGAAGCATCGGTTAGCGAGGCGATCGCGCGGATGATCAGCCATCAGGTCAGCGGCATGCCGGTCGTCGATGACGACGGTCGGCTCGTCGGAATCGTCAGCGAGGGCGACTTTCTGCGCCGCCACGAGTTGCACACCGACGGGCCGCCGAGGCGCTGGCTCGAGCTGCTGCAGGGGCCCGGGGCGCCGGCGGAGGACTACGCGCGCAGCCACGGGCTCACCGTCGACGAGGTCATGTCGCGCGAGGTCGTCTCCGTCGGCCCCGATGCCGAGCTCCGCGAGATCGTACGGTTGATGGACGAGCATGCGGTGAAGCGCGTGCCGGTGATCGAGGACGGCCGCGTCGTCGGCATCGTCACCCGTGCCGACCTCATGTCGGCACTGGCGGCGACGCTGGACGCCCGCAAGCCCTCGGCCGACGCCGACGGATCGGTACGCGAGAAGGTGCTGCACGAAATGAAGCGGCAGACCTGGTGCCCGATGCACGGGATCGTGGTCGAAGTTCGACACGGGGTGGTCACCGTGCGAGGGGTGATCTTCGACGAGCGCCAGCGGCGTGCGTTGCACGCGCTCGTCGAAAGCGTGCCTGGCGCGAAATCGATGCGCGACGAGCTCGTCCTGATCGACCCGTTGTCGGCGGCGCATGGGCTATGATCGCGTGACTGCCCGTTGCCGAACCCGCTCGCATGACTGCCGGTCGACTTCCTCGCACGCCCCTCCATCTGCCGCTACGTCGCCGCCTCCTGCTTCAGGCAGCGGCATTGCTCGCCGCGCCCGCGCTCGGAAGCTCCCGCGCGTCGGCGGCGAGGTTGCCGCCGCGAGCGCTGGCGTTCCGACACACCCATACCGGAGAGGCGCTCTCCTTCGACTATTCGCCGGGAGCCTCGCTCGTTGGCGAGGCGTGGAAGCGCGTCGTCTGGTTCCTGCGCGACTTTCGCACCGGTGAGGCCCACGCGATCGACCCTGCGCTTCTCGACCAGCTCTACGCGCTCGCCGTGATCACGCGGACGAAAGCGGCGTTCCAGGTCATCTCGGGCTATCGATCGCCGGCGACGAACGAGACGTTGCGCAGGCGCGGCGGTGGTGTCGCGATCCACAGCCTTCATCTCGAAGGACGCGCGATCGACATTCGCCTCGCCGATACGCGCCTCGACCACCTGCGCGACGCCGCGGTCTCGCTCTCCGCGGGCGGCGTCGGCTTCTACCCCGAATCGCAGTTCGTGCACATCGACACCGGCCGCATCCGCCGCTGGTAGCGTCGGGCAACGGAACCTGGGGCGTCACTGAGCGCGGGCGTCACTCTGCGGCGCCGCGACGGAGCGCGGCCGAATGGCGACGCAGCGCGTCCTCGAGCCGGCGGTCGTGTCCGTAGATGTCCGGCAGAAAGATCGCGCGGCCTTCCCGGTCGGCGATCGCGGTCGTGTAGAAGACGACCACCGGCACCGGCGCTGCCAGCGGTACCACCCGCTGCGCGCCGGCATCCATCGCCGCCTCGATGCGCGCGCGATCCCATCCGGGATTGTCGCGCAGCACGAACGCGGCGAGTGCGACGGGGTCGCCGACGCGGATGCAGCCATGGCTGAAGTCACGCCGGCTGCGCGCGAAGAGCTGGCGTGCCGGAGTGTCGTGCAGGTAGACGTCCATCGTGTTCGGCAGCACGAACTTGAT
>DASVWR010000103.1:0-10219 GCA_036393115.1 Casimicrobiaceae bacterium
CAGGGCGCTCTTCCTGAACGCGGCCTTCTCGGACTTTGTGGCGGAAGGCTTTTCGCGCAATCCCTTCGAGCACGAGTCCTTTCCCTGGTTGTGGCACCAGATGCAGTAATGCGCGTGGTCGAGCGCCTGCACCAGCGTCGCGCCCGGGTCGGTGAGCTGGAAGCCTTCCCGCCGCCGCAGATGCTCGGCGGCGATACGCAATGCCGTCGCGCCGTCGACCTGGGCGCTCTCGGCGTGGCCGATCAGGTTGTGGAAATCGAGCTTCGCAGGCGCCTTGAACAGCACTCCGGAGCGGGTCGCCTCGCGGCCCGCTTCGGAGTGCAGCGCCCACGCCGCGTAGCGCAGGGCGAGATCGAGCTCGGACGCGTGGCTCGCCTCGGATTCGAGCCAGCGCGCGACGTGAGAGGCATAGGTGAGCTCGTCGAAGCGTCCGCCGAAGAGATGCCTGAGCTCGCGCTCGAGCGCTGCGCCGTCGAGCCGCCTCGCGTCGTCCGGGCTGATCCTCGACGCGCGGCGCTGGACGAACTGCCGTTTGACGGAGAAGAGCGGCGTCGCTTCGTCGTGCCGGTGCCTCAGCGCGACGACCTGATCGGCGATCCCGAAGAGCTCGGCCGTGAAGCGCTCGAGATGCGGTGCCAGGTCGACGACGAGCGCCGATTCCTCCTTCGCGGTGAGCGCCCCTGGATCGGCGCGTGCCGCGAGGAGCCGGTCGTGCAGCGCGGCATCGGCGGCAGCGAGGAAACCGAGGAACGTCCGATCGATCGCGACGAGGCCTTCGCGTCGATAGAGATCGGCGAAGTCGAAGCCGAAGGCGAGCGCAAGCGTCGCTCCGCTCGCGGCATCGACGGGTTGTGGCGTACCGTCACGCAATGGCGGCCTCGAGACTGCCGACGAATTCTCGCGCATCCTCGCCGAGCGCCTGGTCCAGCATCGGGTACATCATGTCTTCTTCCTTGGCGTTGTGCTGCTGCATCAGCGACACGAAGGCCTCGGCGGCACTCGCGTACTCCGTGCCATCCTTCGTCTCGGTCGCCGCACGCATCCGGGCGAAGAGTACACGCATCTGTTCGTGCTCGGTCCGCATGACTTCGGTCGGGCCGCTGCTCATCCCCGTTCTCTCCTCGAACGCGGGAAAGAGGATCTCCTCCTCGACCTCGATGTGCCGTTCGATCTCGCGCAGAAACGCTTCGCCGTCACGCGCGAGGCCCGCCCAGTCGGAGGCGGCCGCCATCGCCCGGGCGCGCGCGAAGGCGGCGTCGCAGTGCCGATGGTGCCTGGTCATGATGTCGCTGATGAGCTGCATCGTTCTTCCTTCGTTGCGCGTTGCGTCAGGCAGGTGCGCCAAGCGGTTGCGGCACGGGTTTCTGCACGACCGGGCAGAAGCCGGTCGGTTGGCAGGGCTCGACGCGTTTTCTCGGTGCGATCGCCGACCAGCGGCGCACCGCGGGGCCGCGACCCTGCGCCTGCTGTGCCGCCGTGGGCGGGATCGGCAACCCTTCGGCGACAAGCTGCTCGACCCGGCGCAGCCCGAGGAACGCCGCGCCGTACGCGCCGTTCAACTGCCCGAGCCCGTTGGGTGCCACGTCGAGCTTCGCCTTGAGGTTGGATTCCAACGCAGCGATCATCGCGGCGTTGCGGGTCATGCCTCCGGTGAGAAGGTACCCGGGCTCGAGCCCGACGCGGCGCATCAGCTGGATCGCGCGCCCGCCGAGCGCCACCATCGCGCCCATCATGATGTCCTCGGCTGGAATCGAATTGGACAGGTGGTTGATGACCTCCGACTCGGCGAAAACCGCGCACACGCTGCTCACCTGAACCGGCTTCGTCGAGCGCAGCGCGCAGGGCCCGATCTCCTCGGTGGTGATGCCGAGGTAGCGCGCGGTCTTTTCGAGGAACGCCCCGGTTCCGGCAGCACACTTGTCGTTCAGGCGAAATGCCTTGACCCGTCCGCGCGCGTCGATCTTGATCGCCTTGATATCCTGGCCGCCGATGTCGAGGATCGTACGGGTGTCGGGAAAGAGCTGCACCGCCGCCTGCGCGTGCGCGGTGAGCTCGGTCACCTGCGTGTGCCGGAACGGCACCGTGTAGCGGCCATAGCCGGTCGACGCCACGTACGTGATCGCGCTCCGCTCGAGGCCGCTGTTCGCGAGCAGTTCGTCGAAGACCGCCTCCGCGGCCTGCGCGAGCTTGAAGCCGGTGCGGCGAACCGCCGTCCCGACGACCTCGCGCCGCTCGTTCAGGACGATCGCCTTGGTGTAGGTCGATCCGATGTCGATTCCCGCGGCGTGCACCATCGTTTCCTCCTACGCGGCCCTGGCTGCGGTGCCCGTGCCGGCTCCCGGGCCGACGCCCGTGCCGGCGCCGAACGCGCGGTCGTGTGCGAACAGCGCGGCCCCGAGCGCGCCGCAGAAATGACTGTCGGGGCTCACGTTGATCTTTGTTCCTGCAGCCTGCTCGAGGAGCTTCACCATCGCCTGGTTGCGGCTCACGCCGCCGGTGAAGGTGACCTCGGATTCGATGCCGACGCGGCGCGCGAGCGAGATGCAGCGGCTGGTGATCGCCTGATGCACGCCCATCAGCACGTCCTCGGGAAGCATGCCCTTGGCGAGGTGACTGATGATCTCCGACTCGGCGAACACCGTGCACGTCGTGGTGATGCGCACCGGATTCTCGGACTTGAGCGCGAGTGTGCCCAGCTCGGAGAGCGGCAGCTCGAGCGCGTAGGAAGCTGCGCCGAGAAAGCGTCCGGTGCCTGCGGCGCACTTGTCGTTCATCGTGAAATCGCCGACCTGGCCGTCCGGCTTGACGCTGATCGCCTTGGTATCCTGGCCGCCGATGTCGATGACGGTGCGCGTGCCCGGAAACAGCGTCACCGCACCGCGCGCGTGGCAACTGATCTCGGTGACCTGCTCGTTGCCGAACGTCACCTTGTAGCGGCCGTAGCCGGTGCCGGCGACGTAGAGCACCTGATCCTCGGTGATCTCGGCGTTGGCGAGCGCCGCCTTGAAGGCATCCTGCGCGACCCCGACCATGCTCGTTTCCATGTCGAGCAGCGCACGCCCGACGATCGTCTTGTTGTGGTCGATGATGATCGCCTTGGTCTGCGTGGACCCGACGTCGACTCCGGCAACGTATTTCACGCGGCGCTCCCCGTCGTCGCCGCGGCGGCCTTCCCGAGCGGGGCGCCGCCGCCGCGCTGATGCAGCGATTCGAAGAAGGCATCGACGCGGTTCTTGATCTGCGCGTCCGACCAGTAGCGCGGGTCGATGAGATCGGACTCGATATAGAGGCTCGGCACCTTCAGCCGCTTGTTCAGGTAATCGCGCGTATCCGCCATGCCGGAGGACACGAAGCGACAGCTCTTGATGCCGTGAAAGACGATCCCGTCGACGCCGTAATCGCGGATCTGCTGCTCGAGGCGCTCGTGAGCGAAGAACTGGTTTGACAGGCCGCGCTGTGCGGCGAGCGCAGTGACCTCGGCGAGGCTTTCGAGCGGCCGCGACGTGTCGTAGACGAGCTCTCCGGCGTCCATGCCGCCCGCGGCGAACGTCAGGTAGTCCGAGTAGGCGAACACTCCGCCCCAGGTCTCGAAGAGCTCGACCAGCCGGCGCATCGATACGTAGCACGGCGTGCCGGAGAACAGCAGCCGGAAGCGCTCCTCGGCGACGCGGCCTTCGCCGCGCGCCACCTTGGCGCGGAGCTGTTCCTCGAGCCTGCGCATGAACTCGACGCCTTCGGGAGCTCCGCGGTACACGTTCATGATGCCGATATAGGTGAGGCCGTCGAGCATCGCGTTGTAGGGCGCCGGCGCGACGCGATTCAACGCCATCACGTTGTTCCAGTGGAAGACCATCCGGTTGACGCGCTCCTCGACCTGCGCGAGGCGATCCATGTCGAACCGTCTGCCGGTGATCGTCTCGCACTTCGCGATCAGGTCGCGAAGCTGCGCCTCGACCCAGCGCGCGTCGGCGGCGTGCTGGGCGTCTCCCGGACGCACCTGCCAGTTCGCCGCGCGCTGCCCCGGGAGGTCGAGCACGAAGGTCGGCGTCTTCAGCATCCGCTCCCAGATCTCGGCCCACTTGATGAACGTGCTGCACATGTTCGACGCGATCGCGATGTGCGCGGTCGGAATGCGGCCGGCAGGGTGCGCGTGCTCCTTCAGGATCAGCCCGACGTCGGCCTTCACGTACGAGCAGACATCGGGTGACATGCCGTAGTCCTCGGAGAGGCGCAGGTACTCGTCGGAGGCCTTGCGCACACCGGTCTGCAGCGAATTGATTTCGGGGAAGACGAGCTGGAAATCGAACGTGCGCAGGATCTCCACCGCGTTGCCCATGACGAACACGTTGGCGACGTGCTGCCCGCGCGCCGGCGCTTCGGCGAGCCCGGTGTACCAGTCGTGCATCAGGCGCTGGCCGTCGGCGCGGCCGTCGAAGCTCGTCGGGGCCGGTTCGGCTGTGGCTGCGCCTGCGGTTTCGGCGATTGCGGTCGTCATGGCGTCACTCCGGTCAGGCGAGCGCGAAGAGCAGCGATTCGGCGAACGTCTCGACCTGCATCGCCATCTGCTCGAACGAGGTCATCTTCTCTTCGAATTCGAGGATCAGGTACTGGACACCCGTGTGGTCTAGGTGCTTTGACCAGGCGACCTGCTCGTCGAGACCCGGTTCGCAGAACTTGGCCGCGGTGAGGATGGCGCCGTCGGCCCTGCTCATGCGGATCATCGCTTCCAGGTACGCCTCCTTCGTCTTGCGTTCGTCGTGCTGCACCGGGCTTGCAGCCGAGCGATCGACGAAGCTCTCGGCGAGCGCCCAGATCGGGTCGCCGGCTTCCGGAACGTCGTCGGTCATCCAGCGCATTCCGACGAGGAGGTCGTCGTCGACGACATAGGCGCTGTCGTCGATCACTTCGAGCATCTCGACCGGGGGCTGCTCGCAGAAGCCGCCAACGAACACGACGCGCGGCTTGTCCTTCGCCTGCACGGTGCGACGACGGATCGCATCGATCGCGCGGGCGAGCAGCGCGCTGTGCTCCTCGCACGGCATGCGCGTGCGCGCCCGGGTGAGGAGGTACGATTCGGTGCAGCCCACCTTCCACGGCTCCTCGCGCCGGATTGCGTAGAGCTCGCGGAGCAGCCTGCGGTTCTCGTTGTAGATGGCGATGCTCCTGCGGAGCGCCTGATCGTCGATGGTCCGGCCGGCCTTGCGCTCGAGCTCTCCGCGCAGCCGCTGGTACTCGGCCGCGATGTAGCGGACCGCACCCGGCGTGTTCACGTTCTGCGGCAGGTAAAGGATCTGCGAAAGCTGCTCGGGGAAATTGCGCGACCAGATGCCGGCGAGGTGCTTGGCCGCGTCGCAGATCGGATGGGTGACGAATCCGGTGAGCTTTTCGAGCGAGCCGTTGAGACCCAGCTCGACCGTCGAACGGCAGATCGAGCAGACGAAGGAGCCCATACGCGCGTCGGCGTGCTTCAGCTCGAGCCGGTTGCCGCCGCCCAGGACCGCGACCGGCAACAGACCCGCGGCGTGGGCGATCTCCTCGGGGAAGTACACTGGAAAGTGGCCGAGCATGCCGGTGAACCCCTCCGGCAGCGCGTCGGCCTCGGGCACCGGCGCCTGGCGAAGCGCGTTGCAGCGCTCGAGCACTTCGTCGAGGTCAGACTCGTATTGCTGCGGGGTTCCGGAGGTCACGTCCTGCCTCCCTGCGTTAAACCGGTATGTCGGTACCAATTTGCGTATTTTGGCCGCGCCGCGCCGCGGAACCTTGATCCAGCCCAAGTTATTCGATCCGGACGAGGCTATTGCGGGCTGCCGCCGGGCATTGCCGCCCGGCTGCGGCGTACCTGGCCGCGGATCACCGTCGCGACGGTGCCGAGCACGAAGACGAGGAGGGCGATTGCATTGAGGGCGCCGCCCCAGGCGCGCCACTGCGGAGAACCCATCCAGTCGCCGATGAGCCGGAACGCGAGCGAGCCGTGCAGCAGAGCGAGCGGCGCGTAGAAGTACGTTGAATAAGGGGCGGCGACGCGCAGCACCGCCGGAAGGATGATCGGCGCGTGGCCGATGACCATCGAGAAGACGAAACCGAGCAGCACGGCATGAAGCGCCGCATCGTAGGCGGTGCCCCCGAACGCGAGCCCGCCCGAGAAGAGCATCCACGCGCCCGACACCGCGAGCCAGACGTACCCGGAGAGGAGGCAGATCGCGATGAAGCGCGTGAGCCCCTTCGTCCTGACGGTTCGCCGCGCCACGTCCTGGCGCGCGAGCCACAGCGCAAGGCCCGCGAGCGCCGCGCCGAGCGCGATCGTGCCCGCCGCCCTGGTTACGAGCGACGCTGCGACGCCGCCGAGCAGCACGACGATCAACGCTGCGAACACGCGCTTCGCGCGAGGAGACGGCGGCAGGAAGCGCGACAGCTCGAGCCGCTCGCCGGCAATGGTCAGCACGAGGAATGCGACCCACCATGGGACCGCCGCATAGACGGCTGCGCCACCAAGCCAGACGAGGTTGCCGGCGAGCCACGACAGCGCGCCAAGTGCCAGCGTGAGCGTGAAGAGCTCCTGCTGGCGCCGGTAGACGGCGACGGAGGCCGCGAGCATGACCGTACTGCCGGCCGTCGCGAGCGCCGGCGCAAGCAGCACCGGCGCAGCGACGATCGCGGCGAGCGCGCCGAGCGCCGAGAAGAGCGGCGCGCCGTACGCCCAGCGCTCGCGCAGCGCGACGGCGCGCTCGAGGCTGATGACGGTGCCGAAGAAGCCCGACACCATCAGCGGGCCGTGCACCGGAGCGAGGCTCGCCGCCGGCAGCGGCCATCCGAGCCGGACCAGGCCCGCCGCCATGCCGGCGAAGAGCGAGGTGAAGCCGAGCACCACCATCGGTGCCCGCCATGGTGCGCCGACGTCGCCCGTGGGCTTCATCGGGCGTGCTGCGATCTGCAGGTGCCAGGCCGCTTACGACTTCCCGATGCGCACCTTCCAGACTTCGGGTCCGCTTTCGAGGTAATCCCACTGGAACGGCTCGCCGAGCTCGGCCTCGAACTGGTAGTAGAGCGGTTTCGGATCGTGATCGTTGACGAGCAGAAAAGCCTCGCCGGGACCGAGATCGCGGAACGTCCTGAAGAGGAGCGGATGGCGCTCACGGGGAATGATCGTGCGAACGTCGACGGTACTCTTGACTGTGGCAGTCATAATCGGATGTTCCCTGAAGTCGTTGATCGGTGAGGCGACGCTGGTTCGAAGATTCAACTGCTCCAACCGAAGATGCGCTTGGCGGTCTCGGACATCAGGTCGGGGGTCCAGCGGGGCTCCCAGACGAGCTCGATGTCGACGGGTATCGCCGCGGGCGACACCGCCGCAACCGCCTCGCGTGCGTTATCGAGGATCATGCCGCCCATCGGACAGGCGGGCGTGGTCATCGTCATCGCTACGTGGATACCCTCCGGCGCAACGTCGATCCGATAGACGAGCCCGAGCTCGACGATGCTCATGCCTACCTCGGGGTCGTCGACGGCACGTAGCGCCTCGCGCACCACCGCTTCGGTCGGTAATGCCTGGTGCATTTCCAGCTCAGTTTGCACCTCGGTTTCCACTCCAGTCACAAAGGCGTAGAGGAAAAGACGCATCGGAGATATTGCTTAACAATACGACGGTTTTCGCCGATAATCAATACCTACGATACACCTTTAAATCCGCGACACTTGTTGGTCACCCGCGCCTGCGACCCTCCCGATGCGTCTCACCACGTTTTCCGATTACAGCCTCAGGGCGCTCATGTACCTCGGCGTCCACGACGATCGCCTGGCGACGATCGGCGAGCTCGCGAATGCCTACGGGGTCTCGGAAAACCACTTGGTGAAGGTCGTGCACCATCTGGCGCAGCACGGCTACATCGAGACGATCCGCGGCAGGGGCGGCGGCATGCGCCTCGCACGGCCGCCGAGCGAGATCAATGTCGGTGAGGTGGTCCGCGGGACCGAGGAAAGCCTCACGCTGGTGGAGTGCTTCGACGGCTCGACTTCACGGTGTCGCATCGAGCCCGCGTGCCGACTCAAGGGCATGCTGGGCCGCGCGCTCGATGCATTCTTCGCCACCCTCGACCGCTACACGCTCGCGGATCTGATCGCTCCCGGCCCGAGGCTCGCGGCGCTCCTCGTCCTTCCGCGGCGGGACGGCACACGGCGTCGTGCTCGCGTACGCAGCGTCAGCCGGCCCTGAACGCGTCGCTGCTGCAGCTCAGGAACGTCGCTCGTCGGGGTAGAAGCGCGTCAGGAAGCCCGCGAAGTACTTCGCGATCCATTCCTCCTCGCGCGCCGACAGTCCCGGAGTGCGTTCCGTCGACCGGGGGCCGCTCGTGACGTGGTCGTCGACGCGCATCGCGGCCGCAGCGTCGATCATCGATCGGATCACTCGATCGGAATGGTCCATGTCGAGTGCCGCGAGCAGGCGCGACAACGCTCGCGGCGCGTCGGCCGCGAGGTCCTCGTACCTGACGATGACGCCGTCGCCGCCGCGGCAGCGCTGCTCGAAGAACATCAGATTCTCCTGGTTTTCGAGGGCGACGTGCCGGAACAGCTGCTCGGTTCTCCCGAGCGTCTCCTCGCCGAAATCGGCGTAGCCGCGCCGCTCGTTGAAGCGAAAGATCGACCGGAATACGTCGGCAGGGTGGCGGACGAGATAGAGCTCTCTGACGCGCGGGAAGATCCAGCGCATCGTCAGCGGCGGCACGCGGCCCGGGAACTTCTCGACGAAGTAGCGCGCAGCGGCTTTGGCCGGACCGCCGAGCGCCTGCAGGTTGCGCTGGAACGCATCGATCGAACCGCGCACGAATTCGGTGAGCTCCTCGGCGTACGTCGTCGCGAACCACGGGACGAGGTCGTCGAGGAAGTTGGTGTAGTACGGGCTTCCGCCCATGACATGGCGGTGGACGAGGAAGCGCATCTCGCGGCGCTCGCGGTGGTTGTTGTACGGGCTCGCGAGCGTGCGCAGCAGGCTCGTCCAGTACACCGCTTGCCGCACCTCGAACGGATAGCGCGAATGGATCGCGACCTCGGGGTGCTGCGCCAGCAGCGACGCGAGCCATGTCGTGCCCGAGCGCGGCAGCGCATTGATCAGGATCGGCGCGAAGGCACACGGTGGTGGCGGCGGGATGTCGCACTCGACGTCGATCCGGCACGCGGTGACGAGCTCGCCGCCATCGAGCCGCACGTGGAGGAAGAGCTCGGTGTGCCGCGCGAGTCCGAAGGTGCTGACGAGGGCGGCGAAGCGGACGCGATCTCCACTGCCTGCGGTCTCCGGATCGATTTCGTCGAGGACCGTCGAGACGGTGCAGATCTGGATGCCCTCGATCCGCCGGCCCGGGCTGCGGACGCGAAGGCTGCCGGTCACCGCGCACGACCAGCCGGTCCATCGGCTGCCGACCTCCGGTGTGTCGAGCCCGAGATCCGCGGGCAGGCGCGGATCGTCGTAGACGACGACGTCGGTCACCCGGGTGCGGCAATCGGTCTCGGCCACGGGAAGCCTGCGAACGGCGGAGCACGCAGTATTCGGGCGCCCCGCCGCGCGCGTCAAGCAGGACGATCTCCCCGCGACCAGCGTCTGGCACGCTTCGCTACGAGCGCCCGCATGGTGAGAGTTCGATGAAACAGGATGAGAGAGTGATGGAGCCGCTGCCCGATGGCGTGCAGCGCGTTGCCGCCGCGCTGCAGGAAGCCGGTCATCCGCACGCGCCGGTGATGCTGAACGATTCGGCGCGCACCGCGCAGCAGGCGGCCGACGCGCTCGGCGTTGCGGTCGGCCAGATCGCGAAGAGCATCGTGTTCCGGCGCAAGTCGGACGACCGCGCAGTGCTGGTCGTGACCTCGGGCGACCGCCGCGTCGACGAGAACAGGGTGGACGCGCTCGTCGGGAAGACCGGCCGCGCCGATGCACAGTTCGTGAAGGCGCACACCGGCTTCTCGATCGGCGGCGTGCCGCCGATCGTGCATGCGAATGCGCCGGTCACGCTGATCGATCGCGAGCTGTTTCGCTTTTCCGAGATCTGGGCCGCGGCCGGCCATCCGCATGGCGTGTTCAAGCTGAGCCCGCAGGACCTGGAGCGGCTCACCGGCGCGCCGGTGGTCGACGTGGTGCGATGAGTCCGGACGTCACCTCCGGTCGGCCCAGCACGTCGTCGACCTCGCCGGCTGCGATGCAGCGGCCGCCCTCGATCAGCACCGCCGCATCGGC
>DASVWR010000104.1:0-5363 GCA_036393115.1 Casimicrobiaceae bacterium
CGCCCACAGGAGGCGCATGTAATCGTAAATCTCGGTCACCGTGCCGACCGTCGAGCGCGGATTCCTCGATGTCGTTTTCTGCTCGATCGAGATCGCCGGCGACAATCCCTCGATCAGATCGACGTCGGGCTTCTCCATCAACTGCAGGAACTGGCGCGCGTAGGCCGAAAGCGACTCGACGTAGCGGCGCTGGCCTTCGGCGTAGAGCGTATCGAAGGCGAGCGAGCTCTTGCCCGACCCGGACAGCCCGGTGATGACGATCAACCGGTGTCGCGGCAGGTCGAGGTTGAGGTTTTTGAGATTGTGGGTGCGGGCGCCGCGGATGCGGATCAGGTCCATGCGTAATCGTCCGTACGGCCTAGTCCGCAGGGCTGAAGGAAACTGAGGCAACCTGTTAGTATAGTGCGTTTCACTGTCTCGTTACATACCGTGTCGTTACATCGTCCCGTCACATCGATCGGAATCGCACCATGGCCTCGGTCAACAAAGTGATCCTCCTCGGCAATCTCGGGCGCGACCCCGAAACCCGCTACACCACCGACGGCAGCGCGGTCGCCAACCTCAACATCGCGACGTCCGAAACGTGGAAGGACAAGAACGGCGAGAAGCAGGAGCGCACCGAATGGCATCGCGTCGTGCTCTTCGGCCGCACCGCCGAGATCGCCGGTGAATACCTGAAGAAGGGACGCTCGGTCTATATCGAGGGGCGACTGCAGACGCGCAAGTACACCGACAAGGACGGTGTCGAGAAATTCACGACGGAAATCGTCGGCGACCGCATGCAGTTGATCGGCGGCCAGCGCGACAATGCCGGCGGCGAGGTCGAGTTCAGCTCGGGGCAGGCCGCGACCAACCGGCGCGAGCCGGCGGCTGCGGCCGCGGGCAAGGCTGCTGCCCCGAAGAAGAATACCGAGGACTTCGACGACGACATCCCGTTCTAGGCAACTTCGCTACTCGATGACGGCGCCGCCGAGGCACGCCTCTCCGTCGTAGAGAACGAGGTACTGTCCCGGCGTCGGCGCCCACTGCGGCGAATCGAAGCGCGCGACGAGCCGATCGCCGTCGGCTGCCTCGATCGCGCAGGGTGCCGCGGCCATCCGGTAGCGCGTGCGCGCCGTCACGCGCGCGGGCAGCACGGGCGCGACGCCGGCGATCCAGTGCGGCTCGATCGCCGTCACGACGCTGCGCGAAAGCAGCGGGTGATCGTGTCCCTGAACGACGACGAGCGCATTGCGCGCCGGATCCTTCGCCGCGACGAACCACGGAAGCCCGATGCCGCCGCGCGTTCCGCCGATGCCGAGGCCCTCGCGCTGCCCGAGCGTGTAATACGCGAGTCCCTGGTGCGTCCCCACCTCGACGCCGTCGGGCGTGACGATCGGCCCGGGAATGCGCGGCAGATAGCGCGCGAGAAATTCGCGGAACGGCCGCTCGCCGATGAAGCAGATCCCGGTCGAATCGCGCTTCGCCCACGTCGGTATCCCCTCGCGGCGCGCGATCGCGCGCACTTCGGACTTGGCGATTTCGCCGAGCGGGAACAGCACCGGATCGAGCTGCTCCTGTGTCAGCCGATGCAGGAAGTACGTCTGATCCTTGGACGCGTCGGCGGCCGTCAGGAGCTCGACCCTGCCCGCCGCGGTCCGGCGCGTACGCGCGTAATGGCCGGTCGCGATCCGGTCGGCGCCCATCGCCCGTGCGTGATCGAGAAACGCGCGGAACTTGATCTCGCTGTTGCAGAGCACGTCGGGATTGGGCGTGCGTCCCGCTTCGTAATCGCGCAGAAACGACGCGAAGACGCGCTCGCGATAGCGCTCGGCGAAGTTGACCGCCTCGATCTCGATGCCGATCACGTCGGCGACTGCGGCGGCATCGACGAGATCCTGGCGCGACGTGCAGTATTCGTCGGTGTCGTCGTCCTCCCAGTTCTTCATGAAGACGCCGACGACGTCGTAGCCCTCCTTTTCGAGGAGCCAGGCCGCCACCGACGAATCGACGCCGCCGGACATGCCGACGACGACGCGCTCCCGGCGCGTGGTCACAACCAATGGGTCACAGGCGCGCGATCACGCCGAGCGGCCAGCGCACTCCGCTGCGGTAATCGTCGAGCGCGCGCAGCACCAGCGGGCTGCGGTGCTGCGACGCGCGGTCCGCCGATTGTTCGTAGGTGAGCCACAGCGCACGCACGATCCCGGTGTCGAGCGCCCGCGTCGGATCGTGGCGATGCGCGATCGCCGCGAACGTGAAGCGGACGAAGGTCGCACCTCGATCGCTGGCCTCCCAGTGGTAGACGCCGACGAGCGCCACCGGCTCGACGTCCCAGGCCGACTCTTCGAGCGTCTCGCGGACGGCCGCGGCAGCGATCGACTCGCCGGCCTCGACGTGTCCGGCCGGCTGGTTGAGCCGCAACCCGGCGCGAGTCTGCTCCTCGACGAAGAGGTAGCGCCCATCGCGCTCGACCACCGCGGCGACGGTCAGGATCGGGCGCGCGCGCGCCGCCGTCGTGCGGGCGAGCGTCACGGGCCGGCCCGGTGACGGCTGACGCGCGGGCGCCGGCTGGCGACCGGCAGCCGGCGTACGTCCGGGGCCGTCGGGCGCGAGTGACGGTCCTGGCCTGCCACTCGTTTCGGCGGCGGTCGATTCGGGTGCTGCCTGCATGATCATCTGGGTTTCGATCATTGCGAACCTCCGGGGTTCGCGATGCAAGAGTCAGGCCGCAGCGCCGCAATTCGCGGACCGACCGCCGAAAACGAACTGCCCCGGGGCAACGCGCCACCGGGGCAGTCGCGAAAGACGCGGGGCTTACTTGGCGGGCGCCGTGCCTTCCTTCGTCATGCCCTCCTTCGCCGCGCCTTCCTTGGCGGCGGCTTCCTTCTTCGCTTCCTTCTTCGCGTGCTTCTTGGCCTTCTTCTTGGCGTGCTTGGTGACCTTCTTTTCGTGCTTCATGCCGTTTCCGGCCTTCATCGAGTCGGCCTTCGCCGGCTCCGCCTTCGCGGGCTCGGCGGCCTTCGCCGGAGCGGTCGCCGCGGCGGGCGCGGGAGCAGCCGCGGGCGCAGGTGCCGCGCCCTGGGCCCATGCGGTGGCGGCAAAGGCGCCGGCAATCAGGGCGATCAGCAATTTGTTCATGTTCAAAGTCCTTTTCGACTGTCGAGAATGGAATTTGACGCCGGAAATCCGCGTCGCTGTCATTAACGCGACCGAACATGTCCGCGTTGACAGCGACCCTTTCGACGGGTCCGCCCGATCGGCAGCAAAGCTCTACCGCAATCAAGGATTTGCGTACGGGATATCTGTCGCCCGCCGACGACAGCCAACTCCGAAAATACGATGATTTCTGCACCGCGGGAAGACCGGGACGTCTCAGGCGCCGGGCCCCTGCTGGCGCTGCAGCCAGTCGCGCACAAGTGCGACCGTGACCGGGCGTCGCCGCGTCAGCGACAGGCGATCGAGGGCGGCAAGCGCCGCGACGAGCGAGGGCATGTCGCGCCGCGCATGGGCGAGCAGATACGCGATCACCTCGTCGGTAAGGCGAAATCCGCGCTCGTTCGCGTAGGTCGCGAGAGCCCGCGGCTTCTCGGCGTCGGTCAGCGCGCGCACTTCGAGGACGAGCCCGAGGGCGAGCCGCGTGCGCAGGTCCTCGCGCAGATCGAGCCGTGCCGGTGGAACTGACGCCGCGGCGATCCACTGCGCGCCCGACGCCGGGAGTGCGTTGACGAGCGTGAACAACCTCGCCTGCGCGCCGACGTCGGCGTGCTCGAGATCGTCGATCGCGAGCAGCGTCGCCGGCGGAAGCCGATCGGGATCGGACGGAGCGTCCGACGGGCGCGCGCAGAAGAACACCGGGCGCCGCTTGCGGGCGAGCTCGATCGCCGCGTGCAGCAGATGCGTCTTGCCGGCGGCGGCACCACCCCACAGCATCAGGCCGGGCGTCGCGAGGTCGCCGTTCGCGAGCCTTGCGATGCTCGCCACGACCTCGCCGTTCGCGCCGGTCACGAAGTTCGCGAGCGACGGCGGCTCGGGGCGTGCGAGCTCGAAGACCAGTTGCTGGGCCACGAATCGGAATCGGTCAAAGCCGCCGGCAGCAGGCGCGGTCGGACGCTAGTCCTCGCGATACACGGGCGACGCCGCATAGGCGGCGCGGAGATGCCGCAGCGCTACGAGAAGCATCGCCGACACGGGCAGCGCCATCAGCACGCCGACGAACCCGAACGCCTGGCCGAAGGCGAGCAGCGCGAAGATGACCGCGAGCGGATGCAGCCCGATGCGATCGCCGACGAGGAACGGCACCAGGACGTAGCTTTCGAGAAGCTGCCCGATCCCGTACACCGCGAGCACGGCGACGAATCCGGGCCAGCCGTGCCATTCGAGCACCGCCGCGAGGACGCCGAGAATGAGGCCGAGGCCGAAGCCGACGTAGGGTATGAACACCAGCAGGCCGGTGAGGATGCCGATCGCGAGCCCGCGCGACAACCCGGCGATCGTGAGGCCGATCGCGTAGTACGCGGCGAGCGCCACCATGACGAGAAGCTGGCCGTGCAGGAACTCGCCGAGCACACCGTCCACCTCCCCGAGGATCGCCCGCAGCCGCGCGCGCCAGCGGTGCGGCACGAGGTCGTCGAGGCGATCGATGATCATGTTCCAGTCGCGCAGCAGGTAGAACATCACGACCGGGATCAGCGCGAGGTTCAGCACCACCGAGAGCAGGATCGCGCTGCCGGTCTTCACGCCCGACAGGAGCGTCAGCGAGAGGTTCTTCGCTTCCTGCGCGTTCTCGGTGATGAACGTCTTCAGCGACGCGAAATCGAGCGACAGCGTGATGCCGAGCTTGTCCTGCAGCCACGGCGCCATGCTGTCGGCGAACTGCGAGAAGAGATCGGGCAGCCGCGCGGTGGCGGTCGACACCTCGGCCTGCACGAGCGGAACCAGAACCAGAAAGAGCGCCGCGACCAGCACGGCGATGAACAGGATCACGGCCAGCGTCGTGAGCGAGCGCGGAATGCCGTGCGCCTCGGCGCGGGCGACCGCAGGCGAGCCGAGGTAGGCGAGAATCGCACCGATCAGAAACGGCGTCAGGATCGGCCCCAGCCAGTGCAGCGCCGCCAGCAGCACGACCGCAGCGCCGACGACCCACAGGTACTGACGCGCCGCGAGCGGCCGGTGTACGGGAGCCCCGGATGCCCGAGGGGCGTCCTGCTGCTTCCGCGGATCGCCGTGCAGGGGCAGCTCACCGCGCGGAGAGGGGTCGTCGCGCGGGGGCGAATCGTCGCGCAGCAGCGGATCTTCGCTCATCGGAGAGTAGAATCGCGGCGCAAAGTGCTGCACTTTACCCTATCGCCGTGAACCGGCCCCGCGGCCGCGGCCGGCCGGTG
>DASVWR010000105.1:0-4016 GCA_036393115.1 Casimicrobiaceae bacterium
TGGCCGTGGAACGCAAGTAAGAAGGATTGGAACATGGCAAAGAAACGCATCGCGCTGGTGACGGGGGGCATGGGGGGCCTGGGCGAGGCGATCTGCATCAAGCTCGCGGCGAAGGGCGATACGGTGGTGACGACGCACTCGCCCGGCAATACGAAGGCCCCCGAGTGGCTGGAGTCGATGCGCAGGCAGGGTCACGAGTTTCGCGCCTATCCGTGCGATGTCTCGGACTGGGATTCGGCGGTCACCTGCGTCAAGCAGGTCGCCGCCGATCTCGGGCAGGTCGACGTGCTGGTCAACAACGCCGGCATCACGCGGGACATGACGTTCAAGAAGATGGACCGCGCCAACTGGGAGCAGGTGATCAAGACCAATCTCGATTCGTGCTTCAACATGACGAAGCAGGTCTGCGACGGAATGGTCGATCGCGGCTGGGGCCGGATCATCAACATCTCGTCGGTCAACGGGCAGAAGGGCGCCTTCGGGCAGACCAACTACTCGGCGGCGAAGGCGGGGATGCACGGCTTCACCAAGGCGCTCGCGCTCGAAGTCGCGCGCAAGGGCGTCACCGTCAACACGATCTCGCCGGGCTACATCGGCACCAAGATGGTGATGGCGATCCCGAAGGAAGTGCTCGACAGCAAGATCATCCCGCAGATCCCGATGGGGCGCCTCGGCAAGCCCGAGGAAGTGGCCGGCCTCGTCGCCTACCTTGCGAGCGACGAGGCGGCGTTCCTGACCGGCGCCAACATCGCGATCAACGGAGGCCAGCACATGCAGTGAGCGGCGACTGCCGTCGGCCGCGCGCGCGCTCCCAGGCCTCCACGTTCCCGGGTACGACGCGAAAGAGCGGGTTCGGGTCCGGTCGCCCGACCGCGCGAAGGCGCTCGAAGTCGGCCGGGCTGCGGTGGGCGAGCTTCTGCAGGAGCCAGGTCCACTCGTAGTCGAGCTGCCCGGCGGTGACGCAGAGTCGCGGGGCCGGGCGCGCTGCCGACGGGCGTGCGCGCGCGAGCTTCGACGAGTCGAAGGCATATCCACGCGACAGCGCCTCGGCATGCACGTGCTCGAGGTAGCGTCCGATCGCCGCGCGCGGGCGATCGCAGGCGCGGAAGCGCGCGAGTTGCGGATGGTGACGATACCCGCGCGTCTCGCCGCGCAGCACGGCGCGCGCGAGGAGCGCCTCGCGCCACAGTGCGACGAGGCCCTTGGCATCGAGGTAGCGGGGATGGATCGACCACAGGCGCATGGGTGAGGCAGGCGATGTTTGTCGGCGGTGATGCGCTTCGTCCGTTTCGCGGCGCGATCGCGCAGGCCGCCGTCGACGAGCTCGCCGCGAGGATCGTGCGCGTCCGGTGGCCGGACGAGGAATCCGAGGCTCCGCGGACCTATACGGTACCTCAGTCGCGTCCATGCGCAAGCTCGTCGACGACTGGGAGGGGCTACCTATGCGCGAGATCCTGCGGCCTCCAGGCGAGTCACTTGATTCGCTGCAGCACCTCGCGAAAGCACGGGTCGTCGCTGCTCCGCAGCCACTCGAACGCCACCATCTCGACGCTCGCGAGCGTCGCGCCGGCGCGGTCGAGGCGCTGCATCGCGAGGCGATGATCGGCGGGCCGGCGCGACCCGCAGGCCCCTTCGACGATGAAGACGGCGAATCCGCGATCGAGCAGGCCTAGCGCCGTCTGCAGCAGGCACACGTGCGCCTCGCAGCCGGCGAGCACGACGTCGCGAACCGCGGCGCGCGATGCCGTCCCGGCGACGGGCCGGTCGGCCGCCGCTGCGGGGGTGGCGCTGCGCCCGAGCGCATCGGCGAAACCGTCGAGGCAGCCGTCGAAGTGCGTCTTCTCGAAGGTCTCTCCGCAGCGCTCGCGGATGACCGCGACGTTGGCGCCGAGACCGGCGGGGTTCTGCTCGGTGCCGACGACGCGGACCCCCAGCATGCGTGCGATGTCCGCGAGGCGGCAGGCCTCGTCGAGGACGCGCTCGCCGTCGTGGATCGCCGGCATCAGCCTCGTCTGGTAGTCGACGAGGACGAGCGCGGAGCGCTCGCGGTCGATTCGTGGCGTCGCGGCAGGCATAATCGCATTCTATCCAGTGCGAGGACGCGCATGCGGGGCGGCGTCGCACGAAGCTTCGCGAACACGGGGGTCCTGATGAGCGCTCCAATGCGGCCCGATCCCACGGCGCTCGACGGCGCCGGGTACCGCGAGTCGCTGCGCCGCCTGAAACCGGTTGTCTACGTCGATGGGCGCCGCGTCGAATCAGTCGCCGACGAGCCGTCGCTCGTGCCCGGCGTGAACGCGCTCGCCGTGAGCTACGAATGCGCGCGCGATCCGGCGTTAGCACCGCTGATGCTCGCCCGGCAGACGGCGAACGGCCGCACCGTCAACCGGATGCTGCACGTCGACGAATCCTCGGGCGACCTCCTGAACAAGCTCGAAGCGGTGCGCATCCTCTGCCAGGAGACCGGCTGCGCACAGCGCTATCTCGCGCACGATGCGCTCAATGCCCTCGCGCTGGTCACCTCGAGGATCGACGATGCGCGAGGCAGCCGCGAGCACCGTGCGCGCTTCGAGGCCTATCGAGATCACGTGCAGGAGCGCGACCTCGCAGTCGGCATCGCGATGACCGACGGCAAGGGCGACCGCTCGAAGCGCCCGCACGAGCAGGGCAACGTCGACGCCTATGTCCACGTCGTCGAGCGCAGCGGCAAGGGCATCGTGATCTCGGGCACGAAGGCGATCGTCACGGCGGGGCCGTACGTGCACGAGTTCCTGGTGATGCCGTGCCGGAACATGACGCGCGAGGACGCCGCGTTCGCGGTTGCGTGCGCCGTTCCGGTCGACGCTCACGGCATCACGATCGTGTCGCGTCCGGCCGGGCGCCCCGGCGAGAAGCTCGAGCACGGTGACGCGCTGTTTTCGCGCCGCTACGGGCAGGCGACGGCAGTGGTGATCTTCGACCGCGTGTTCGTTCCGTGGGAGCGTGTGTTCTTCGCCGGCGAGTGGGAGCATTCGGGGACGCTCACCTACGCGTACGCCACGCACCACCGCCAGACGTGCATCGCGGCGCGCGCTGGGTTCGGAGATCTTCTGATCGGCGCCGGCGCGCTGATGTGCGAAGCGAACGGATTCGATCCCGGCCGCGAGTCCAGCCTGCGCGAGCCGATGGTCGAGCTGATCAAGATCGTCGAGGGCTTCTACGCCTGCGGCGTCGCCGCGAGCGTCTACGCGCTGCACGACGAGCCGAGCGGGACCTTCATGCCGGAGCCGGTGTTCGCGAACGTCGGCAAGCTGCTGCTGGCCACACAGATCTACGACATGCACCGGCTCGCGCACGAAGTGTCAGGCGGCCTCGTCGTCGCGCTGCCAGGACCCGACGAGGACCACAATCCCGCCACCGCGGCAACACTCGCCGAGGTGCTGCGCGCGAATCCCGATGTTCCCTACGACAAACGGATCGAGGTCGCGCGTTTCCTCGAGGACCTCACGGCGTCGTACCAGGGTGGCTGGTACTCGCTGATCAGCCTGCACGGCGGCGGTTCTCCCGCGGCGATGAAGCAGGAGATCTGGCGCAACTATCCGGTAGGGAACAAGGTACGACTCGTCGAACGGCTCCTCGAACGCGGAGTGCTCGCCGACGATGCGAAGAGGCCTATTACCCGCAATCGGCAGCCCGGCCGCTGCTGCGATCACGGCTGCAGTGCGCCGGGGCAGGCGATCATGGTGCCGATGCCGCCGTCGACGAAGGGTCGTTAGCGCGCCGTCTTCGACCGTCGCGACGCGTCGACTCTCGTCGACGCTGACCGCTCGCATTTCGGCGAGGCCGAGAGGCAGCCTGCGATCGCGCCGGACTGCGATCGCGCCGTGGCCAAGCCCACCGGCGCATTCATCCCCCGATTAGGCCGGTTCGTTCCGCTTGGAGCGGATTCGCCGAATCGTGCTGGCGCCGAGCCCCGCGCTTTCGTAGCGTCGCGCTGCCGGTGGAGTTGGTCCGTCTCCCGCTGGTCCCGAAAGGAG
>DASVWR010000106.1:0-2965 GCA_036393115.1 Casimicrobiaceae bacterium
GACCGCCTTGTCGGTCGATACCAGCACGAGCTTCTCCACTTTCGCCGCGACCGCTGCGCTCGCCAGCACGAACGTGCCGTAGGTGTTGTTCAGCACCGCCTGCCACGCGTTCGCCTCCTCCATCAGCGGCACGTGCTTGTAGGCCGCGGCGTGGAAGATCGCATCGGGAGCCTCGCGCGCGAGCGTGTCCTCGACGAGCGCAGCGTGCTTGACGTCGCCGACCACCGCGGCGATACCGAGCTGCGGGAAGCTGTCGAGGAGCTCGGTGCGGATCTCGTAGAGCGCCGCTTCCGAGATGTCGAACAACACCAGGCGCGCCGGACGGAAGCGCGCGATCTGCCGGCACAGCTCCGCGCCGATCGAGCCGCCGGCGCCGGTCACCATGATGACGCGATTGCCGAGCCACTCGGCGATGCCCGCGTTGTCGAGCACCACAGGGTCGCGCCCGAGCAGATCGTCGAGCTCGACGTTGCGCAGCATCGTGAGCGGCAGGCGGCCGGTGACGAGCTCGTCGTAGGCGGGAACGGTCAGTGCCTCGACGCCCGCAGCGGCGCACAGCTCGGCGACGCGCCGGCGCACCGCGTGGTTCGCCGACGGAAGCGCGAGGATCACCTTGCGCACGCCGTAGCGGCGCGTCCAGACGGCGAGATCGTCGATCGGTCCCAGCACCGTCGCGTGGTGGAGCTGCCGCCCATGCTTAGTGCGATCGTCGTCCAGGAGCCCGATCACGCGCCACTGCACGCTGCGCGCGAGCGCGTGCGTCAGGCGCTCACCCGCTTCGCCGGCGCCGACGACGAGCACCGGCTCGCCGAGCGCCGCAAGCGGACTGTAGAGCCGATGCTCCTTCCAGATCCGGTAGACGAAGCGCGAACCCGCCATCAGGAAGATGAGAGCGATCGGATAGAAGACGAGCACGCTGCGCGGCACCACCGTCTGCAGCTTCAGCATGACGAGGACGAGCGGGATCAGGATCGCGCCGAGCCCTGCGGCGAGCATGATCCGCTGCAGGTCAGGCAGGCTCGCGAAGCGCCACAACCCGCGGTAGAGCCCGAGCGAGAGGAAGATCGTCGCCTGCAGCGGAACGATCCACACGAGCGTCGACCACATGTCCTCGGCGAACGGCTGGCGCAGGTCGAGATTGAAGCGCAGCCAGTAGATCGCGATCCAGGCGAGCGCGGTCACGCAGACGTCGTGGGCGAACGCGAGTGCCGCGCGCCAGTTGAAGGGAAGGGTCATCGTGTCGGGGCGATCTTGTCGTTCTTGCGCCAATGATAATCAATTGCCGCGAACAACATGAGCACGACAGCCGTCCAGGCGGCAAGGGCCCACCCGCCGGCCCAGGGTGCGGCCCGCAGGCAGGCGATCGCGGTGGCGGATGTCGCCACCATCAGCGCGGCGTAGACGGCGAGCGTCCCCGCGTGCCCGGCGCCGAGGCGGTTCAGACGCTGGTAGCAATGGTCGCGGTGCGCCTGCCACACCGCCTCGCGCGCCAACGCGCGCCGCAACAGCGTGAATGTCGCATCGGCGACGAAAGGCAGGAACACGAGGAGCGGGAACCACGGCGGCCAGCGCGACGCGACGACACCCTCGAGGCCGAAGGCCGCGGCGAGAAACCCGAGCGGCACGGCCCCTGCATCGCCGAGGAACATCGATGCCGGCGGCCGGTTGACGGCGAGAAACGGCAGAATCGCCGTGGCGAGCGCGAAGAGCGCCGGCGCGGAAGCGCTGTCGCGCGACGCGATGCCCAGCGACGCAAAACCGAGTGACGCGAATCCGATCACTCCCATCGTCGCCGCGAGCCCATCGTTGCCATCCATGAAGTTGTAGAGGTTCGACGCCCACGCGACGATCACCGCAATGCCGAAGACCGCGAGCGGAAGCGGCAGCACCATCGACGTCGCAGCACCATGACCGGCGAGCTTCCAGGCCACCCATAATGCGGCGACGGCGTGCGCGGCAAGCCTCGGAACGACGGGCACGGCACGCCGGTCGTCCCATGCCGACACGACCATCAGCAGCGCCCACGGCAGGAGCCACGCGGAAGCGCCACCCGGGAACGATGGCGGAAACAGGATCGCCGCGGGAATGAATCCCACCCAGATCGCGAATCCCCCCGCGCGCGGCACCGGTCGTGCGTGCAGCGAGCGCGCGTTGGGAACGTCCTGCGGAAGCGCGCGACGGAGCCAGATGAGGGCGACGAGCGCAGCCGCCGAAAGCAGAGCGCCGAGCACGCTTGCCTCCCAAGCGGGAGTTGCCATCACCACCCCGGAGTCGGCCATCGAGCCGCGGATTTTGCCGCAATCGGCGAAAATACCGGCAGGAAAGTGGCGCCCGAGAGGCGGTGCGGCAGGACTTTTCTGGTGAAAATCATCGCATTCGGGGCCGCGCGAGGGTGGGATTGCTGGATTCGAATCACTTTCCCATGCGGATCAAGGATTTAAGGGTCGAAGCTCGAACAAGCTCCGATAGATGGCCCCGCGGTCCCGTGTTGCTTCGGCACAACAGCGCCGCAGAGGGTGCGAGCGCGCCCGCGAGTTGCCTTGCCAATGCTTTCGGCCGTTTGGCACAATGGACTCAACTTCTCGCCAGAGTAGAGAAGGTTTCGATGGCAGGCGCAGTCGGCTGTTTCCTTGCCAATTTTTTCCGATATAGGAGAGTCTCAATGAAGAAGAAGCTCGTCGCTGTCGCAGTCGCGGGCATTCTGGGGATGCCGCTGGCTGCGCAGGCGCAGACCGCGAACGTCGTGCTCTACGGCCGGCTGAACCTGACTACCGAGTTCGTGAAGGGCCAGCAGGCCGATGGCTCCAACCCGACGTCGGTGCGCCTGTCCAGCAACTCGTCGCGCTTCGGCATGCGCGGCGTCGAGTCGCTCGGTGGCGGACTGAACGCGATCTTCCAGATCGAATCGTCGATCAACGGCGACACGAACGGTGGCAACCTCGGCGGCCGTGAAACCTTCGTCGGC
>DASVWR010000107.1:0-2304 GCA_036393115.1 Casimicrobiaceae bacterium
GGCGAGCCGGGGCTCGGCGGCACCGTCCTGGGGCTGTAGCGCCGCCTACAGCGGCACGCCGATGCGGCGGCCGACCTCGCGATAGTGCTCGATGACCTCGCCGAGATCGCGACGGAAGCGGTCCTTGTCGAGCTTCTCGCCTGTCTTCGCGTCCCACAGGCGGCAGCCGTCGGGCGTGAATTCGTCGCCGAGCACGAGCCCGCCGATGGGCTCGTCGAGCGGATGGCCGAACTCGAGCTTGTAGTCGACGAGATCGATGCCCGCGTTGGCGAAGATCGGCTTCAGCACCGCGTTCACGCGATGCGAAAGCACCTTCATCTCGGCGATCTCGGCGGCGCTCGCCCAGCCGAGGATCCGGATGTGATCGTCGTTGACGAGCGGATCGTGCAGCGCGTCGCTTTTCAGGAAGAACTCGAAGATTGGCTCGGGCAGGCGCCTGCCCTCCTCGATCCCGTAGCGCTTCGCCATCGATCCGGCGCAGATGTTGCGCACGACGCACTCGATCGGGACCATTTTCATCGCCCGCACGAGCGATTCCCGCTCGTTCAGCAGGCGAACGAAGTGCGTGCGGATGCCGGCATCGGCGAGACGCCCCATCACCCATGCATTGATCCGGTTGTTGGTCTCGCCCTTGCCTTCGAGGCGCGCGAGCTTCACCCCGTCGAAAGCCGACACGTCGTCGCGATAGTGCATGACGAGCCGCAGCGGATCGTCGGTCGCATAGACGGTCTTCGCCTTGCCGCGATAGAGCTCTTCTTTCGTGTCCATTCTCTTCGCTCCGTTCAGATCTCGCGCCACGCGAAACCATCGGCCTGGTCGGCCACGCCGATCCAATCGGGCGCACAGTGGAGGCTGCGCGCGAGCGCCGCGCGCGCCTTGTCGGGGGTGTTGTTCTGCTTCGACAGATGGGCGGCCACGACGTGCTTCAGCCGCGAGCAGTCGAGCGCCGCGAGGAGCGCCGCCGCAGTCTCGTTATCGAGGTGTCCGAGCCGGCTCGCGATCCGCTGCTTCAGCGGGTACGGGTAGGGGCCGTCGGCGAGCATGCCGACGTCGTGGTTGCATTCGAGGACCAGCGCATCGCAGCCCGACAGGCTCGCCTCGACGTGCGGCGTGCTGACGCCGAGATCGGTCAGCACGCCGAGTCGCCGCCCGCCATCGCCGATGACGAACTGCACCGGCTCGCGCGCATCGTGCGGCACCGGGAACGGGCACACCTCGAGCGCGCCGATCGCGAAGGTCTCGTGGCTGTCGAATCCGAATCCGCGCACCGTGCCGGCGAAACGCTCGCCTGCCGCTTCGAGGGTGCCGAACGTCGACCACACGGGGATGCGATGGCGCGCCGCGAGCGGAGCCACGCCGCGGATGTGGTCGCCGTGCTCGTGGGTGACGAGAATCGCCGCGATCGATGCGGCATCGACGCCGAGGCGGGCGAGCCGCGCGCGCGCGTCGCGCACGCCGAACCCGCAGTCGATCATGACGACCGTGCCGCCTGCCTCGACGATGAGGCCGTTGCCCTCGCTGCCGCTGCCCAGCGAAGCGAAGCGCATCCCCGCGCTACTTGAGCTGGTTCTGCAGCAGGCCGAGAATGCGTTCGCTCGCCTGAGTGTGATCGGGCTTGCCGTCCGGATCGAGGACGCTCACCGTGCTCTGCTGCGACGCTTCGACGATCCTGATGCGGTACTGCTCGGGCTTCGGACCCTCGTCGTCCTTCTTCCACCACGTGAAGAGCTTCGCGAGCCAGCTCTCCTGGCGATCCTTGCGCGCCATCGCGGCATCGGGATCGGCGTAGCGGACATAGTAGATGCCCTTCGAGCGGTCGCGATCGACGACGGTGAAGCCGCTGCGGTCGAGTGCGAGCCCGACGCGCCGCCAGGCGCGGTCGAACGGATCGTCGACGGTCAGCGTCGGTATGCCATCGCTGCCTTTTTCGATCCTCGCGTGCAACGGGACCGCCGCCGTGGCCGCAGGCGAGACGGCGGCGACCGCCTGCGCCTGGGGCGTGCCGAAGCGCTCCATCAGGCGCGCGAGCATCGTGGCTTCGAGGCCGGGATCCGGCGGCTTCAGCGCCCATTGGAATCCTGCCGGGGACGCATTGCTGGTCACCGCGGTCGGCACCTGCTCCATGCCGCGATGCGAGATGAAGATCTCGACGGTGCCCGGGGCCGACCCGTGCTCGATGCGCGTTCTGAACTTGTCACGTGTGTAGGTCGAATAGATCGGATCGATGTACTTGCCGAGGAGCTTGCGCACCGGATCCATCGGAATGTCCGCGCGGTTCTCGGCCCAGTCGGTCTCCATCGTGCC
>DASVWR010000108.1:0-10048 GCA_036393115.1 Casimicrobiaceae bacterium
GAGGATCCAGCGGATCGACACGACGCCATAGACGATGGCCGCGACCGCGCACAGGAGTGCGAAGACGAGCGGATTGGACATGAAGCGTTCTCCCTGGGATTTTGCGGGCTTCTGCGACTGTGCGAGATTCCGCGACTGTGAGAAAACCACGCATTTTGCCAGCAAACCGGCCGGGGCGTCGAGCGGTACGGTCGCATCCATGGGGCCGGCTGCTGCCAGCGTCGCCTCCTGGCCCGTCGGCGCGCTGGCCCGTCGGCGCGGCGCTCCGGGCGCCATGCGCCGGTATACTTTGCCGGCGGTGTCGCGGCCGTGACGCGCAGTGTTCGGCGCTGCGCGACCCGATGCAGCCTGGATCGATCGCGTTGTCATGCTGAAAATCCTCGGCCGCTCGTCCTCGATCAACGTGCGGAAGGTGCTCTGGACGCTCGGCGAGCTCGGTGTTCCCTATGAACAGGAGGCATGGGGCGCCGGATTTCGCGCGACCGATACGCCCGAATTTCGCAAGCTCAATCCGAACGCCCTGGTGCCGGTGATCAGGGACGGCGACTTCGTACTCTGGGAGTCGAACTCGATCTGCCGCTACCTCGCCGCGCGCGAACAGCGCGCGGACCTCCTGCCGACCGTGCCGGCGGCGCGCGCGATCGTCGAACAGTGGATGGACTGGCAGGCGGGTGAGCTCAACCATGCGTGGCGCTACGCCTTCATGGCGCTCGTGCGCAGGAGCCCGGCGCACCGCGATCCCGCAGCGATCGAGGCGAGCACTGCGAGCTGGAACCGTCACATGAAGATACTCGACGAACGGCTCGCCCACACCGGCGCGTGGGTCACCGGCAAGACGTTCACGCTGGCCGACATCGTTCTCGGTCTCTCGGTGCACCGTTACATGCGCACGCCGATCGAGCGCGCGACGCTGCCCTCGGTCGACGCGTACTACGAACGCCTCGAGGCGCGCTCGACGTGCAGCCCGCACATACGCGACGATACGCCGTAGCTCGCGTTTCGCGGTGGCGCGACACGACGGACGAGATCGTCGACCAACTTTCGTTCAGACCTCGAACGCCGCGAGCTTCTTCGGCACCGCGGCATTCTTCAAGCGGACGTACTGCGGCAGGCCGTTGCGAAACGGCGGCGGCACCTCGCCCCGGATCAGCGGCGCGAGATAGGCGCGCGCCTTCGCGGTGATGCCGAAGCCGTCGGCGGTGATGAACGCGCGCGGCAGCATCTTCTCGCGGTTGGCGATCTTCGCGAGCGGCGCCGTGCCGATCTTCCAGCGGTAGGGGCGATCCGACACGCGCACGATCGTCGGCATGACGGCGCTCATGCCGGCGATCGCGAGCTCTACCGCCGCCTTGCCGACCGCGTACGACTGGTCGACGTCGGTCTTCGAGGCGAGATGCCTCGCGGCACGTTGCAGGTAATCGGCGACCGCCCAGTGATACTTGTACCCGAGCCGGTCCTTGACGAGCTTCGCGACGAGCGGTCCGACGCCGCCGAGCTGCGCGTGCCCGAAGGCGTCGCGCGTGCCCGCTTCGGCGAGGAGCTGCCCGCCCGCATCGCGCAGCCCTTCCGACACGCCGATGCAGCAGTAACCGAAGCGCTCGGTCCTCTCGCGAACTGCGGCCGTGAACGCGGCCTCGTCGAACGCGATTTCTGGGAACAGCAGCACGAGCGGGATCGGCGTCGCGTCGTCGCCGGCGAGCCCGACGGCCGCGGTGATCCAGCCGGCGTGCCGGCCCATCACTTCGAGTACGAACACGCGCGTCGACGTGCGCGCCATCGACGCCACATCGAACGCCGCCTCGCGCATCGACGTCGCGACGTACTTCGCCACCGATCCGAACCCCGGACAGTTGTCGGTCACCGCGAGGTCGTTGTCGACCGTCTTCGGGATGTGGATCGCGGCGAGCGGATAGCCGAGCGTGCGCGCGACCTCGCCGACCTTGAGGCAGGTGTCGGCCGAATCGTTGCCGCCGTTGTAGAAGAAGTAGCCGATGTCGTGCGTGCGGAACACGTCGATCAGGCGCTCGTACTGCGCGCGCTGGCCCTCGAGCGCGCCGAGCTTGTAGCGGCACGAGCCGAACGCGCCGGCCGGTGTGTGCTTCAGCGCGGCGATCGCGCGCGCGGGTTCGCGCCCGGTGTCGATCAGGTCCTCGGTCAGCGCGCCGATGATGCCGTTGCGCCCCGCGTAGACGCGGCCGATCCGCGTCCGGTGCCGCCGGGCGGTCTCGATCACCGCCGCGGCGCTGGCGTTGATGACGGCGGTGACGCCGCCGGATTGCGCATAGAAGGCGTTGCGTCGTGTCATAAGGCGATGCGTCGTGTCATGGCGTCGTCGCGTTCGGCTGGGTCACCGATGCGCTGGCGAGGTCGGCGGCCAGGCGGCGCGCCGGCGTGAAGCCGGGTGCCAAGTCCGCGGCCTCGCCCGCACGCGCGCGCGCCGAGGCGAGATCGCCCTGCTGCCGGCACACCAGCGCGAGATTGTAGAGGAGCGACGCGTCACCGGGCCGCACGGCGCACGCGAGCTCCTGGACGCGCCGCGCTTCGTCGACGCGGCCTGCGTTCTTCAGCACCATGCCGAGCAGGTTGAGCGCGAACGGGTCGTTCTGGCTGAACTCGAGGACCGCACGGCAGCGCGCTTCGGCCCCCGCAAGATCGCCCGCGCGTGCCATCGCGGTGGCCGCCTCGAGCTCCGACGTCACGCGATCGACGAGCGCATCGCGCGCACCCTGCCATTTCGCGTAGATGCGGTCACGAAACGCGGCGAAGCGCGCATCGTCGTGGTTGGCGTTGCCCGCGGCGCCCGAGCTCCCGGCATCGGCGTGCCACTCGAATGTCGCAAGCGGCTCGAAATGAAAACGCGTGCGCTGCGCGCACTGCAGGAAGAAATCCCAGTCCTGCATGATCTCGAAGCCGTCGTCGAAGCGGCAGCCCTGGGCGAGCAGATTGCGCGAGAAGAGCGCGCTCGCGAGGTGGATGAAGTTGCGCTCGAACAGCTGCTGCAGCGAGAAAGGCTGGCCCCAGGTGCGCGCGCTGCCGTCGGCCATCCGCGCGCGGGCGAGCGTGTAGACGAGCTGCGCGCCGCCGCTGCGCGCCGCTGCAGCGACGAGTCCGGCAACGTGCCCGGGAAGGAAGAGGTCGTCGTCGTCGAGGAAGGTGATCCAGTCGCCCTCTGCGGCGTCGATGCCCGCATTGGCGGCCTGCGGGCGGGTGAGCGGCGTGGCACTCGCGACGAAACGCACCGCGTGCGGACCGACGGCGGCGGGCGGCATCGGGTGCGCCGCACCGCTCGCCGCGACGACGATCGCCTCGATGTGCGGATAGTCCTGCGCCGCGATCGACGCGAGCGCGGCGCCGAGGGTCGGCCGATCGCTGCTGCGCACGACGACGCTCACGAGCGGCGTCACGTCGGCGCCTTCCATCGACGGCCGATCGCGTCGCTGCACGCCGCGCGCTGCGCGCCTGCGTACACGGCGCTAGCAGATCCTAGCCGCGCAGCGCGGCGAGGCACGCCTCGCCGACGCTCTCGACGCTGCCGACGCCCGAAACCTTGCGGTAGCGCGGCGCGCGCGGGTCGCCGGTCGCCGACCAGCGCTCGTAATAGGCGATCAGCGGCTCGGTCTGCGCGTGATAGACGGCGAGCCGCTTGCGGACCGTGTCCTCGTGATCGTCCTCGCGCTGCGTCAGCGGCTCGCCGGTGACGTCGTCGCGGCCGGACACCCGCGGCGGGTTGTACTTGACGTGGTAGCTGCGTCCGGACGCGAGGTGGACGCGGCGCCCGCTCATGCGCTCGACGATCGCCGCATCGGGCACGTCGATCTCGATGACGTAGTCGACGTCGATGCCAGCATCCTTCAGCGCGTCGGCCTGCGGGATCGTGCGCGGGAAGCCGTCGAACAGGTAGCCGGGCTTGCAGTCGGGCGCGCGCAGCCGATCCTTGACGAGGCCGATGATGATGTCGTCGGAGACGAGCACGCCTCGATCCATGACCGCTTGGGCCGCAAGGCCGAGCGGCGTCCCCGCCTTGACGGCCGCGCGAAGCATATCGCCGGTCGAGATCTGCGGAATGCGCCAGGTGCCGCAGATCAGCGCCGCCTGCGTCCCTTTGCCGGCACCCGGTGGACCCAGCAGGATCAATCGCATGAGTGGTGCCCGTTCGTCGTATCGGCCCGGAGACGCGGAAGATCGCGCTGCGTTGCACGCGCGGGAAGACGCGCCGTCGTGGATTCTCGCCGCATCGGACGCACCGGGTCAATCGGAAGCGGCGATCGCGGCCCGCGCCCCCGGCTGGCTCAGCGCTCGCGAAGGTCGGCGCGTGCGGCGAAGAGCTTCCGTACGCGCTCGAGATCGTCGACGCTGTCGATCCCCGGTGCGGCGCCACCGTGGGCTACGTGCACCGCGATGCGGTGGCCGTGCCACAACGCGCGCAGTTGCTCGAGAGCCTCGAAGCGCTCGATTGGCGCCGGCTCGAGCTGCGGAAACGCGCGCAGGTAGCCGGCGCGATACGCATAGAGCCCGTAGTGCCGGTAGACGGGGAGCTCCCCAGGCAGCGCGGATGGGACGCGCAGGCTCGCGCCGTCGGCGAAGGCCGCGAACGCGTCGCGCGCCCACGGAATCGGCGCCCGGCTGAAGTAAAGAGCATCGCCGCGCGCGTCGAGTGCCACCTTGACGACGTTCGGGCTGAAGAGCTCTGACGCCGACGCGATCGGGTGGCACGCCGTCGCGATCGCGGCGTCGGGACGCGCCGCCAGGAGTCGCGCGACTTCGGCGATCAGCGTGGGGTCGATCAACGGCTCGTCACCCTGCACGTTGACGACGAGGGCATCGTCGGCGAGTGCCAGGAGCGCCGCCGCCTCGGCGAGCCGGTCGGTGCCGGTGGCATGCGCGGAACCCGTCGTCAGCGTCTCGACTCCGTGCGCGGAAGCCGCATCGGCGATGCGCGGATCGTCGGTCGCCACGACGACGCGGCAGGCGCCGCTTCGTCGCGCGCGGTCGGCGACGCGCACCACCATCGGCACACCGGCAAGATCGGCGAGCGGCTTCCCCGGAAGGCGCGTCGAGGCGAAGCGCGCCGGGATCAGCGCGGTGAAGCTCAATCCTTCAGCGCTTCCCATTCCTCGGGGGAGAGCTTGCGCGCCTCTTCTTCGAGCATGACGGGAATGCCGTCGCGAATCGGATAGGCGAGCCGGGCCGAGCGCGAAATCAGCTCGTGCCGCTCGCGATCAAGAATCAGCGGACCCTTGGTCACCGGACAGACCAGCATTTCGAGCAGCTTCGGGTCCACGCAGTTTCTCCACAATGGCGTCGACGAGCGCGGGATCGACCTCTGCACGGATCGGCAGGAGCCACATCCGTGCATCGGTGAATTCCCGGCATTTTACCGCGTCCTTCTCGGTCATCAGGATCGCGCGCGCGCCAGGAAAGACGACGTCTTCGCGGCGAAAGACGTAGTGGTCCGGAAAAGCACGAACACGCGCGACGAAGCCCTCTTGCGCAACCCGCGCGAAGAACGCGCCAGGGTCGGCGATCGCGGCGATCGCCACCGCGTCGCCCGCGGCGAGCGATGCCGGGTCGAGGCGCGCCGTCGCGTCGACGAGATTGCGCCAGGGCTCGGACTCGTAGCGCATCGCATAGCGCGTGACCCCGCCCGCCGCACCGCGCCAGTCACCTTCCGCGGCGGCTCCGTGCCGATCACGCTGCGCGGCCGCCGCGTCCGGCGGTCCCGGCTCGCGCTCGACGATCGCGTCGACTTCGGCGAGCCGCGCTGCCGGCTCGCGCAGCGGGCCTGCCGGCAGCAGCCGGCCGTTGCCGAGGCCGCGCCGCGCGTCGACGACGGCGATCTCGAAGTCGCGCGCAAGCGCGTAGTGCTGCAGCCCGTCGTCGGAGAGGATCACGTCGACGTCGCGATGCGCAGCGAGCAGTGCTGTGGCCGCCGCGGCACGCGTCGCCGCGACGAACACCGGAGCGCCCCCGCGCGCGAGGACGAGCGGCTCGTCGCCCGCCTCGCGCCACGTGCTCGCGCCGGTCACCTCGTGTACCGCGCGCTCGCACCGGCCATAGCCGCGGCTCACGATGCCCGGACGGAAGCCGCGCTCGCGCAGCGCCTCGGCGAGCGCACGCGTGAGCGGCGTCTTGCCGGTGCCGCCGACGGCGAGATTGCCGACCACGATCACCGGAACCGGCAGGCGGACGCTCGCGAGCCAGCCGTTCGCGTAGAGGCGCCTGCGCAGCGCCGCCAGCGTGCCGAACAGCGCGGCCACCGGGAGAAGCAGCGCCGCAATGAGACCTGCCGACGGCTGCCACCACGCTCGTTCGAGGTGCGTGGCGAGGGTCACGGGCAATGGCGCCAGGGTCTGTTAACGCGAGGGCCCGTCGACGCTGCGTACGCGGGCGCTAGCGCGCGGCCGAGGCAGCGCCCTGCGTCGCGAAGGTGATGTGCGTGTACCCCGCGTCGCGCGCCGCCTCCATCACGCGCACGACCGACTGATGCGACGCGCGCGCATCGGCGTTGATGACGATCACCGGATCGCGCTCGCCGCCAGCCGCGCGCCGCAGCATGTCGGTCATCGCTTCGGGTGTCGTGAACACGAACGGCGGCGCGCCGGCGATCGCGTAGCGACCCTGCGCGTCGAGCCCGACGTCGATCTCGCGCGGCTGCCGATGCACCGCGGCGGCAGCGGCCTCGGGAAGGGTGATCTGCAACTCGGTGACCCGCTGGTAGGTCGTCGTCACCATCAGGAAGATCAGGATGACGAGCATCACGTCGATCAACGGGATGAAGTTGATCTCCGGCTCGTCGCGGATCCGGTCGCCGCGCAGGTTCATCGCCGCTCGCCGTGCGCGAAGTCGACGAGCTTGATCGCCTGCTGCTCCATCTCGATCACCAGAGCGTCGACCCTGGCGCGGAAATACCGGTAGAAGATCATGCTCGGAATCGCGACGATCAGGCCCATCGCCGTGTTGTACAGCGCGACCGAGATGCCATGGGCGAGCACGATCGGGTTCGAGCCGGTCGCGCTCTGCGAGCCGAAGATCTCGATCATCCCGACCACCGTCCCGAACAAGCCGAGGAGCGGCGCCATCGCGGCGATGGTCCCGAGCGTCGTGAGGAAGCGCTCGAGCTCATGTGTGACGAGGCGGCCGACTTCCTCGATCGCCTCCTTCATCACCGGCCGCGGACTCTTCACGTTGGCGAGCCCCGCGGCGAGGATGCGGCCAAGCGGCCCCTGCTCGGCGGTGCGCGCAAGGAGATCCTGCGTCGCGCCGGTGTGCTTGAACTCGACCAGCACGTGGTCGACCATCCCGCGCGGCGCGACGGCGCTCTGCCGCAACGACCACGCGCGCTCGAAGATAAGCGCGAGTGCAATCACCGACGCCACGATCAGCGGCCAGATCGGCCATCCGGCCGCTTCGATCATCGACCACACTTGGCGTGCACTCCCAGGCGAGCCCGTAGGGATCCGCGTCGATTCCCTCGGCCGGGCAACGGCGAAATGTAGCGTGGCCGGGCGTCGCGAGGCAACGGGTCGCACGCCGCGGCCCGCCCGCGCACCGCCGCTCGGTCGCGCGCACTCGAGCGATGATCGTGCGCGCGGCAGCGTCCGGTCATCGCACGCCTTTGCTGCGCCGCCGGCGCTTCGTGCCTGCTTCCACGAGCGTCGCGTTGATCGCGGCGCCCGTCAGCACGATCACCCAGCAGAGGTAGATCCACAGCAGGAAGATCGGCAGCGAGGCGAGCGCGCCGTAGATCGCCTGGTAGGTCGACACGCGAGTGATGTACCACGCGAAGCCCGACTTGGCCACCTCGAGCGCGGCGGCCGCGAGCGCGCCCGCGATTGCCGCGGTGACGAGCGGGACCGGCCGCGCCGGGGTCGCCTTGTAGAGCAGCGTGAGCCCGGCGAAGGAGAACACGAACGGCAGCGCGGCGACGATCCGCTCGCCGAGCGAACGGTGGATCGGCACGACCGCCAGCGAATGGACGACGAGCCAGGTGGTGAGCGAGATGCTGGCGCCGATCAGCACCGGCCCGGCGGTGAGCCCGAGCGAGTAGACGACGAGCCGCCTGCCGATCGAGCGTCCGCCGCGGATGCCCCAGATCGCGTTGATCTCGCGCTCGACCGTCGCGATCGCGAGGAGCGCCGTCGCCGCGATGACGGCGATCGACACGCCGGTGAGGCGCATCGCCTGATCGGCGAACGCAGTCACGCTGAGCCGCACTTCGGCGGCGGTCGACACCGGCAGCAGGTGGCGCAGCATGAACTGCTCGAGCGCACGCAGCCAGACGTCGAACAGCGGGAAATGCGCGACGAACGCGACCACCACCGTCGCCAGCGGCACGATGGCGAGCAGCGTCGTGAACGAGAGGCTCGCGGCGACCCGGCCGAGGTCGACCTCGCGCATCCGCGCAGCCACCCGCGCGACGAAGCGGAAAGGGTCGAACATCACGGCGCGGCGATTATCCCAGATAGCAGGGCGTAAGCTATGCAGCATGACCGCGCATTCCACCCCCCCTGCCTACCTTGCCAGCGCGGTTCTCGGCGGCGGCTGCTTCTGGTGCCTCGAAGCGGTGTACCGCGAGCTCGAAGGCGTCGAGCGCGTCGAATCGGGTTACGCCGGCGGAACGGTCGCCGACCCGAGCTACGAGGACGTCTGCACCGGCCGCACCGGACATGCCGAGGTCGTGCGGCTCGCCTTCGACCCGCGCGTGCTGTCGTACGCCGACCTGCTGCGCGTGTTCTTCACGATCCACGACCCGACGACGCTCGACCGCCAGGGCAACGACGTCGGGACGCAGTATCGATCGGTGATCTTCTGCGACGACGACCTGCAGCGGCAGACGGCCCGCGAGGTGATCGCCGAGCTCACGGCGAAGGGCCTCTGGGACGACCCGGTGGTCACCGCGATCGAGGGACCCGCACGCTTCTACCCGGCCGAGGACTACCACCGCGACTATTTCGCGCGCAACGCCAACGCGCCGTATTGCGCCTACGTCGTCGCGCCGAAGGTGGCGAAGTTCCGCAAGGCCTTCACGAGCCGCTCGAAGCAGCGCGGCTGATCAGGGCGCGAGCCGCCCGAGCGTCCAGCCGGTCGCGGCTCGCGTCCAGACGAGCCGATCGTGCAGCCGCGACGCGCGGCCCTGCCAGAACTCGAAGCGCGTCGGGATCACGCGAAAGCCCCCCCAGTGCGGCGGCCGCGGCACCCGGCCTTCGAAGCGCGCGGCGCACTCGGCGTAGCTCGCGTCGAGCCAGGCGCGATCGGGGACCGGACTGCTCTGCGGCGACGCCCACGCACCGAGTTGCGAGTCGCGCGGCCGCGTCGCGAAATAGGCGTCGGATTCGGGCCCGCCGACGCGCTCGGCGGCGCCTTCGATGCGGACCTGGCGTTCGAGCTCGGGCCAGAAGAACAAGAGGGCTGCGCCGGCGCCGGCACCGAGCTCGCGCGCCTTGCGGCTCGCGTAGTTGGTGTAGAACACGAACCCGCGATCGTCGACCCCTTTCAGAAGGACCATCCGTACCGACGGCTGTCCTCCGGCGCCGACGCTCGCGAGCGCCATCGCGTTGGGATCCCGGATGCCGGCGGCACGGGCTTCGTCGAACCAGCGCGCGAACTGGCGGAACGGATCGGCGTCGACGCTTTGCTCGTCCAGCGCGGCGCGCCCGGACTCGTTGCGAAGCGCGGTGGGATCGGTGACGGGATCGGACATGCTGCGGGAACGATGGCAGTCGCGATTCTACCGCGACGTCGTTTCCGGCACCGGATGCAACCGTCGCCTGCTCCCGTGCGAATTTTCGCTGCGACAGCCCTTCCGCTACTGGGAAAATGCGGTATAGTCGCCGCCGATGGAGCGCCGTGCCTCGACAGGAGGGTCCGCTTCAGAGCGCTGAGGCGTTGCACGCCCCGAATTACCCACAGGAAGGAGACACATGGTTACTGCGAAGAAAGCTGCGAAGAAGACTGCTGCCAAGAAGCCCGCCGCGAAGAAGGGGACCGCCAAGAAGCCCGCAGCAAAGAAGTCGGCGGCGAAGAAGCCCGCCGCGAAGAAGGCCGCCGC
>DASVWR010000109.1:0-2429 GCA_036393115.1 Casimicrobiaceae bacterium
GTATCTCGAGACCTGGCACCTCGACATCGAGGAGTTCCTGGAGCTTCGCAAGAACACCGGCGACGATCGGCGGCGCACGCACGACATGAACACCGCCAACTGGGTGCCCGATCTCTTCATGAAGCGCGTCGTCGAGGGTGGCGACTGGACGCTGTTCTCGCCTTCCGACGTGCCCGATCTCCACGACAAGTGGGGCCGCGCATTCGAGGAGGCCTACGTGCGCCACGAGGAGCGCGCGGCACGCGGCGAGCTCAGGCTCTACCGCAAGGTTCCGGCAGTACAGCTCTGGCGCAAGATGCTCTCGATGCTGTTCGAGACCGGGCATCCGTGGATCACCTTCAAGGATGCGTGCAACGTCCGCTCGCCGCAGCAGCACGTTGGCACCGTGCACAGCTCGAACCTGTGCACCGAGATCACGCTCAATACCAGCGCGACCGAGATCGCCGTGTGCAACCTCGGCTCGGTGAACCTCTTCGCGCACATGGTCGAGAAGGATGGTGCGTGGAGGCTCGACCCGGCGAAGCTCGCGCGCACGATCACGACCGCGATGCGCATGCTCGACAACGTGATCGACATCAACTACTACGCGGTCGCCAAGGCGCGGAACTCGAACCTGCGGCACCGCCCGGTCGGGCTCGGCATCATGGGCTTCCAGGACTGCCTGCACCGGATGCGCGTGCCGTATGCGTCGGAGGCGGCCGTTGCGTTCGCCGACACCGCGATGGAAGCGGTCTGCTACCACGCGTACCGGGCATCGACCGAGCTCGCCGAGGAGCGCGGCCGCTACAGCTCGTTCAAGGGAAGCCTCTGGGACCGCGGCATCCTGCCGCAGGACACGCTGGCACTCCTGCGCGACGAGCGCGGCGGCTACGTCGACATCGACGAATCGTCGACGCTGGACTGGGATGGGCTGCGCGCGCGCATCGCCGCCTACGGCATGCGCAACTCGAACTGCGTCGCGATCGCCCCGACCGCGACGATCTCGAACATCATCGGCGTCGCCGCGTCGATCGAGCCCGAGTACCAGAACATCTACGTGAAGTCGAACCTCTCCGGCGAGTTCACCGTGGTGAACGAGCAGCTCGTCGCGGACCTGAAGGAGCTGAATCTCTGGGACGAGGTGATGGTCGCCGACCTCAAGCACTTCGACGGCTCGCTCGCGCGGATCGATCGCGTGCCGGCGGCGCTGCGCGAGCTCTACGCGACCGCGTTCGAGATCGAGCCGCGCTGGATCGTCGAGGCCGGCGCACGGCGGCAGAAGTGGATCGACCAGGCGCAGAGCCTCAACATCTACATGGCGGGAGTCTCGGGCAAGAAGCTCGACGAGACGTACAAGCTCGCGTGGCAGCGCGGATTGAAGACGACCTATTACCTGCGCTCGCTCGCGGCCACCTCGGCGGAGAAGTCGACCGGCCGCGGCGGCGAGCTCAACGCGGTGCCCGAGATCGGCACGCTCGCATCGGCGGCCGACGCGAACGCACCGCGCTTCTGCGCCATCGACAACCCCGAGTGCGAAGCCTGCCAGTGAGATCCTGGAAGGCTCGGACCAGCCTGGAGCAGCCGATCCCTTCGAGGGTGAGGCGCTCGAGCGCTGTGATCGCGGACCCGCGCGAACCCAGACAGGACGCCGGAACGGCGTGGACGCGCAGGGAACCCGCAAGGCCGGCGGGCCGGCAACGGCCCGCTTTCCTTGTGAAAGGAGGCACCCGTTGGCACGCTACGAGTACGCACCCCGGCACGTCATCGACGCACGCTACCTCGGCGATTACAAGGTCTGGCTCGAGTTCAACGACGGCCGCAAGGGCGTCGTCGATCTCGCCGACGAGCTTCACGGCGAGACCCTCGAGCCGCTGCGCGATCGCGATCGCTTCGCGCAGTTCTACCTCGACTACGGGCTCGCGTCGATCGCCTGGATCGACGGGCAGGATTTCGCACCCGAGTTCCTGTACGAGCGCCTCGCCGCGATGAACTGATGGAGAACGCCACATGCTGAGCTTCGACGACGACCTCACCGCCGCCCCGGCGTCACCGCGTGCGCGCGGCGAGACGCCGGAAACGATTCGCGCCCAGGTCACCGGCGGGATCCTTTCGCCGAGGTTGCCAAATGAGCCCGCGCACGACCTCGACGCCGAGCAGCACGCGCTCGCGAGCGGCCTCGGTCGCGTGCGCGTCGAGGACAAGCGCGTCATCAACGGCCAGGCCGACGTCAACCAGCTCGTCCCGTTCAAGTACAAGTGGGCGTGGGACAAGTACCTCGCCGGCTGCGCCAACCACTGGATGCCGCAGGAAATCAACATGCAGCGCGACATCGAGCTGTGGAAGAACCCGCGCGGCCTCACCGAAGACGAGCGCTTGATCGTCAAGCGCAACCTCGGCTTCTTCGTCACCGCCGACAGCCTCGCCGCCAACAACATCGTGCTGGGCACCTA
>DASVWR010000110.1:0-12685 GCA_036393115.1 Casimicrobiaceae bacterium
GTCGCTGTCGAAAAGGAATTCGGCGAGCGCGCGCGTGAGCTCGGTCTTGCCGACGCCGGTCGGGCCGAGGAACAGGAACGAGCCGTACGGCCGATTGGGGTCGGCGAGCCCCGAGCGCGAGCGACGGATCGCATCGGCGACCAGACGCACCGCCTCGTTCTGGCCGATCACGCGCTGGTGCAATCGCTCCTCCATCTGCAGCAGCTTGTCGCGCTCGCCCTGCATCATCTTGGACACCGGGATGCCGGTCGCGCGTGAGACCACTTCGGCGATCTCCTCGGCGCCGACCTGCGTGCGCAGCAGTTGCGGCTTCTTCGCCGCCTCGGCGGCGAGCGACTTGTCGGCCTTCCTGAGCTGCGCCTCGAGCTGCGGGAGCCTGCCGTACTGGAGCTCCGACATCTTCTGCCAGTCACCCTTGCGCCGCGCCTCTTCCATCGCGACCTTGACCTTGTCGATCTCCTCCTTGATGTGCTGGCTGCCGGCGACCTGCGCCTTCTCGGCTTTCCACACCTCGTCGAGGTCCGCATATTCGCGCTCGAGGCGTTTGATCTCGTCCTCGATCGACGCGAGACGCTTCTTCGACGCCTCGTCCTTCTCCTTCTTCACCGCCTCGCGCTCGATCTTCAACTGGATCAGCCTGCGATCGAGTCGGTCCATCGCCTCCGGCTTGGAGTCGATCTCCATCTTGATTCGCGCCGCAGCCTCGTCGATCAAGTCGATCGCCTTGTCGGGCAGGAACCGGTCGGTGATGTAGCGGTGCGAAAGCTCGGCCGCGGCGACGATTGCCGGATCGGTGATCTCGACGCCGTGATGCAGCTCGTAGCGCTCCTGCAGGCCGCGCAGGATCGCGATCGTCGATTCGACCGACGGCTCGTCGACCAGCACCTTCTGGAAGCGCCGCTCGAGCGCGGCGTCCTTCTCGATGTACTTGCGGTATTCGTCGAGCGTCGTTGCGCCGACGCAGTGCAGCTCGCCTCGCGCCAGCGCGGGCTTCAGCATGTTGCCGGCGTCGATCGCGCCCTCGGCCTTGCCGGCCCCGACCATCGTGTGCAGCTCGTCGATGAACACGATCGTGCGGCCCGCGTCGGCGGCGATGTCCTTCAGCACGGCCTTGAGCCGCTCCTCGAACTCGCCGCGGTACTTGGCGCCGGCGAGCAGCGCCGCCATGTCGAGCGACAGCACGCGCTTGTTCTTGAGCGTCTCCGGCACCTCGCCATTGACGATGCGCTGCGCGAGCCCCTCGACGATCGCCGTCTTGCCGACGCCGGGCTCGCCGATCAGCACCGGGTTGTTCTTCGTGCGCCGTTGCAGGATCTGGATCGTGCGCCGGATCTCGTCGTCGCGCCCGATCACCGGGTCGAGCTTGCCCTCGCGCGCGCGCTCGGTGAGGTCGATCGTGTACTTGGCGAGCGCCTGGCGCTGCCCCTCGGCTTCCTGGCTGTCGACGCCCGCGCCGCCGCGGACCGCTTCGATGGCCGCCTCGAGCGCCTTGCGCGTCAGGCCCTGCTCCTTGAGCAGCCGCCCGGTCGGGCCCTTGTCGTCGGCGAGCGCCAGCAGGAAGAGCTCGCTCGCGATGAACTGGTCGCCGCGCTTCGTCGCTTCCTTGTCGGTGAGGTTGAGCAGATTGTTGAGGTCGCGCGAGACGCCGATCTCGCCGGCGGTGCCCTCGACTTTCGGGAGGTTGTCGATCGCGGTCTTCAGCGCACCCTGGACACGCGGAACGTTGACCCCGGCGCGGGCAAGCAGCGCGGCGGTGCCGCCATCCTCCTGCGCGAGGAGCGCCGCGAGAAGGTGCTGCGGCTCGATGAAGCCGCAATCGTGGCCGAGCGCGAGGCTCTGGGCGTCGCCGAGCGCCTGCTGAAACTTGGTCGTGAGCTTGTCGAAGCGCATGGTGCCGGTCGGTCGGTGTCGGGGTCGGAAACACCCGAAAAATGCGGCAGGACGCGAGGTTTTTCAAGCGTCGCGCGTATCATTCCTGTACGAGGCCCCGGTCCGCGCACGTCCGAAGCCGCACTCCCGCCCGAGCATGTCCGACGCCGCACCCCCACCCGACCGTGACGCCGATGCCGGCGAGGCGCAGTCCGCGCCCGCCGCGACCGCCGGCCTTCTGCAGGTGATCGGCGCCGTGCTGTGGAGCTTCTTCGGCGTGCGCAAGGGTCGCGCGATGCGTCGCGACGTCGTCGCGATCAAGCCGCACCAGGTGGTACTGGTCGGGATCGCCCTCGCCGCGCTCCTGGTGGTGACGCTGCTCGTCCTCGTTCACCTCATCGTCGCCAACGCGACCTGACGCGTCCTCCGCGGCAGTCGGCCCGCGATCGGCGCGACCCGTGGTAGGCTTACCGACACCAACCCGCATGCAACGGCATGCATCGGAGATCAATATCATGCTCAAACGATTTCTCCCTCTGTTCGCGCTGATCCTCATCGCCGCACCGCTCTCGCAGGCGCGTGCCGACGAATATTCCGACACCGTCAAGCTGTTCATGAATGCCGGCGAGAGCGGCAGCTTCTTCAAGCACGCGTACGGTTACGCGGTGTTTCCGACCATCGGCAAGGCCGGCATCGGAGTCGGCGGCGCGTTCGGCAAGGGCCGCGTGTACGTGAAAGGCAAGCACGTCGGCGACACGTCGATGACGCAGGTGACGGTCGGCTTCCAGCTCGGCGCACAGGGTTACAGCGAGATCATCTTCTTCAAGGACGAGCGCGCGTTCAAGGATTTCTCGACCGGCAACTTCGAATTCGGCGCCGATGCCTCCGCGGTCGCGATCACCGCCGCAGCCGGCGCCTCGGCGACGACGACCGGATCGTCGGCAGGCGTCAGCGGCGGCATGAAGGACGCGAGGAACGTCGGCGAGTACCACAAGGGGATGGCGACGTTCACGATCGTCAAGGGCGGCCTCATGTACCAGGCGACGATCGGCGGGCAGAAGTTCACGTACACGCCCAGTTAAGTGACCAGCACGCCTTCCGCAACCCAGCCGACGATCGCGGGGCTCGTTGCGCGCGCGCGGAGCGCGCAGCGCGTGATCGAGCGCTATTCGCAGGAGCAGGTCGACGACGTCGTTTCGGCGGTCGGCTGGGCGATCATGGAGCCTCGGCGCAACCGCGCGCTCGCCGAGATGGGCGTACGCGACACCGGTCTCGGCGACGTCGAGGACAAGGTCCGCAAGAACCACCGCAAGACGCTTGGGCTCCTGCGCGACCTGCTTCACGCGAAGAGCGTCGGCGTGATCGCCGAACAGCCCGAGCTCGGGATCGTCGAGATCGCGCGTCCGGTCGGCGTCGTGGCAGCGATCACGCCGTCGACGAACCCGGCCGCGACAGTGGCCAACAAGATCGCGAATGCGCTGAAGGGTCGCAATGCGATCATCGTCGCACCGTCACCGAAGGGGCTCTCCACCTGCCGGGCACTCGTCAACTACGTGCACGCCGAGCTCGCCAAGGTCGGCGCGCCCGCCGATCTCGTGCAGCACCTCGCCGCGCCGATCACCAAGGAGCTCACGCAGGAGCTTATGCGGCAGGCCGACCTCGTCGTCGCAACGGGCTCGCAGAGCAACGTTCGCGCCGCCTATTCGAGCGGGACGCCCGCGTTCGGTGTCGGTACGGGAAACGTCGCGGTGATCGTCGACGCGTCGGCCGATCTCGCCGACGCCGCCGCGAAGATCGCGAGCTCGAAATGCTTCGACAACGCGACGAGCTGCTCGTCCGAGAACAGCGCGATCCTCGTCGACGCGGTCTACGCGCCGGCGATGAGCGCGCTCGCCGCGGCGGGCGGCGTGCTGCTCGACGCCGGCGAGAAGGCGCGCCTCCTTGCGACGATGTGGCCTGACGGCAAGCTGAGCCCGGCGGTCACCGCGCAGTCGGCGCCGCGGATCGCGGCGCTCGCCGGCCTCGCCCGCCCCGAGGTGACGCGCGCGCGGTTCCTGATGGTCGAGGAGGCCGGCACCGGCCCCGCACACCCGTTCTCGGGCGAGAAGCTCTCGCCGGTGCTCGCCGTCTATCGCGCACGCAACTTCGAGCATGCCTGCGAGATCGTGCGCTCGATCTACTCCTACCAGGGCGCCGGCCATTCGGTCGGCATCCACACGCGCGACGACGCGCACGTGATGCAGCTCGGGCTCGACCTGCCGGTCTCGCGGGTCATCGTCAATCAGGCGCACTGCTTCGCGACCGGCGGCAATTTCGACAACGGGCTGCCCTTCTCGCTGTCGATGGGCTGCGGGACCTGGGGCCGCAACAGCTTCTCGGACAATCTCAACTACCGGCACTATCTCAACATCGCGCGCATCGCGCGCACGATTCCCGAGCAGGTTCCGGCCGAGGACGAGATCCTCGGCGAATACTTCCGCAGGTTCGGGCGCTGAGCGCGACCCCATGCTGCGGACCGTACGCGACTGGATCGACCGCCAGGCCGCCGCGCGCCCCGACGCCGTCTGGCTGATCGCTCCCGAGACCGGACGCGAGCTCACGTTCTCGGGGTTGCAGCAGGCGTCGCGTCGCCTCGCGCATCGTTTCGACGATCTCGGCATCGAGCCCGGCGAACGGGTGGCGATGCTGATGGGCAACGGCTTGCAGACCGCGCGGCTCCTGCTCGGCATCATGTATGCGGGGCGCTGCGCGACGCCGCTCAACCTGCTCGCGCAACCCTCGCAGCTCGCCTACGTCGCCGCGCACTGCGATGCGCGCATGATCTTCGCCAGTGCCGGGGAGGCGAGCCGCCTCGAGAGCGCGTTGGCGGGCGCCGGGCGCGACGTGCGCATCGAGGTCTGCGACGTCGACGCCCCGGTTATCGCCGCCGACGACGCGAGCGATGCGCCGGTCGCGACCGCGGTCGCCGGCGACGCCGACGCGCTGACGATGTACACGTCGGGGACCACCGGCCTGCCGAAGGGCGTCGTCCTCACGCAGCACAACGTCATCGCCGGGGGCGAGTTCGTGTCCGCGGCCCACGCGCTCACCGCAGCCGACCGGGCGCTCGCGGTGCTGCCGCTCTATCACATCAACGCGCAGATCGTGACGGCGGTTGCGCCGGTGGTCCACGGCGGCGGCCTGGTGCTCCCGCATCGCTTCAGCGCATCCGAGTTCTGGGACCTCGCCGATCGCTACCGCTGCACCTGGCTCAACTGCGTACCGACGATCATCTCCTACCTCCTCAACGGACCCGATCCGCGCGAGCGCGGCATCGACACGAGTCGCATCCGCTTCTGCCGCTCGGCTTCGGCGCCGCTGCCGCCGAGTCAGCATCGCGCGTTCGAGGAACGCTTCGGCATCGGCATCGTCGAGACGATGGGGTTGACCGAGACCGCTGCGCCCTGCTTCAGCAATCCGATCGATCCGGGCAAGCGCAGGATCGGCAGTCCGGGCCGCGCAGTCGGCAACGAAGCGAAAATCGTCGATCCGCGGGGCACGACGCTTCCGGCCGGGGTCGCCGGGGAGATCATGGTGCGCGGCCCGAACGTGATGAAGGGCTATTACAAGGCGCCCGATGCAACGGCGAAGGCGCTCGACGGCGATGGCTGGCTGCACACCGGCGACCTCGGCTATGTCGACGAGGATGGCTTCTTCTTCGTCACCGGGCGACTGAAGGAATTGATCATCAAGGGAGGCGAGAACATCGCCCCGCGCGAGATCGACGAGGCGCTGCTGAAGCACCCCGCGGTGCTCGAAGCGGCGGCGGTCGGCATTCCCGACGAGCACTACGGGCAGGAAATTCTCGCCGGCATCGTCCTGAAGCCCGGCTGCCGCTGCAGCGAAGACGAGCTCAGCGCCTTCTGCCGGCAGGAGCTCGGGCCGTTCAAGACGCCGCGAACCTTCCGGTTTCTCGGCGAGCTGCCGAAAGGCCCGTCGGGCAAGGTGCAGCGCCTGAAGCTCGTCGCCGAAGCAGAGAGCCGCTGAATCCGCCGCGTGCCCGCGGCGCGGAGTGCTGCAGCGCGATCGGCGCGGCGGCTTCAGTTGCGGCGGAACTTCGTCGCCAGCGCGTCGGCTCCGCGCGTGAGAATGCCGACGTCAGAGCCAACGGCGACGAACACGAATCCCATCCCGAAGCAGCGTTCGACGTCGGCTTCGGCGACGAGGATGCCCGGAGCCTTCCCGGCATCGCGGATTCGCTTTGCCGCAGCCTCGATCGCCTTCCACACCTCCGGGTGACGCGTGTCGCCGAGGTGGCCCATGTCGGCGGACAGATCCCCCGGACCAATGAACACGCCGTCGATGCCTTCGACCGCGGCGATCGCATCGAGATCGGCGAGCGCCGCGCGCGTCTCGGCCTGTACGAGGACGCAGACCTCGTCCTCGGCGCGGCGATGGTAGTCGGCGATGCGCCCGTAGCCGCTCGCGCGCGACGCGCCGGCGTAGCCGCGCACGCCTTTCGGCGGATAGCGGGTGGAGGCGACCGCGCGGCGCGCCTCGTCGACGCTCTGCACATAGGGCAGCAGCAGCGTCTGCGCGCCGACGTCGAGATAGCGCTTGATGAGTACCATGTCGTTCCACGCGGGACGCACGATCGGCGTCGCCGTGCCGCCGACCATCGCGTGCAGCTGGGCCTCGACGATCGGCAGCTCGTTCGGTGCGTGCTCGGTGTCGAGCAGCACCCAGTCGAAGCCCGCGCCCGCGACGATTTCGGCCGCGATCGGATGGCAGAGGCTGCTCCAGAGGCCAACCTGCCGGCGGCCTTCGAGCAGTGCGCGCTTGAATGCGTTGCGTGGCAGTTCCATGCTGGGAGACCTTTACTCAATCGATTACGCCGCGCACGCGCAGCCCGGCGATGTCATCGCCGGAATAGCCGAGCGCTGCGAGGATCTCGTCGGTGTGCTGCCCCGCGCGCGGCGGGTCGATGCGCACGGCCAGGCGCGCGCCGTCGAGGGTGATCGGAAACAGCGTCGTCTTGACGCTGCGACCCGCCGCCGGTCCGTCGGGGACGACGATGTCGGCGAGGCCGCCGGTCGCGCGGAGCTGCGGATCGTCGTACAGATCCTCGGGACGCCGGATCGGCGCGAACGGCAGGCCAGCCTCCTCGAACAGCGCGGCGAGCTCCGCCGCCGAGCGCCGCGCGAGGCGCTCGCGCACCGTCGCGAGCAGCGACCCGCGTGCACGCACGCGGTCGTTGTTGGTCGCGTACGCGGGATTCGCGGCAAGATCGGGAAAGCCCAATGCCGTGCAGAACGTCGTGAACTGCGCATCGCTGACCGCGGCGAGGAAGATCTGCTCGCCATCCTTCACCGTGAACACGTCGTAGATCGCCCACGGGCTCTCGCGCGCGGGCATCGGCGGTGGCGGACGGCCGGTGACCGCGTACTGCAGCATGTGCTGGCCCATCAGCAGGACGTTGGTCTCGAAGAGCGCCGACTGCACTTCCATCCCCTTCCCGGTGATGCCGCGCTGGATCAGCGCGGCGAGCGTCCCGAGCGCGCCGAACAACCCGCCCATGATGTCGTTGATGCTCGTGCCGGCACGCAGCGGGTCGCCGGGGCGTCCGGTCATGTACGCGAGACCGCCCATCATCTGCACGACCTCGTCGAGCGCGGTACGGTGCTCGTAGGGACCCGGGAGAAAGCCCTTGTGGCTCACGTAGATCAGCCGTTCGTTGCTGCGCGCGAGTGACGCGTAATCGAGCCCGAACTTCGCGAGCGCGCCAGCCTTGAAGTTCTCGATCACGACATCGGCGCTCGCCGCGAGCCGTCGCGCGACCGCCGCACCTTCGGGCACGCGAAGGTCGATGTCGACGCTCTTCTTGTTGCGGTTGAACATCGGGAAGAAGCCCGCGCCCGCACCGAGCAGCCGCCGCGTGTTCTCGCCACCGAGCGGCTCGACCTTGATCACTTCGGCACCGAGGTCGGCGAGCAGCATGCCGCAGGTGGGGCCCATCACCATGTGGGTGAGCTCGACGACGCGCAGCCCCGCAAGCGGTTGTGGTGCGGACGCTGCCGCGCTCACGCCGTCTCCCGCATCGTCTTCGGCAGCCCGGCGCGCCACAGCGCGCCGTGGAGCGGCTCGCCGTCGAGCCACTGCCCGACCTGCGTGCGCAATGAGAGGAGCGCGTCGACGTCGATCCCCGTGGGCTCGCCCATGCTGGCGAACAGGTAGGCGACGTCCTCGGTCGCGACGTTGCCGCTCGCGCCCGTCGCGTAGGGACAGCCGCCGATGCCGGCGAGCGACGCGTCGAAGCGGCGCACGCCCGCCTCCCAGGCGGCAAAGACGTTGGCGAGCCCGAGTCCGCGGGTGTCGTGGAAGTGGCCGCAGGCGAGCCGCTCGCCGGCAACCTCGAGCGCGCGGCCGAAGAGCTCGCGCACAGCCTTCGGATCGGCGTAGCCGACGGTGTCGGCGAGGCCGACCCGATCGACTCCGGCGTCGAGCACCGCGCGCAGCAGTCGAACGACTTCTTTCGGCTCGACGCGTCCCTGTATCGTGCAGCCGAACGCGGTGCTGATGCCGACTTCGAGCTCGCAGGCCGATCCGGCTGCGTCGCGCATCGCGCGCATCGCCGCGATCTCGCGTACGACGTCGTCGGGCGTCTTGCGCAGATTGGCGAGGCTATGCGCGCGGCTCGCCGAAAGCGGCACGAGCATCGAATGAGCGCCGCTTGCGAGCGCGCGCTCGGCACCCTTGACGTTCGGCACCAGCACCGACACGACGAGTCCGTCGAGCTCGAGAGCGCCGGCGACGACATCGGCGGTGTCGGCGAGTTGCGGCAGGAGTCGCGGCGGCACGAACGAACCGACTTCGATCTCGCGCAGCCCGGCGTCCCTGGCGCCGCGGATCCATTCGAGCTTGCTTGCGGTCGGCAGCGTGCGCGCGATGCTCTGCAGGCCGTCGCGAAGACCTACCTCGCGAACGACGACAGTGGGACGAGCCGGGTTCACCCGCCGATTGTAGCCATTTCGCGACGAATGGCGCGCGGAGGCCCGCAGTCGGGTCCTGTCCTACAGATGCTTACGGGCGTGTCCGATGGTCGCTACACGGTGGGGGACTATCCTCGTCCATGGGCCCCGTGCGCGGTACCGGCGCGCGGGATTGCTTTCAACCAACGAGGAACGACCATGAAGCTCACCCATGTCATGATGATCGCGGCGTGCGCGCTCGCCGCCGGTTGCAACAGCTCGACGCCACCGACCAACACGAGCAGCAATTCACCGCCAGTGACGACGCCAACGCCGGACTCGGCGTCGCCATCGACCGCGAACCCGGCAACACCGGCGCCGGCGACTCCGCCGTCGACGAGCCCGAGCCCGTCGTCGAGCGAGCCGTCGACACCGGCGTCACCGACGAATCCTTCGTCGAAATCGTCGACCGGAAGCCCCACGGCGCCGCAGGCGCCCGCCGCTTCACCGAGCGACACGTCGCCGAAGTCGTAAGCGACGTAATCGGCGACCACCGGCCCGCGCCGGGCCGATGGTGGTCGTCGCAGCCGACGGCGATCGTCGTAGAATCCCTCGCCACGGACGAGTGGCAGGGTGATTCGCGGCGACGATGGAACCAAACCGGCTCGAGGCATTCAGCGACGGCGTCATCGCGATCATCATTACCGTGATGGTGCTCGAGATGAAGGTCCCCCATGGGGTCGACCTCGCATCGCTCGCGCCGGTGCTTCCGGTGTTTCTCACCTATGTGCTGAGCTACGTCAACCTCGGCATCTACTGGAACAACCATCACCACATGTTCAAGGCAGCCGAGTCGATCGATGGCTCGGTGCTGTGGGCGAATCTCCATCTCCTCTTCTGGCTGTCGCTGCTCCCGTTCACCACCGGGTGGATGGGTGAGAACCACTTCGAGCGCTGGCCTGCGGTGCTCTACGGCGTGAACCTCCTCTGCTGCGCGCTCGCGTGGTGGGTATTGCAGGCCCGGATCGTCCGCTGCCAGGGCCCCGACTCGCCATTCGCCAGGGAGATCGGGGCGGATCTCAAGGGCAAGCTCTCGTCGCTCTTCTACGTCATCGGGATTGCGCTGGCGTGGATCGGCTCGGCGTCGATCGCCGTCGCGTTCTACGTGTTGGTGGCGCTGATGTGGCTCGTGCCCGATCAGCGGTTCGCGCGCGCGATCACGAGTAGACGAGCACACCCGTGATCACGCCGGCGTCGAGCACGATCCACCCGATGCACGCAAGGTAGATGTTCCGGTCGCGCTGCCGCAGCCCGTGCCAGAACCACAGCAGTGCCGATGCGAGATAGGCGCTCCACGAGAGCAGCGATACGCCGCTCGCGTCGTGCCTCGCCCAGATGAGCCACACCTGCGGCACCGTCATCGCCATCGTGACGATCGACATCGCCCCGAGGATGCGGCTCATCGCCGATTTCGTCGGGGCTCCACCGGGTGCGGCATGCATCTGATGCGGTTCCATCGGGCCTCCGGTCTCGACTCACGCGCCGCATCGATCATCGTCCCGCATCGGCCGCTGCGTCAATCACGCGCCGCAGCGCATCGCGCACCGCCGCGCGCAGACGACGCACGAATCGACGTTGACGCAAGTCAATCCGCAACGGCAGGCGTTTGTGATCATTCGATGCATGAACGGATTGACCGAACAGCAGCTCGCCGATCTCGCGAAACGTCTCGGCGAGCGAAAGTCACGCCTCGTCGACGAAATCCGACAGGTCCTGGCGCGCTCGAGCGAGCCGCGCGAGGCTGACCTCGTCGGCGCCGTAGGCGATGCCGGAGACCAGTCGGTCGCCGCCCTCCTGCGCGACGTCGCCGAGGCCGAGGTCGTACGCGATATCGAGGAGGTGAGCGACATCGTCGCCGCGCAGGAGCGCATCGCCGCCGCGCAGTACGGGGCGTGCGCCGACTGCAGTGGCGAGATCGGCTACGACCGCCTCGACGCGTATCCAAGCGCCAAGCGCTGCCTCGCCTGCCAGCGACGCCACGAGCAAACGCGGGCACGGGCCCGACACACCGGCCGCTGAACGCGGCGCGGACACGGGCTCGTCACGCCGATTCCGGCGCGTTGCATGCGCCGGTCTGCACAAGAGTTTCACTTGCGCCGCCTGCGGCGTGCTGTCGCCGTATCCTACCGTGCTCGTCGTCACCATCGCCTAATACAGCGCGGTGACGAGATCGTCGATCAGCGGCTTGAAATCGCCGACCAACTGGCACGCACCGAGACGCGATGCAACCACACGACCTTCCGCCGACCGTCCTGCGCCTGATGGCAGCGCGCGGCGCACGCAGCATCGGACAGGGGGCGCTCGTCGCGGCGTTCGCGCTCTACCTGCACGCGCTCGGCTGGTCCGCCCCGGAGATCGGTGCGACGCTGTCGGCGGCGCTTCTGGTCGGCGCAGCACTGACGCTCGCCGTCGGCCCGCTCTCCGATCGGCGCGGCTACCGGCGCTTTCTGCTCGTCTACGAAGCGCTGCAGGCTGCCGCTGCGCTCGCTGCGTTCGTCACTGCCTGGCCGCCGGTGCTGGTCGGCGCCGCGATCGTCGGCAGCTTCGGTCGCGGCGCGAACGGCAGCGCGGGCCCGTTCGGACCCCTCGAGCAGGCCTGGCTCGCAAAGGTGCTTGCCCCGCACCGGCGCGGCCCGGTGTTCAGTGCGAACGCTGCGATCGGCTTCGGCGGCATGGCGCTCGGGGCGCTGCTCGCCGGAGGGGTTGACCTGCTGGTGAGGCCGCTCGGCGGCGTGCTCGCCTACCGTCCGCTCTTCCTGCTGTCTCTCGCCGGCTCGGTCGCGGCGTTCGTGCTCGTCGCGGGGTTGCGCGAACCGGCGCAGGAGCCATCGAAACGAATCGCCGCCCGCCCGCGCGGCCGGCGCAGCGAGAACGCGATGCTGGTACGGCTCGTCGTCGCGAACACGCTGAACGGACTCGGCATCGGCATGATCGCGCCACTCATCGCCTACTGGTTCGCGCTGCGCTTTCAGCGCGGACCCGGCTCGATCGGCCCGGCGCTCGCCGCGAGCTTCGTGCTGGGCGCGATCGGGGCAGTCTTTGCAGGGCAGATGGTCCGTCGCTACGGTCTCATCCGCCCGGTTGTCGTCATGCGCGGCGTCGCGCTCGGGCTGCTGATTGCGCTCCCCCTCGTCCCCTCCTTTCCGCTCGCTGCCGCGCTCTACGCGTTGCGCGCCGGATTCAATCAGGGCACCGCAGGCGTTCGCCAGGCGCTCGTCGTCGGTCTCACGCACGACCGCCGCGGCCTCGCCGTGAGCCTGCAGAACGTCTCGATCCAGATTCCCCGCGCAGTGGGTCCGCTCGTCGCCGGCGTCATGCTGAGCGCAGGCATGCTGCGCGCCCCGTTCTTCGTCGCCGCGGCGTTACAGGCGACCTACCTCGTGCTCTACGCCCGGTTCTTCCGGAACTATGCAAGCGGCGATGCCGACTAACTGATTCGCGTACCCGTCATCGGCCCATCGCGGGATACCGTCACTTCGGGAGCGATTCGTCATGCCCTGGACTTCGACCGACTACCCTTCGTCGATGAAGAATCTGCCGCCGCCGGTGCGCGAGAAGGCGATCGAAATCGCGAATGCGCTGCTTGACGAGGGAACCGAAGAGGGCAAGGCGATCCGGATTGCCATCGCCGGGGCGTGGCAGTGGGTGCGCCGTCACGGCGCTCCGACCGAGCCTTGACGCCGATCAACCCTGCGCCAGCAGACGGCCGCTAGGCTGCCAGGAAAGCGCCTTGCGCGCCTTCTCAAACGAGGGGATCGATGACCGCCCGCGCCGCGCAGGGATTCCGCTCGACCGCCAGCGAGATGCCG
>DASVWR010000111.1:0-8740 GCA_036393115.1 Casimicrobiaceae bacterium
CAGGTCGAGCATCCGGTCACCGAGATGATCACCGGCCTCGACATCGTGCAGGAGCAGATCCGCATCGCGGCCGGGCAGAAGCTCCGGCTTCGCCAGCGCGATATCGCGTACCGCGGGCACGCGATCGAGTGCCGGATCAACGCCGAGGATCCGTGGACCTTCGTGCCGTCGCCGGGACGCATCACCGCGTGGCACGCGCCAGGCGGTCCGGGCATTCGCGTCGACACGCACGTCTATCAGAACTACTTCGTTCCGCCGCACTACGACTCGATGATCGGCAAGGTCATCGCCTACGGGGACACGCGCGAGCAGGCGATCGCGCGGATGCGGGTGGCGCTCTCCGAGATGGTCGTAGGCGGCATCAAGACGAACATCCCGCTCCATCAGGAGCTTCTCACCGACGAAAAATTCCTTCGCGGCGGGACGTCGATCCATTTTCTCGAGGAGCGGCTCGCGCAGCGGGCGCAGGCGGCATAGTCGCGTGGACCGCGCGCCTCGGGCGACGTACCGCGCGCTGCGCATCGACGTCACGGCGCGCGACGCCGACGCATGGTCGGACGCGTTGCTCGCGGCAGGCGCGATGTCGGTCGATGCGGCTGACCCCGACGCCGGAACGGTGGAGGAGACGCCGCTCTACGAGGAGGGCGTCGGCGACGAGCGCGTCTGGTGGCCGGTTTGCTGCCTCGTCGCGCTGTTCGGTCCCGGTGACGATCCGGGTCGTGCACTTGCGACGGCGGCGCGCGCGCTGCGGTGCCCGGCGCCGGCAAGCCGTGTCGACGACGTCCCCGATCGCGACTGGGTCGCCACCACTCGTGCGCAGTACGCGCCGATCGAAGCCGCTCCGGGATTATGGATCGTGCCGAGCTGGTGCGAGCCTCCGGTCGCCGACGCCGTCACCGTCATCCTCGACCCCGGCGTCGCGTTCGGAACTGGCTCGCACCCGACGACACGAATGTGCCTCGCCTGGCTCGCACGCACGGTGCGGGCAGGTGATTCGGTGCTCGACTACGGCTGCGGGTCGGGAATCCTCGCGATCGCGGCGGCGAAGCTCGGCGCGACGCGCGTCGAAGGCGTCGACGTCGATCCGCAGGCGATCCGGGCGAGCCGCGACAACGCGCGTGCGAACGGCATTGCGGCGCACTTTCATCTCGCCGACGAGCGGCGCGACTCGCGTCGATCCCCACGCGACGCTCAGTGCGACGTCGTCGTCGCGAACATTCTCGCCAATCCGCTGCGTCTGCTCGCGCCACTGCTTGCGAGCCGCTGTCGCGTCGATGGCCGCATCGCGCTCGCCGGTATTCTCGCAGGTCAGGCGGATGAGGTGATCGACGCGTACGCGCGCTGGTTTACGATGCGACGCGGAGAGTCCCGCGAAGGCTGGGTGCTTCTCGCGGGAGTTCGCGCTTGCGCACCCAGCGCTGACGGGCCCTGATTCGTGAGCGACCTGCAATTCACCCGCTGCCCCGGATGTGCGACCGTCTATCGCGTGACCGGCGCGCAGCTCGCGCTGCGCGAAGGACAGGTCCGCTGCGGGCACTGCCACGCGGTGTTCGATGCGACGGCACACCGCGTCGACCTCGCGCCGGTCGCGCCGCCCGCAGGCGGGCCGACGCATCCCGAAGTCGACGACGAGCTCGCGCGCGGGCGCGCGACGGTCACGCTGCGCGACGCGAGCGCGCTCGAGGCGCCGGAGCGACAGGATGAGGGGGCGCAGCCTGCAGACATGCCGCCGCCCGCGAAGACGGAGCACGAGGCCGATGCGGAACAACCGGCTGGCAGCGAGCAACCGGTCGAAGCCGCGCACACGGTAGCGGCGGAGGAGGCGGCCGAGGCATCGCCGTCAGGCGAAGAGGGATCGGTACCGACGCCCGCGGACGGCGCTTCGTCCGATGCGCCGCTCGACATCGCGGAGCTCGAGGCGGCCCGCGCGGCTCTTCGTCCGCGTCGCCACGCGCGCAGCGGCAGGACGTTCTATGCAATCGCCGTCGCGGTACTGGTCGCGGGACTGGTGGTCCAGTCGGCAGCGCTCTTTCGCGACGACGTCGTGACGCGGATGCCCCAGGCCGCCAGCGCGCTCGACGTTCTGTGCCGGGTGCTCACCTGCCGGACCGGGCCACGACGCGACGCCGGCGCGCTCTCGATCGAGGGCTCCGATCTGCAGGCCGATCCGGCACACCGCGGACTCCTCGTGCTGACTGCGACGCTTCGAAATCGTGCCGGCCGCGCAGTGGCGTGGCCCGACCTCGAGCTCACGCTGACCGATTCCTCCGATCAGGCGGTCGTCCGAAGGGTGTTGACGCCGGACGACTATCTCGCCGCCGACACGCGGTCGCCCGGCCTCGCCGCCCACAGCGAGCGCCAGGTCAGGCTCTTCCTCGATGCGAGCGCGACGCTTCAGGCCGGCTACCGGCTCTATCTCTTCTATCCGTGACGGCGGGCGGCACGTCCGCAGAAATCATCGCTCCGCCAGGTTGCACCAGGATGGAAATCGGCGTAGCGTGGCCGCACCAGTAAGGTGCAGTGGCGACCGAGCACATGCGGAATCCATCGACAAAAAGCCGTCGAATCAAAGCACTAACTGGCGTGTCGCGCATGGCATGCTCGTCGCTAAGCTGTCGATGAATCGGACCGCGGCGAAACCGCCGATGCGGTCGCCATTCTCATCCCCATTCGCATCCCATCTCCAGGAGAGTCGTGCATGACCACCGCCGCCGATGTGCTCGCGCTGATCAAGGACAAGGAAGTCAAGTTCGTCGACCTGCGGTTCACCGACACGCGCGGCAAGGAGCAGCACGTCTCGGTGCCCGCCAAGGCGTTCGACGCCGACAAGTTCGAGTCGGGACACGCCTTCGACGGCTCGTCCATCGCCGGATGGAAAGGCATCCAGGCCTCCGACATGCTGCTGCTGCCCGATCCGGCGACGGCGAACCTCGACCCGTTCATGGACGACACGACGCTGCTCCTCACCTGCGACGTAATCGAGCCGTCGGACGGCAAGGGCTACGAGCGGGATCCGCGCTCGCTCGCAAAGCGCGCGGAGGCCTATCTGAAATCGACGGGCCTCGGCGACGTCGCCTACTTCGGTCCCGAGCCCGAGTTCTTCATCTTCGACGCGGTCGAGTGGTCGGTCGACATGTCGGGCAGCTACTGCAAGGTGTTTTCGAGCGAGGCCGCGTGGTCGAGCGCCGAGAAGCTCGAGGGCGGCAACATGGGCCATCGGCCCGGCATCAAGGGCGGCTACTTCCCGGTGCCGCCGGTCGATTCGCTGCAGGACATCCGCTCGGCGATCTGCACGGCGCTCGAGCAGATGGGCGTGACGGTCGAAGTTCACCATCACGAAGTCGCGACGGCCGGGCAGTGCGAGATCGGCACGAAGTTCGCGCCGCTCGTGCAGCGCGCGGACTGGCTGCAGATCCTGAAGTACTGCGTGCACAACACCGCCCACGCGTACGGCAAGACAGCGACCTTCATGCCGAAGCCGATCGTCGGCGACAACGGCTCGGGGATGCACGTGCACCAGTCGGTGTGGAAGGGCGGCAAGAACCTCTTCGCCGGCGAAGGCTACGCGGGTCTCTCCGAGTTCGCGCTCTACTACATCGGCGGCATCATCAAGCACGCGAAGGCGTTGAACGCGATCACCAATCCCGGTACCAACTCGTACAAGCGCCTCGTTCCGGGATTCGAGGCGCCGATCAACCTCGCCTACTCGGCGCGCAACCGCTCGGCGTCCTGCCGCATTCCTTACGTGAGCAATCCGAAGGGGCGGCGCGTCGAAGTGCGCTTCCCGGACCCGACGGCGAACCCGTACCTCGCGTTCTCGGCGATGCTGATGGCGGGGCTCGACGGCGTGCAGAACCGGACGCACCCGGGGGACCCGATGGACAAGAATCTCTACGACCTCGAGCCCGAGGAGGCCGCCAAGGTGCCGCACCCGTGCGCGTCCCTCGACGAAGCGCTCGACAACCTGGATCGCGACCGCGAGTTCCTGACCCGCGGCGGCGTCTTCACCGACGACATGCTCGATGCCTACATCGAGCTCAAGATGGAGGAGGTCACGCGCTTCCGGATGACGACGCACCCGGTCGAGTACGACATGTACTTCAGCCTCTGAGCGCGCGGCCCGAAGGGCTGGTGCGCGATCTGCCCAGGGGTGGCGGCGCGCCGCGTCGGAAGGCGCTTCGCCGCCGGGTTGGTTAAACTTGCCGGCGATGGCCCTACGTGAACCCGGTTCGAACGCGAAGCGCGTCTGCCTCACCTGGCTCGCCGCCGTCGCGGCTGCGGCCGCGATCGCGGCGCCGGCACACGCCGCGATCTGCAAGTACCTCGATGCGGACGGAAACATCGTCTATTCGAACGTGCCGCCGACGAAGGGGCTGCGCAAGCTGTCCTGCGACATCGTCGAGGAGTCTCCGCGACGCCCGTCCGACAAGAATGTGCGCACGGCGAGCCCGCCGGGTTTCCCCCGCGTCGAGCCCGAGGTGCAGAAGAGCCGCGACGACATGCGGCGCAAGATTCTCGATGACGAGCTTGCCAAGGAGCAGAAGCTTCTCGCTGCCGCGCAGCAGGAGTACGGCAACGGTGCGCCGCAGCCGCTCGCCGACGAGAAGAGCGACGCCGAGAAATATCGCCAGCGCATCGAGCGCCTGCGTCAGTCGGTCGTTCTCCACCAGCGCAACATCGACGCGCTGCGCCGGGAGATCGCCGCGACGCACTGACCGCGCCGGAGGCAGCCACTGATGCTGCGGCTCGTCCCGCCGCGGCACGACGCTGCGGGCCCGGCCCTCGAGCGCGGCCTCGAGCTGATCGCGACCGCGGTGGTCGTCGTCGACGAAGAGCGTCGCGTCGTCTGGGCGAACCCAGCCGCCGAGAACCTCTTCGAATGGTCGGTCGCCCGCCTCACCGGGCAGCCGTTCGACGCGGTGTTCGGCAGGTCACCGCGTCTCGACGATCTGGCCGACCGCGCACTCGCGACCGGCGCCCCGTGCGCCGAGCAGGAGCTCGAGCTCGATCCGCCGGGAAGGTGCCGCCTGCATCTCGCGTGCACGGCGTCGCCGGTCGATGCGCCGCGTGCCTCGCTGGTGCTCGAGTTCCGGCGCATCGATCAACAACTGAAGGTCGCGCGCGAAGCGCGCCAGCTCGAGCAGCAGCAGGCCAACCGCGAGCTGATCCGCAACCTCGCCCACGAGATCAGGAACCCGCTGGGAGGCATTCGTGGCGCGGCGCAATTGCTGCAGGTGGAGCTCGACCGCCCGCAGTTGATCGAATACACCGAGGTGATCATCGCCGAAGCCGACCGGCTGCGCTCGCTCGTCGATCGCCTGCTCTCGCCGCACCGCGCCCCTGCGTACCGGAAGACCAACGTGCACGAAGTGCTGGTACGCGTGAAAGGTCTCGTGCAGGCCGAGTTCCCGGCCATCCCGGTGGTCTGCGATTTCGACACCAGCCTGCCCGACATCGACGCCGATCCCGCGCAGCTCGTGCAGGCGGTGCTCAACATCGCGCGCAACGGCGCGCAGGCACTGTCCGCCGCAGCGCTCGCTGCGCCGGCAGTCAGGCTCGTCACGCGCGTCGCGCGCGCCGTCACGCTGGGCAGGCGGCATCATCGCACCGCGCTATCGATCACCGTCGAGGACAACGGACCCGGCATTGCGCCGGAGCTGCGCGAGCGCGTCTTCTTCCCGCTGGTTTCCGGACGCGAAGGCGGCAGCGGACTCGGTCTCACGATCGCGCAGACCTACGTGTCGCAGCACGGCGGCACGATCGAATGCGAAAGCGCACCCGGACGCACGGTGTTCACGATCGTGCTTCCGCTCGCTGCGCCGCGCGGCTGAGGCCGTTCAGGCATGGACGTGACGCGCGAACCCGAAGCCGCAGCGAGACCCACCGGGGGACCCGCCGTGGTCGCCGCTTCGGCCGGCTCGACGGTCTGGATCGTCGACGATGACCGTTCGATCCGGTGGGTGCTCGAAAAGGCGCTCGCCCGCGAAGGCATGGCGTACCAGTCGTTCGGGTCGGCGTACGAGGCGCTGCAGGCGCTGGCGGTCGGCGCGCCGCAGGTGCTGGTCACGGATATCCGCATGCCCGGCGAGTCGGGACTGTCGCTGCTTGGCGAACTGCGCGAGCGTCATCCGCAGATCCCGGTGATCGTCATGACCGCGTACTCGGACCTCGACAGCGCCGTCGCCGCGTTCCAGGGCGGGGCATACGAATACCTTCCGAAGCCCTTCGACGTCGAGCATGCGCTCGCGCTGATCCGCCGCGCGGCCGCCGAGGCGATGAGCACTCCCGAGGCGGATGCCGCAGTGGCGCCGGCGACCGAGATCCTCGGCAGGGCGCCAGCGATGCAGGAGGTGTTCCGCGCGATTGGCCGGCTGTCGCAATCGGCGGCGACCGTACTCATCACCGGCGAATCGGGAACCGGCAAGGAGCTCGTTGCACGCGCGCTGCATCGGCACAGCCCGCGCGCCGCCGGCCCGTTCGTCGCGATCAATACCGCGGCAATCCCGCGCGACCTGCTCGAATCCGAGCTGTTCGGGCACGAGCGCGGCGCGTTCACCGGCGCGCAGGCGACGCGTCGCGGTCGCTTCGAGCAGGCCGAGGGAGGGACGCTGTTCCTCGACGAGATCGGCGACATGCCGCCCGAGCTGCAGGTCCGCCTCTTGCGCGTGCTCGCCGACGGCGAGTACTACCGCGTCGGCGGCCACGCCGCCCAGCGCGCGAGCGTGCGCATCATCGCCGCGACGCATCAGGACCTCGAAGCGCGCGTGCAGCGTGGCCTCTTTCGCGAGGATCTCCTGCATCGCCTCGACGTCGTGCGCCTGCGCCTGCCGCCGCTGCGCGAGCGCGCCGGCGATATCGCCCCGCTCGCCCGCTATTTCCTGCATAAGAGCGCGCGCGAGCTCGCCGTCGAGCCGAAGGTGCTCGCCGACGCAGCACTCGAGCTGCTCGCGCGCTTTCCCTTCCCGGGCAACGTGCGCCAGCTCGAGAACATCTGTCACTGGATCACCGTGATGGCGCCGGGCCAGCGCGTCGACGTTGTCGACCTGCCACCCGAAGTGCGCATCGGAGCGGGCGCGTTCGCCGGCGGCGACGCGGGCTGGCAGCATGCGCTCGATCGCGAGCTCGGCGCGGCGCTCGCGCACGGCGAGCGTGGTGCCGGCGAGCGCCTGCAGCGCGAGTTCGAGCGCACGCTGATCCGCTGCGCGCTCGCGCACACGGGCGGACATCGGTCGGAGGCCGCGGCCTGGCTCGGCTGGGGGCGCAACACGCTGACGCGTCGAATCCAGGAGCTTGGTCTCGCCGAAGAGCTCGGGGCGCGTCGCGACGAGGGCGGCTCGGGAAGTTCCGCATAACCGGGGGGCGAACCCGATTTCAGGGATAGGCCGCGCCGGGTCGAGCGGTGGGGATGCTACGACGCGCTCTACACCGACCGCGGAGGCAGGGAGTGGGACACCGTGACGCGCGAGTTCGGCTGCGGAACGCGGTCGGTGCAGAGCGCGTCACGGTGTCCCACTCCCTCGGCCTCCGCGGTCGAACTCGCGGGTCGCAGCATCCCCACCGCTTCCCGGCGCGGCGTGCCCCTGAAGTGGGGGCCTCCCCGGTTATGCAGAGCTTGCCCAGCTGCTCCTCGATCGCGCGCGGATTCCGGTCGGACGCATGGTGTAGGCTCCGCGATTTCCGCCACCGCAAGGATTCCCCCATGCCGCGCATCGAACGACACGTAGCCCGCAGGCTGCTCGCGCTTGTCGTGCCCGTATGTCTCGTCCTCGCTGGCTGTGCGACGATGAGCGCCACGCCGGAAGCAGGAGCGTCGCGGCTCGCGACGATCGCGAAGCGCGGCTCGCTCGAAGTCTGCACGACCGGCGACTACAAGCCGTTCAGCTACCACGATCCGAAGACCGGCGAGTACGAGGGCATCGACATCGACATGGCGCACTCGCTCGCGAGGGCGCTGGGAGTCAAGCCCGTCTTCGTCAAGACGACGTGGGCGCATCTCCTCGACGACGCGACCGACGGCCGCTGCGACATCGCAATGGGTGGCATCTCGATCACCCTCCCGCGGCAGAAGAAGGGCTCGTTCAGCATCCCCTACCTCGTCGACGGCAAGACGCCGATTACCCGCTGCGAGAACGTTTCGAAATTCGAGACCCTCGCCGAGATCGACCGGCCGGGTGTGCGCGCGATCGTCAACCCGGGCGGCACGAACGAGAGCTTCGCGCGCGCACACCTGAAGCACGCGACGATCGTCGACTATCCGGACAACGTGACGATCTTCCAGCAGCTCGTCGACGGCAAGGCCGACCTGATGATGACCGACGCGACCGAGACGCGGCTGCAGCACAAGCTCCATCCCGAGCTCTGCGCGGTGCACCCCGACAAGCCGGTCACGTTCTCGGAGAAAGGCTACCTGATGCCGCAGGGCGATGCCGCGTACCAGAGCTTCGTCGACCAGTGGCTGCACATCATGCTCGCCGACGGGAGCTATCGCAGCATCTCCGACCGCTGGCTGAAGTAGCCGCGCCGCACGCCGACGCACGGATACACAGGGGCGCCGGCGCTCAGGCCGGAGCGAGCTCGATCACCGCAGGGGCGTGATCCGACGGCTTCTCGCCCTTGCGCGCATTGCGGTCGATCGTCGACGACGTGCAGCGCGGCGCGAGCGCTTCTGAGACGAGGATGTGGTCGATGCGAAGCCCGAGGTTCTTCGGGAATCCGAGCTGGCGGTAGTCCCACCAACTGT
>DASVWR010000112.1:0-10155 GCA_036393115.1 Casimicrobiaceae bacterium
GGTGAACATCACCTTCCAGGTGGGCTCGCTCATCACCGTGAAGGACGGGCAGAAGGTCGCCGTCGGCGAGGTGCTCGCGCGAATTCCGCAGGAAACCTCGAAGACCCGCGACATCACCGGCGGCCTGCCACGCGTGGCGGAGCTGTTCGAGGCCCGTGCACCCAAGGATGCCGGCATGCTCGCCGAGATCACGGGCACGGTTTCGTTCGGCAAGGACACCAAGGGCAAGCAGCGGCTGGTCCTCACGGACCTCGACGGCGTGGCCCACGAGTTCCTGATCCCGAAGGACAAGCACGTGACCGTGCACGACGGGCAGGTCGTCAACAAGGGCGAGATGATCGTCGACGGCCCCGCCGATCCGCACGACATCCTGCGGCTGCTCGGTGTCGAGGCGCTCGCGCGCTACATCACCGACGAGGTGCAGGACGTCTACCGGCTGCAGGGGGTCAAGATCAACGACAAGCACATCGAGGTGATCGTGCGGCAGATGCTGCGCCGCGTGACCGTTGCCGACGCCGGCGACTCGCGCTTCATCCAGGGCGAGCAGGTCGAGCGCTCGGATCTGCTCGACGAGAACGACAAGGTGAAGAACGACGAGACGCGGCAGCCGGCGACCTTCGACCACATGCTGCTCGGCATCACGAAGGCGTCGCTGTCCACCGACTCGTTCATCTCGGCGGCCTCGTTCCAGGAGACGACGCGCGTGCTGACCGAGGCGGCGATCATGGGCAAGCGCGACGACCTGCGCGGATTGAAGGAGAACGTAATCGTCGGCCGGCTGATCCCGGCGGGGACCGGCCTCGCGTACCACAACGCGCGCCGGCGCCAGAAGCTGCTCGGGCCCGACGCCGTGCTGCTCGGTACCGGGGAGGAGACGCCTGCCGCCGAGGCTCCGCCGACGACCGAGGTGTCCGCCGATGCGGCATAACGGATGCGCCGACTAATCGCGTTGCGCGCGGGCGGAAGCCCGCCTATGCTCTGAACCCGGCTCGTACCGCCGAAGGAGACGGCGGACGAGCCGGACGAATCGACCATTCCCGCGATGTCGCAACAAGGAGGAGTCCGCCATGTGCCGTAAAGCCAGTTGGTGCCTTGCCTCTGCAGTCGGTATCCTGATGCTCGCGGCCTCGGCGGCCGTTCCTGCGGCCGACGAGCCCGCCTCAGAGGCGGTCGTGATGAACGCGAAGAGCATTCATTGGGCCGCGGCGCCGCCATCGCTGCCGAAAGGCGCGAAGGTCGCCGTGCTCTACGGCAATCCGAGTGCGGCCGGGCGCTACGTGATGCGGATCTGGCTGCCGGCGAAGTACCACATCCCGCTCCATTATCACAGCACGCCCGAGCAGGTCACGGTGATCTCGGGAACGCTCTATGTCGCCGACGATGCCACGTACAGCAAGAAGTACGCGCACGCGGTCAGCGCAGGCGGCTTCGCGTTCCTCCCCGCGAGCGCGCACCAGTTCGTGTTCACCAAGAAGGCCGCCGTGGTCGAGATCCACGGCGCCGGTCCGTTCGAGGTCAAGTACGTCGATCCCAACGACGATCCGCAGAAGTGGGCCGAGGCCCACACGTACTACTTCCCGAAGCGCTTCCTCGTCAACGAGATGAACGCCCCGGGACCCGGCGAGCCGATCCCGACGTTCTGATCGTCCGGAAGCGCCGGCGCGCGGCCCCTACTTCCCGGCGTTGCGCTTCGCGCCGGCGAAGTGGAGGTCGAAGCGCTTCATCACCGTCTCGATGTGCTTCGGGTCGTCCGACGGGCTCACCGTGAATTCGCCGAGGCCGCTGTCGTCGCACCACACGCGCGTACCCGTTTCGACCTTCTTGCCGCCGGGGACGATGGTCTCGAGGTAGATCGCGCAGCGCGCGTGCGCCGACTTCTTGTTCCAGTCGATGCTCGCCTGATCGTTCTTCCTGAAGCCGCGCTTCTCGAGGTCGGACATCACCGCGAAGAAGCGATGCAGTGCGCGGTCGTCGTACGCTTCGTCGTTACCCCAGAACGTCGTCGACAGCAGCACCTTGTCGCCGGCCGCATCGGTCATGTAGACGTAGGGGTTGACCGACCGCGACTGCGCGGCCGCACTCGTACTCGGCTGGGCCGACACTCCGGTCATCGACAGTGCAAGAAATACACTGCCCAGCAACGCCAGGGCATTCCGCATTCTTCCATTCCTCCAATGCCGGGCCGCGCCCGGAATGTCACTAGAATACGGCTTGCGGCGCTGCTTCGCAAAGACGGCAGACGACGGTCAAGCGTGGCGTTTCGGGGCCGCAATCGTCGGTAAGGGAGACCGATGGAGCCGCAGACCGGCCGCAACGCGCCCTGCTGGTGCGGAAGCGGGAAGCGTTACAAGCATTGCCACGGCGCGTCTGCGTCCGCCGCGACGGGGGCGCCCGCGGCGGCAGCCGGGCGCGCCGCCCCGGTGCGCGACGAGGCGCTCGCCGCGCACCGCGCCGGATCGCTCGGTCGCGCCGAAGAGCTCTATCGTCTCGCGCTCGAAGCAAGTCCCGCCGACGTCGACGTGCTGCATATGCTCGGCGTCGTCATGTTGCAGCGGCTGCGCTATCGCGAGGCGCTCGAGTACCTGTTCGACGCCGCCGAACGCACCGGCTGGGGCGTTGCCGCGATTCGCCACAACCTCGGCCTCGTACTCGCGAAGCTCGGCTTGCGCGAGGCCAATGCGCGGCTGAATGCGCTTGCCGAACTGTCTCAGGCGCTCGACCGGCAGCGTGCAGCCGTTCGCGACGATGTCGACCCGCTCGTGTCGATCGTCGTCTGGGGGGACGACGATGGTGGCGCGGCTCGGGATGCCGCCGCACGCGTGACGCGCTCGATCGCCTCGATCGTCAGCCAGGACTATCGCCGTGTCGAACTCGTGGTCGCTGCCGGCGCATCCGCCGATGCCGTCTCGGCGGCGCTCGCAACCGGAGGTGCCGGGTCTGCACTTGCATGTCGCGTGGTCGCCGCGGATCGCTTGGCTGCGGCGCGTACGCTGAATCGCGCAATCGCTGCCGCGAGCGGCGCATTTGTCGCACTGCTGCGCGCGGGCGACGCGCAGGCCCCCGGGCGGATCGGTGCGCTCGTCGACGCCGTCGCGCGCAGGCGCGCGCGGTGGGGGTTCTCGCTCGTTGCCGACGACGATCGCGACGACGCGCCGGAGGCGGCGTACGCCGCGCGCGCGGTCGACGTGACCACACGACAGCGGATTGCGCTCGCGACCCCTCCTGCGAGCCTCGCCTTCGTCGAATCGAACGCGGCGATGGCGCCCGGAAATCTCTTCGTCGAGCGCGCGCTGTTCGACGAGCTCGGCGGCTTCCGCGAGCTGCCGCGCCACTGGGATCACGATTTCTGCCTGCGTGCGACGTGGCTCGCCGAACCCGTCGTCGTGCGCCGCCCGCTCTATTTCAGGTCGGCCGCTGCGGCCGCTTCGCGACCGTCGATCAGCGAAGACGCGGACGCCGGGTCCACCGCACGCGTCGTCAGCGATTTTCTCGCCGCGGCGATGTCGGCGCGCGATGCGGTGAACCCGCTGGCACCGGGCCATCCGGCGAACCGCGCGGCACTCCTGAGGCAGGTGTTTCGCGCCAATCTCGGATCGCTCCTCCCGGCGAAGGGCCTGCGCGCGGCCGCGCTCGCCGCGCGCGCGAGCGAGCCTCACGCCTCCGGGGCCGGGGCGACCGGCACCGGGAAACGGACGGCAGTGGTCGTGCTTGGCGTGCACCGCAGCGGCACGTCCGCCGTTTCACGCGTGCTGAATCTCTGCGGCGCGTACCTGCCCCCGGAAGTAAAGCCTGCGATGCTCGGCGTCAACGCGAAGGGCTTCTGGGAGACCGAGGCGATCCTCGATCTCGACGCGCGAGTGATGCAGCAGCTCGGCGGGAACTGGGACCGTGTCGATTTCGTCCTTCCCGAATCCGGGGCGGTGATCGACGAGTTCGTCGCCGATGCGCGCGCAGTCGTCACGAATCAGTACGCGGCGGCATCGACGATCCTGATCAAGGATCCGCGCATCGGCGCGCTCGCCCCGTTGTGGCAGCGCGTGCTCTCCGGCATGGGCTTCGCGACTGCCTGGGTGGTGCCGGTCCGAAACCCGCTCGAGGTTGCACGTTCGCTGCACGCGCGCGGCGACATGGGGGTGCGCGAGGGCCTTGCGCTCTGGCTCGCCTACATCCGGCGCATCGGCGATTTCAGTCGCGGCAGGAGCGACGTGATCTGGTTCACCTACGAGGAGCTGCTTGCCGACTGGCGCGCAGTGGTCGCGCGGGTGGCGAAGAAGCTCGGCGTTGCGCTCGATCCAGCGGCACAGCCTGCCGAGGTCGACCGCTTCCTCGATCGCGATCTGCGCCACCAGGTGGCCGACGACGATCTGCTCGACTCGCTTCCCGACGAGCCGCTCGTCGACGACGTGCGCGCGGCGTATCGCGAGTGTCTGCTGCGCTGCGCCGCCGATGCGCTCGGCGACGCCGGTGGAACGGGAACTGTGCCGCCGGAGGCCGACGTGTCGTTCGTCCTCTGCATCGAGAACAACGGCCTGCGCGAGCAGGCACTGCTCTTGTGCGAGAGCCTGCGCCGGTTCGGCGGGCGCCAGCGCAACGCGCGCGTCGTCGCGTTCGCGCCGCGCGCCGGCCTCGGCGTCGACCGCGAGACGCGCGCGCGCCTCGCGGACCTCGGAGTCGAATACGTCGACGAGCCGCTCAACACGACGTGCCCGGCGTATGGCCCGGCCAATCGCGTCTTTGCCGGCGCGTGCGCGGAAGCCCGGTTCGCCAGCGAATGGATCGCCGTCTTCGACAGCGACACGCTGGTGCTTGGCGAAATCGAGCTGCCTGCCGGCTTCGACGCGGCGGTGCGTGTCGTCGACGAGAAGGGGAGCGCCACGCGCGGGCCGGACGATCCGTTCGAGCCGTACTGGGAGCGGATGGCCGGGATCGCCGGCATCGCGCTCGACCGCCTGCCGCGCGTGCAAACGACGATCAGCGGCGAGGCGATCCGGGCGTCGTACAACGCAGGCTTCGCCGCCGTGCGTCGCAGTGTGGGAATCCTCGCGCGCTGCGCGCAGGTCTTCGCGGCCTCGCTCGAAGCAGGATGGCGGCCGTATGCCGGCTCGGGCATCAGGATCCACGCGTCGACCGGCGACGTCGGGCTCGACGGTAGCGAGTTCTGGGGCTCGTCGCAGACCGCGCTCGCGCTCGCGATCTGGGCGTCGACCGGGCGGGTGCTGCATCATTCCGACCGGTACAACGTTCCACTGCACCTGATCGCCGCCGGCGGCGACATCGATCCACGCTGGCTCGCCGCGCCACCGACCCACGTCCACTACCACTCGATGTTCGGTGCGCACTCGCACGAGATCGCGCTCGAGGTTCTCGCGCGCCTCGGCGTCGCGACCGAGGCGCTGCGCTGGCTGCGCACGAGGCTTCCGTTTCAGGCGGTTTGACGGGGCGCCGTCCCGCCCCGCCACGCCGCCGGCCGGGCGGCCGCGTCAGCTTCCGTCGAGCGCGTGGATCTCGGGGACGAACAGCTCCTTCCACGACTGCGGGGCGCGATGCAGCGTCCCGGTTCGCGCGCGAAAGGCGGCGAACGGGACCACGCGCTGCGGCGTCAGCGTGAAGCGAATCCGCGGGTCGGCGAGCATGCGCACGAGCTCGGCTTCGGTCATGCCCTTGTTACCGGTCATCTCGCGATAGATCGCTGCCGCGCGGCGCGGATCGCTCCGGATGATTTCGGTTGCGTCGGTGAGCGCCGCCAGAAACGCCGCGTAGAGCCTCGGATGCTCGTCGCGGAAGCGCGCCGTCGTCCACGCGAGGATGAAGGTCTGCGGGCCGCCCCACACGTCGTACGAATCGAGGACAGTGTGGATTCGTGCAGGCGTTCGACGCTGCGCTCGCCGCGCATCGCCCGCAGCCGTGGGCGGGACCTGTGTACATGCTTTCGAGCAGGGAGCGGATCGGCAGTATCCGGCCGGACGCGCTGCGGCTAGCTTTCCCCGGCAAGGTGCGGCGCTACGACGTCGGGCCGACCCACGGCGACGCGCTCGACCCGCGCAATCCGGCGTTCGCGAGCTACCTCGCACGCTGTCTCGGCCTGATTCGCGGAGCGATCCCCGCTGCGAGGATCGCCGCGCCTGGAGCGTCGCGGTTCGCGCAGACCGCCGCGTTGCGCTGAGTGCAGCGACCGACCCGCCGATGATCGTCTCCCATCGCGCCCGCGCCATCTTCGTCCACATCCAGAAGACGGCCGGAAGCTCGATCGAGGCCGCGCTGCGCGACCACGACCCCGAGGCGGGCTCGCATTTCGTCGGGGGTCGTCGCCACGTCCATGCGGTCGAGCTGCGCGACGCGGTCGGCCGGGACGTCTGGGGCCGCTATTTCAAGTTCGCCTTTGTCCGCAATCCATGGGATCGACTGGTGTCGTGGTACCAGATGTGCATGGAGGCGCAGCAGCCCAACGCGTTCTGCCGCTATGTTCGTGACGGATTTCCGACCTTCGAGTCGTTCGTCACCGGCGCGACCAGCGGTCCCGGCGCCAAGACCACGCGCAACCAGCTCGACTACGTGAGCGACCCGGCCGGAGGGGTGATCGTCGACTTCATCGGTCGTTACGAGACCCTGCAGGCGGATTTCGCGACCGTCGCGGCGCGTATCGGCATCGCAGGTAACCTTGCGTGGGTCAACGCGTCGCGGCACGGCGCCTACCGCGACTACTACGACGACGTCACGCGTGCAATCGTCGCGAGGCGGTTCGCACGCGACGTCGCCGCGTTCGACTACCGGTTCTGACGGTGGACGGCGCCTGCTTGCGCAGCCGCGACGTATCGCGCCGGAGCCTGCCGATGGGCCGCGCAGCCGTTGACCAGGGTTCGCAAATCCAGCTAAAATAGCGCCCTTTTCGCCCGGTCGCCCCGGCCGTCGAGCCGAGGGCGCGGGGAGGCGACGCAGACCGGCCCGTTCGCGGGCCCCTGCATCGCACCAGGTGGCCCGAGCCGGCGCCCCGGCGTGAGTCCGCGGGGCGGGTTTGCTTGGGCCACTTTTGTTCCACCGGGTGGGGCAGGAAGACGCCGGCAAGCGTCCGGCGCAGGTGATGAGCCATGCGGCGAGCCGGTGCGGCGCTGCACACTCAGGACAATCAGAGCGGAACGATTTAGATGCCAACCATCAATCAACTCGTGCGTAAGGGACGCGCTCCCGCGGTGTCGAAGAGCAAGGTCCCGGCACTGCAGCAAAGCCCGCAGAAGCGCGGCGTCTGCACCCGCGTCTACACGACGACGCCGAAGAAGCCGAATTCCGCTCTGCGCAAGGTCGCGAAGGTGCGGCTCACCAACGGCTTCGAGGTGATCAGCTACATCGGCGGCGAAGGGCACAACCTGCAGGAGCACTCGGTCGTGCTGATCCGCGGCGGCCGCGTGAAGGACCTCCCCGGCGTCCGCTATCACATGGTGCGCGGCGCGCTCGACACGGCCGGCGTCAAGGACCGCAAGCAGGCGCGGTCGAAGTACGGCGCCAAGAAGCCCAAGTCCTGACGGAGTCCACGATGCCGAGACGCAGAGAAATTCCGAAGCGCGAGATCCTTCCCGATCCGAAGTTCGCGAACGTCGATGTCGCCAAGTTCATCAACGTGCTGATGACGAGCGGCAAGAAGTCGGTCGCCGAACGCATCATCTACGGCGCGTTCGACCAGATCGCGAAGCGCGGCGGCAAGGATCCGCTCGAAGTGTTCAACCAGGCGCTCGCCAATTCGCGGCCGATGGTCGAGGTGAAGAGCCGCCGCGTCGGCGGCGCAAACTTCCAGGTTCCGGTCGAGGTGCGGCCGGTGCGCCGTATGGCGCTCGCGATGCGCTGGCTGCGCGAAGCCGCGCGCAAGCGCAGCGAGAAGTCGATGGGCCAGCGCCTCGCCGCCGAGCTTCTCGACGCCTCCGAGGGACGCGGCGGCGCGGTCAAGAAGCGCGAGGAAGTGCACCGGATGGCAGAGGCCAACCGGGCGTTCTCGCATTTCCGGTTCTGAGTCTCATGCCGCGAGTCACACCCATCGATCGGTATCGCAACATCGGCATCAGTGCACACATCGATGCCGGCAAGACGACGACCACCGAGCGGATCCTCTTCTACACCGGCGTCTCGCACAAAATGGGCGAGGTACACGACGGCGCCGCCGTCATGGACTGGATGGAGCAGGAGCGCGAGCGCGGCATCACGATCACCTCGGCCGCGACGACCTGCTTCTGGAAGGGGATGGACGGCAACTATCCCCAGCACCGGATCAACATCATCGACACGCCGGGGCACGTCGATTTCACGATCGAGGTCGAGCGCTCGATGCGCGTCCTCGACGGCGCGTGCATGGTCTACGACTCGGTCGGCGGCGTGCAGCCGCAGTCGGAGACGGTCTGGCGACAGGCGAACAAGTACAAGGTGCCGCGGCTCGCGTTCGTCAACAAGATGGATCGCGTCGGCGCGAACTTCTTCAAGGTCTACGACCAGATGAAGTCGCGCCTCAAGGCCAATCCGGTGCCGATCCAGGTGCCGATCGGCGCGGAGGACAAGTTCGAAGGCGTCGTCGACCTCGTGCGGATGAAGGCGATCTACTGGGACGACTCGACGCAGGGCATGCGCTACGAGATGCGCGACATCCCTGCCGAGCTCGCCGAGCTCGCGCAGGAGTGGCGCGAGAAGATGATCGAGAGTGCCGCCGAAGCGAACGAAGAGGTGATGAACAAGTACCTCGAAACCGGCGCGCTCTCCGAGGAGGAGATCAGGAAGAGCCTCCGTGCGCGCGCGATCGCCGGCGAGATCGTCCCGATGTTGTGCGGCTCGGCGTTCAAGAACAAGGGCGTGCAGGCGATGCTCGACGCGGTGATCGACTACATGCCGGCCCCGACCGACATTCCCCCGGTCAAGGGCGAGCTCGAGAACGGCAGCGAGGGCGAGCGCAAGGCGGCCGACGACGAGCCGTTCGCGGGGCTCGCGTTCAAGATCATGACCGATCCGTTCGTCGGCCAGCTCGTGTTCTTCCGCGTCTATTCGGGCGTCGTCAATTCGGGCGACACGATCTACAACCCGGTGAAGGGCCGCAAGGAGCGCCTCGGGCGCATCCTGCAGATGCACGCCAACGAGCGCAACGACATCAAGGAAGTGCGCGCGGGGGACATCGCCGCGGCGGTCGGCCTCAGGGAAGCGACGACCGGCGACACGCTGTGCGATCCGCAGAAGGTGATCACGCTCGAGAAGATGGTGTTCCCCGAGCCGGTGATCCACGTCGCCGTCGAGCCGAAGACCAAGGCCGACCAGGAGAAGATGGGCGTCGCGTTGAACCGGCTCGCGCAGGAGGATCCGTCGTTCCGCGTGCGCACCGACGAGGAGTCGGGCCAGACGATCATCTCCGGGATGGGCGAGCTGCACCTCGAGATCCTGGTCGATCGCATGAAGCGGGAATTCGGCGTCGAGGCGAACGTCGGCGCCCCGCAGGTCGCCTACCGCGAGGCGATCAGGAAGCCGGTCGAAGTCGAAGGCAAGTTCATCAAGCAGTCGGGCGGACGCGGCCAGTACGGCCACGTGTGGCTGAAGATGGAGCCGAACGAGACCGGCAAGGGCTACGAGTTCGTCGACGCGATCAAGGGCGGCACGGTTCCGCGCGAGTTCATCCCCGCCGTCGAGAAGGGGTTGAAGGAGACGCTGCCGAATGGCGTGCTCGCGGGCTTTCCGGTCGTCGACGTCAAGGTGACGCTCTTCGACGGCTCGTCGCACGACGTCGACTCGAACGAGAACGCGTTCAAGATGGCCGCGTCGATCGCGTTCAAGGACGGCATGCGCAAGGCGAGCCCGGTGCTGCTCGAGCCGATGATGGCGGTCGAGGTCGAGACGCCCGAGGACTTCATGGGCAACGTGATGGGTGACCTGTCGTCGCGCCGCGGCATCGTCCAGGGGATGGACGACAACCCGACCGGGAAGGTGATCAAGGCCGAGGTGCCGCTCGCCGAGATGTTCGGCTACTCGACGACGCTGCGCTCGCTGTCGCAGGGACGCGCGACGTACACGATGGAATTCAAGCATTACACCGAGGCGCCGAAGAACGTCGCCGAGGCGGTCATCAACAAGAAGGGTTAGCGCTTAGGAATCGCGATCATGGCCAAGGGCAAATTCGAGCGTACGAAGCCGCACGTG
>DASVWR010000113.1:0-12376 GCA_036393115.1 Casimicrobiaceae bacterium
CTTCACCATCTGCGCGCCCATGTTCTCGAACTTGTCCTTGAGCTCGATCTCCTTCGCGACGGACACGCCGTCCTTGGTGATCGTCGGCGCGCCGAAGCTGCGCTCGAGGACGACATTGCGGCCCTTGGGGCCGAGCGTCACTTTGACGGCGTTGGCGAGCACATTCACGCCATTCACCATCTTGTTGCGGACGTGTTCGCCGAAGCGGACGTCTTTGGCTGCCATGTTCGGTTCTCCTGATACGTGTGCGTTGGGGATGGGTGGTCAGTCGACGATGCCGATGACGTCGTCTTCGCGCATGTGAAGCAGGTCCTGGCCGTCCATCTTGAATTCCTGACCCGAGTACTTGCCGAAGAGAACCTTCTCGCCGGGCTTCACGCCCATGGCGATCAGCTTGCCGTGCTCGTCGGTCTTGCCGGGCCCGCAGTAGAGGACCTCGCCGATCGACGGCTTTTCGGCAGCCGTATCGGGAATGACGATGCCGCCGGCGGATTTGCGTTCCTCCTCGAGGCGCTTGACGATAATCCGGTCGTGCAGGGGACGAAGCTTCATGTCAGTGCTCACTCCTGGTTTGAAATCGTCTGGAAACAACGGGTTAGCGCCCATCCTCGGCCGAAGCCCGCGGGCGCGGCGCGCAACGACACGCGTTGCTGGCACTCGATAGCCGTGAGTGCTAATAGTAGTCGCACCGGTCTTGCATTTCAATAGCCGCGACCATGATTTTCGTCAAACCGCCGGCGATTTGTGCAGTGCATAATCGCCGGCCGCGCAGCGACGGGGATGATGGATGGCGAACGCGCTCAACGAGACCTACAACGACCAGATCGTCCGGCTGTTCCTGCTCGCCGCCGCGGTGTGGGGAATCATCGGGATGTCGGTCGGCGTCTATGCGGCGGCCGAGCTCGCCTGGCCGTTCTGGAACTTCGACCTCCCGTTCCTGACCTTCAGCCGCATCCGCCCCGATCACACGTTCGGCGTCATCTTCGCGTTCGGCGGGTCGGCGCTGATGGGAACGTGCTACTACGTCGTCCAGCGCACCGGCCATACGCGGCTCGCGTTCACCGCGCTCGCCAACTTCACCTTCTGGGGCTGGCAGCTCGCCTGCGTCCTCGCGATGCTGACGATGCCGCTCGGCATCACGCAGAGCAAGGAATACGCCGAGCCCGAGTGGCCGATCGACATCCTCGTCACCGTCGTCTGGGTGAGCTTCGCGGTCGTCTTCTTCGCGACGCTCGCGCGGCGTCGGATCCGGCACATCTACGTTGCGAACTGGTATTACGGCGCCTTCATCATCGCCGTCGCACTGCTGCACGTCGTCAACAACCTCGCGCTGCCCGTCTCGCTCACGAAGTCGTACCCGGTCTACTCGGGAGTCACCGACGCGATGGTGCAGTGGTGGTACGGCCACAATGCCGTGGCGTTCTTTCTGACCGCGGGCTTCCTCGGGATGATGTATTACTTCGTCCCGCGCCAGGCGCAGCAGCCACTGTGGAGCTACCGCTTCTCGATCGTCAACTTCTGGGCGCTGATCTCGGTGTACATGTGGGCCGGGTCGCACCACCTGATGTACACGGCCCTGCCCGACTGGGTGCAGTCGGTCGGCATGGCGTTCTCGCTCGTCCTGCTGATGCCGAGCTGGGGCTCGGCGGCGAACGGGCTACTCACCTTCAACGGCTCGTGGCACAGGCTGAAGACCGACCCGGCGGCCAAATTCATGGTCGTGTCCCTCGTGTTCTACGCGGCGGCGACCTTCGAAGGCTCGATGATGGCGATCAAGTCGGTGAATGCGCTGTCGCACTACACCGACTGGACGATCGCCCACGTTCATTCGGGATCGATCGGCTGGGTGGCGATGATCACCATCGGCTCGCTGTACGCGATGGCGCCGCGGGCGCTCGGACAGCCGGCGATGCATTCGCGCCGCGCGATGGAGCTGCACTTCTGGCTGCATACCGGCGGTGTTCTGATCTATGTGATCGCGATGTGGACGGCCGGCGTCACGGAAGGCCTGATGTGGCGCGCGACCCACGGCGACGGCTCGCTCGTCTACCCGTTCATCGACAGCCTGATCGCGATCAAGCCTTTCTACGCACTGCGCTGGTTCGGCGGCGTGATGGTGCTCTCGGGCATGGTGGTGATGGCGTGGAACCTGTGGCACACGGCGGCCGCGGCGCGCGCGCGTCTCATCCGCCCGATCCCCGTGCCGATTCCCGAGCCGGTGCACGAACAGGTTCCGGCGCCGCTGCCGGCCTACGCCTGAGGGGCCGAACATGGCAAAGGGATACCGCTATTTCGAGGCGATCGAGAAGAACCTCGGCCTGCTCGGCTTTCTGACGCTCGTCATGGTTTCGCTCGGCGGCCTCGCCGAGATCACACCGATCTTCGTGCAGGCGCACACGGTGAAGCCGCCCGCCGGCGTCAAGCCTTACGATCCACTGCGCCTCGCCGGACGCGACATCTACGTGCGCGAGGGCTGCTATCTCTGCCACTCGCAGATGATCCGCGCGCTGCGCGCCGAGGTCGATCGCTACGGGCACTTCTCTGTCGCGAGCGAATCGATCTACGACCGGCCGTTCCAGTGGGGATCGAAGCGCACCGGTCCCGACCTCGCGCGCGTCGGCGGCAAGTATTCCGACGCCTGGCAGCGCCTGCACCTGATGAACCCGCGCGCGGTCGAGCCGGAGTCCAACATGCCGGCCTATCCGTGGCTTGCCGAGGCGCCGCTCGACGCCACCGACATCGTCGCGCGCATGCACGCGCTGCGCACGCTCGGTGACCCGTATAGCGACGCCGACATCGCAGGCGCCCCGAAGGCGCTCGCCGGTAAGACCGAGCTCGACGCGCTCGTCGCCTACCTGCAGGGGCTCGGGATCCTGAACGATGCACCGGCCGCCGTCGCTGCGGCCGGCGGCGAGCCCGCGGGAGGCGCGCGATGAGCCCGTTCTGGGGTCACCTCGCCGGCGTGATCACGTCGGTGCTGATGCTGCTCTTCATCGGAATCTGGATCTGGGCGTGGCTGCCGCAGCACCGGCCGACCTTCGATGCGCTCGCTGCGCTGCCGATGCAGGACGGGGAAGAGCGATGAGCGCGTTCTGGTCGGTGTGGGTGATGGTGCTCGTCGTGGTGAATCTCGGCGTCACGTTCTTCCTGTTTCTGTGGGGCCCGCGCGTCGAGATCCCGACGCTGAAGGACGGCACCACCGGCCACGTCTGGGCGCACGGCGTGCTGCGCGAGGGCGTGCGCAGGCTGCCGCTGTGGTGGGTCGTGCTCTCGCTCTCGATGTTCATCGCCGGCTTCACGTACCTCGCGCTCTATCCGGGCTTCGGCGCGTTTCGGGGTGTGCTCGGCTGGACGTCGACCTCCGAGGTCGAGGCCGATCGCGACGCGAATGCGACGAAGCTCGCCGCGCTGACGCAGCGCATCCGCGGCGCGCCGGTCGAGAAGCTCGCCGCCGATCCGGAAGTGATGCGACTAGGCGAGCGCCTCTTCGTCGACAACTGCGCGGCGTGCCACGGGCGCCGCGCGCACGGCAACCAGGCACTCGGCGCACCCGATCTCACCGATGGCGACTGGCTCTACGGCGGCAGCGGCGACGCGATCGTCGCGACCATCACCGACGGCCGCCGCGGCACGATGCCGGCGTGGAGCCCCACGCTGTCCGATACGCAGATCGCCGACGTCGCAAACTACGTGAAAAGCCTGTCCGGCGCTCCGCACGACGACCTGAAGGCAATCGCCGGCAAGCCGGTCTTTGCGACGAACTGCGCGGCGTGCCACGGCCAGGACGGCAAGGGCAACCCGGCGCTCGGCGCACCCAACCTCACCGATGCCGTCTGGCTCTACGGCGGAAGCCTCGACACCGTCATGACGACCATCCGCAACGGACGCAGCGGCGTCATGCCTTCGTGGCGCACGCGGCTCGGCGAAGACGACGTCCGTGCCGTCTCGGCGTTCGTCTATGCGCAGTCGCATCCGGCGCCAACTGGCGCCAGCAACTGACGGCATGGCGACGCGCGCCACCGACGCGTGGTGGCGCCAGCCGGTCGCGTGGCTCGGCGTGGCGATCTTCGCTGCGTCGATCGCCGGGTGTGTCCTGATGATCGTCCTCGCGGAACGCGACAAAGACGAAGCGCTTCCCACTGCGGGAAAACAGGTGTTGAGCGTGCCCCTCGCGCGCTCCGCCGACGTCGCCACGACCGCTGCCGCGAACCCCGCCGCGGACGCGGCCGACGCCAATCGACGATGAGCGCCCGGCCGGCCGATGCGTGCTGGCACTGCGGCGAGACGCTGCCGCCGGGTGACGACATACACGCGGTCGTCGCAGGCGTCTCCCACGCCGTCTGCTGTCATGGCTGTCGCGCCGCGGCCGAATGGATCGATGGACTCGGTCTCGCCGACTACTACCGCCTGCGCGACAGACGCGGCAACGCACCGCGTGCTGCGACGCGCGCGCCGGATCCAGCCCGCGTCGCCGATGACGCGGCAATGTGGACAAGACCCGAAGTCGCGGCGCAGGTGCTGCGCAACCTCGACGGCGGACGCTGCGAGGCGCTCCTCGCGATCGATGGCCTGCGATGTGCTGCGTGCAGCTGGCTGATCGAGCGCGCGGTCGGTGCGCTGCCGGGGGTCGTGAGCGTCGAGGTCAATGCCGCGGCGCGGCGGGCGCGCATCACCGGGAAGCGCGACGCACTCGCACTGCCGGCGATCGTCGACACGCTGGGGCGCGCCGGCTATCGCGCGCTGCCGCTCGACGCGGGCGCGCTCGACGACGCGCGGCGACGCGAATCGCGCGAGGCGATGAAGCGCCTCGCGGTCGCCGGCTTCGGCGCGATGCAGGCGATGATGTACGCGGCTGCGCTGTACTTCGGTGCCGTCGAGCGCATGGACGCGGTAACGCGCGATCTCTTCCGCTGGCTCGGCCTCCTCGTCGCCACGCCGGTCGTGTTCTACTCGGCGCGTCCGTTCTTCGCCGGTGCGAAACGCTCGCTCGTCGCGGGCCGGCTCGGCATGGACGTCCCGGTCGCCATCGCCGTCGCGCTGATCTACGCGGCGAGCGTCGTCGAGGCGGTCTCGGGCGGCGCCGACGTGTACTTCGACTCGGTCAGCATGTTCGTCTTCCTGCTTCTCGCCGGGCGCTATCTCGAAATGCGCGCGCGCCACCGCGCCGGCGAGCTCTCCGATGCGCTGGCGCGGCAATCGCCTCTGTTCGCCGATCGCATCGCCGCCGACGGCTCGCTCGACCGTGTGGCGGCATTCGAGCTGCGCGCGGGCGATCGTGTCCACGTCGCGGAGGGCACGACGGTGCCGGCAGACGGCGTACTCGATAGCGGGCATTGCGCGGTCGACGAGGCACTGCTGTCGGGAGAGCAGGACGCCGTGAAGAAGTGCGCCGGTGACGCACTCCTCGCCGGGAGCATCGTCGTCGACGGACCCGCGCGGCTCTCGGTGCTGCGCACCGGCGCCGACACGACGCTCTCCGCCATCGTTACCCTCGCCGCACGCGCGGCGGCGTCGAAGCCGCGCCTCGCGCAGGAAGGCGAGCGTGCGGCGGCGCGTTTCGTCGCGCGCGTGCTCGCACTGGCTGCGATTACCGCGATCGCGTGGTCGCTCGTCGATCCTGCGCGCGCATTCGCCGCGGTGCTCGCCGTCCTCGTCGTCGCGTGCCCCTGCGCGTATGCGCTCGCGGTCCCCGCCGCGGTGACGCGCGCGCTCGGCGTGCTCGCCCGCCGCCGGGTGCTCGTCGTGAATGCCGACGCGATCGAGGCGCTGGCCACGGCGACCCACGTCGTCCTCGACAAGACCGGCACGCTGACCGAGCCGCGACTCGCACTCGATCACGTGCACGCGCGCGAGGGGGTCGATCGGCAAGCCGCGCTGTCGCTCGCCGCCGGGCTCGCGCGCGGAAGCTCGCATCCGGTCGCCCGCGCGGTTGCAGCCTGTCCGCGCCCGGACGGCGCACGCACCGCCGAGCTTCGTGTCGACGAGCTTCATGTCGACGCCGGCGGCGGCGTCCGCGGCGTCGTCGACGGCGTCCGGCTGCGCCTCGGGCACGCCGCGTATGCGCTTCACGGCCATGTGCAGCGCGTCGACGCCGCGATCGACCCCGCGCTCGACGACGCGCTCGTCCTCGCCGATGAAGAGGGTGTGCTCGCGACGTTTCGCATCGCCGAGCAGCTGCGCCCCGGCGTGCGCGACGCGGTGCACGCGCTTCGCGGCGCAGGATTGGCCGTGTCGATCGCGAGCGGCGATTCGCCGGCGCGCGTGGCGAAGCTCGCCGGCGAGCTCGGCATCGCGGACTGGCAAGCAGCGCTCGCGCCGGACGCGAAGCTCGCGCGGCTCGCTCGACTGCGCGCGGACGGTGTGCGCGTCGTCGCGGTCGGCGACGGCATCAACGATGCACCGCTTCTCGCCGGGGCCGACGTCGGCGTGGCGATCGGATCCGGCACCGACCTCGCCCGCGCCTCGGGCGATGTCATTCTCGTCGATAACCGCCTCGGCGACCTCGTCGACGCGCGCGCGGTCGCGCGCGAGACACTCTCGATCCTCGCGCAGAACCGGCGCTGGGCGCTCGCCTGGAACCTCGCGGCGATGCCGCTCGCGGCCCTCGGCTTCGTGCCACCGTGGCTCGCCGCGGCGGGCATGTCGATGAGCTCGCTCGGCGTCGTCACGAACGCGCTGCGCATCGGCCGCCCGTCGTTGCGCTCGTCGACTACGGCCAATTCGCCAACCGCGGAGGCGGCGATCGGTGCCGCAGCAGCATGAACGCAATCGTCGCGCTGATTCCGGTGTCGATCGCGCTGCTGATCGTCGGCGGCATCGCGTTCTTCTGGGCGGTCGACCACGGACAGTTCGACGACGTGGAGACGCCTGGCCTGCTGCCGCTCGAAGACGACGTGCCCACGGAGCACTCCGAATGACCGCCTCCGAATGACCGCCACATCGCTCACCCTCGGCGCCGCGCTCGTCCTGGGACTCGCCGCGAGCGGCCACTGCCTCATCATGTGCGGCGGCATTTCGTCCGCGCTCGGCATCGCGACGGCGAAAGGCGCCGACGGGCGGCCGCGGCCGCTGCTCCTCGTCGGCTACCAGGCAGGGCGCACGTTTTCGTATGCGCTCGCCGGCCTCGCGCTCGGCGGCGCGCTCGGAGGTCTCGTCGATCTGCTTGCCACCGACTCGGTACGCACCGGACTGCGCGCAATCTCGGCGGCGGCGCTCGTGCTTGCCGCGCTGGTCGCGTTCGGTGTGCTGCGCGACCCGGGGGCGCAGCTTGGCGGCCCGCTTTGGCGGAAGCTCGCGCCGCTCGGACGAGGTCTCCTACCGATCGCGACGCTGCCGCGCGCGATCGGCTTCGGCATGGTGTGGGGATTCATGCCCTGCGGTTTCGTCTACACGGTGCTGGTGATCGCGACGCTGCAGCTCGATGCCTGGCGAAGCGCCGCGACGATGCTCGCATTCGGCGTCGGCACCGCGCCGGCAATGCTCGCGGCCGCATTCGGCGTGCAACGCTTCGCCGGCTTCACCGGTCACCCTGCCGCACGTCGCGTCGCCGGCAGCGTGCTCGTCGCGAGCGCGGCGTTGACGCTCGCAGGTCCGTGGCTCGCCGGCGACGGCGCATGGATGCATGCGTGGCTGCCGCATTTCTGCAGCGTCTCGGATCACCGAAGCGTTGCACCGCATCCGTAACGGATGCATAATGGATCCACCGGTCACTCCGAGTGAGCGTCCATGCCGGTCACGCTGACGATCAAGCACGTTCCCGACGACATCGCCGCAGGCTTGCGCCGTAGAGCCGAAGCAAACCGCCGCTCGCTGCAGCGGGAGTTGCTGTTGATCGTCGAGAGCGCCGCTGCGTCGGGCGGGGCGGCCGTAATCCCCGACGGCTCGATCGCCGGCGAGCCGGGCGCCCCTGCGTACGCGCGACGAGCGCGGCACAACGAAACCGCGGCGCCGCGCGGCAGGAACGCGCCGCAAGACCGCGGGCGACGAATGAGTCTCGAAGAGCTCTGGCGACGGGCGCGCGAGCTCGGCGCGCCGATGCGATCGGAATCCGCAGGCATTGTCCGACGCGATCGCGATGCGCGCGACCGTCGTTGACGCATCGGCGGTCGCCGCGGTCCTTTTCGACGAGCCGGAGGCCGCGCCGGTGGTGGCAAGCGTCGGCGGACGGCTGATCGCGCCGACGCTCATCCGTTACGAGATCGCGAGCGTCTGCACGACGAAGCTGATTCGCGATCCCGACCGTGCAGACGAGATCGAAGCACGCTACCGTCTGCTCGACCGGCTTGCGCTCGACTTGCGCGAACCCGATTGGCATTCACTTCCGACGCTCGCGCGACGCTGGGCGTTGTCGGTCCACGATGCAAGCTACCTTCAGCTCGCGCTCGCCCTCGATGCTGCGCTGATCACGCTCGATTCGCGTCTCGCGGCGGCATGGGACGACGCGTCCGCTCGCCCGCGGTCAGGATGCCCCGGTCGTTCCCGTTCCCGATGAGCCCTGTACGGCGGGTGCGTGCCATCCTCCGCCGAGTGCCTGAATCAGCGAAATCGCCGCCGCCTGCCGGCTCGCGGTGAGTTGCGACAGCGTCTGGCGCGCGGACAGGGCGGTCACCTGCGCCGTCACGACACTCGTGTACGGCACCTGGCCCTGCAGATACTGATTGAGCGTGAGCTCCTCGGTCCGGTCCGCGTCGGCCGAGGCTTCGCGGCGCAGATCGACCTGCCCGGCGAGCGAGCGGATCGTCGCGAGCTGGTCTTCGACGGCCTGGAACGCGACCAGCACCGTTTGACGGTAATTGGCGACTGCGACGTCGCGCGCCGCTTCGGCACCTTCGACGCGGGCCCTGATCGCGCCAGCGTCGAACAGCGTCTGCGCGACCGAGAGCCCGACCGACCACAACGCGTTCGACGCGCTCAAGACACTGGCGAGGCTCGAGCTCTGCCCGGCATACGACGCCGTCAGCCCGACGCTCGGAAAATATGCGCTGCGGTCGATGCCGATCTGCGCGTTCGCCGCCGCGACGTTGCGTTCGGCCGCGGCGACGTCGGGGCGGCGCTGCACGAGCTCCGACGGCACGACGAGCGGGACCGCAGGAACGGTCGCATTGCGCTCGGCGATGGGAATGGTGAAGTCGCCCGGCGCCTTCCCGACGAGGAGCGCGATCGCGTGCTCGAGCACCGCGCGCTGGCCTCGCAACGCGACGAGATTAGCCTGCGTCGTCGCGAGCAGCGTGCGCGCCTCGAGTACGTCGGTGCGCTGCGCGATCCCCGCATCGTACTGGTTCGTCGTGATCGTCAGCGAGCGCTGATAGGCAGCGACTGCGCTCGACAAGAGCGCGATCTGGTTGTCGTCGTCGCGCAGCGTGAAATAGTCGGTCGCGAGCGCTGCCTGCGCCGAGAGGCGTGCCGCCGCGAGATTGGCGGCGCTCGCCCCGGCGCTCGCCTCGGCGCCGGCGACGCCGAGGGCGAGCTTGCCCCAGAGGTCCGGCTCCCAGCTCGCGGTGACGCCGAGTTGATAGCTCGCGGGCTTCGATGGTCCTCGCGCCGCACCGCTCTTGCCGGCATTGGCGTCGAGCCCAAGCGACGGGAACAGCGCGGCGCGCTGCTCGCGCACGAGAGCCTGCGCTTCGGCATAGGCTGCGGCCGCCGCGGCGACGTTCTGATTCGAGATCGCGACATCGTCCATCAGCGCATCGAGCGCGGGATCGTCGAAGAGCTGCCACCACGGCCCGCGATCCAGCGCGTCCGCGGGCGCGGCGGGGAACCAGTCGGACGCCGCGGCCGGGGCTTCCTTGTATGCCCTCGGCACCGGCGCAGTGGGACGCTGGTACGGTGCGCTCGCACAGGCCGCGAGCGTCGCGGCGAACGCGGCAGGAAGCCACGATCGCAGTCCGGCGGGTACATGGAAGAGTCGCTTCATGTATGGAAGCATCGCTTCATATCGGCTCGAGCGGAGGCATCGCTGCGGCAGCTCCCGAGCGAGCGAGGTGCCGCTCGTCGGCGTTTCGCCTGCGCAGGCGATCGAGGTAGAGGTAGACGACCGGCGTGGTGAGGAGCGTGAGCAACTGGCTCGCAACGAGCCCGCCGATGATCGCGACGCCGAGCGGCTGGCGCAGCTCGGCGCCTTCGCCGAAGCCGATCGCGAGCGGCAGTGCACCGAGGATCGCGGCGAGCGTCGTCATCAGAATCGGTCGGAAGCGCAGCAGGCACGCCTCGCGCACCGCGGCTTCCGCGCTCATTGCGCGCGCCCGCTCGGCCTCGAGTGCGAAGTCGATGATCAGGATCGCGTTCTTCTTCACGATGCCGATCAGCAGGAACACCCCGATCAATGCGATCAGCGAGAAGCTCATTTGGAACATCAGGAGTGCCAACACCGCACCGACGCCGGCCGACGGCAGCGTCGACAGCACGGTGAACGGGTGGACGAGGCTCTCGTAGAGGATGCCGAGCACGATGTAGATGACGATGATCGCAGCGAGGATCAAGAGCCCCTGCTGGCCGGTCGTCTGCTCGGCGAGGAGCGCGGTGCCCGCGAACGATCCGCGGATCGACGCCGGCATCGCGATGTCGGCCTCGGCCTCGGCGATCGCCTGGCCCGCCTCGGCGATCGTCGCACCCTCGGCGAGATTGAACGAGATCGTCGTCGCGAGCTCGGTGTCCTGGTGATTGACCGACGTGGCCGTCGAATCCTCGACGACGTGCGCGATCGTCGAGAGCGGAACGAGGTTCGCCGGGCGGTTGCTCAGCACCCGCCCGGTCGAGGCGCCGCGTTGTGCCGGATTCGGCGACAACACGGCCGTCGCGGTGCCGCTCGCAGGCGCGGCGGGGCCCGCCGTGCTCTCGGTCGCCACGAGCTGGCCCGCGTTGTTGACGAGCGTCGTTCCCGGCACGTAGATGTCGTCGAGCGCACCGGGGCTCTCGGTGTACTGCGGCGCCCACTCCATCACCACATGGTACTGGTTGAGGCCGGTGTAGATCGTCGCCACCTGCCGCTGGCCAAATGCGTCGTAGAGCGCCGCGTCGACGCCGCTCGCGGTGATGCCGAGGCGCGCCGCCTTGTCGTAGTCGACGACGACGTGGCTCTCGACGCCGTTCTGCTGGTCGTCGCTGTTGACGTCGGTGACGACCGGGAAGCTCTTCAGCCGATCGACGAGCTTGCGCGACCATTCGTTGAGGAGCGCGTCGTCGTCGCCTTTGAGCGTGTACTGATACGTCGCATTGCCCGAGCGCCCTCCAGCGCGGACGTCCTGCACCGGCTGCAGGAAGAGACGCAGCCCAGTGACGCGCTCGAGCTTTGGGCGCAGCCTGCCGATCACGGCGAGCCCCCCGATGCCTCGCTCCGAACGCGGCTTCAGCTCGACGAACATGAACCCGCCGCCGGCGCGCGCGCCGCCGATGAAACCGACGACCGACTGCACGGCCGGGTCGGCACGGACGATGTCGACGACCTGCCGCAGCTTGTCGCCCATCGCCTTCGTCGAGATGCTCTGGTCGGCCGAGAGTCCGCCGATCAGTTGTCCCGTGTCCTGCTGCGGAAAGAGCGCTTTGGGAACCTTCACGAACAGATATCCGTTCAGCGCGATCACGCAGACGAGCATCAGCAGCACGAGTCCGCGGTTGGCGAGCGCCCAGTCGAGGCTCCTCGCATAGGATGCAAGCATCCCGTCGAACACGCGCCGCGCGACGCGCGCGGGCCACCGCTCGACGCGCCGATCACGGGGCTCGCCTCCCGGATGGAGGAGCCACGCACACATCATCGGTGTCGTCGTCAGCGAGAGCACGAGCGAGATCAGCACCGCGACGGAGAGCGTCACCGCGAACTCGCGAAAGAGGCGCCCCGGAAGCCCGCCCATGAAGAGGAGCGGTATGAACACGGCGACGAGCGACAGGCTGATCGAGACGACGGTGAAGCCGACCTCGCGCGCGCCGGTCAGCGCGGCCTGCATTCGCGTCATCCCGGCTTCGAGGTGCCGCGTCGTGTTTTCGAGCACGACGATCGCGTCGTCGATCACGAACCCCGTGGCGACGGCGAGCGCCATCAGCGAGAGATTGTCGAGGCTGAAGCCGAAGAGATCCATGGCGCCGAAGGTTCCGAGCAGCGCCGTCACCGTCGCGACCGCCGGCACCAGCGTCGCGCGGAGGCTGCGCAGGAACAGACTCACGACCAGCACGACGAGGACCACCGACGCGACGAGAGCGATCTCGACCTCGTCGAGCGACGCACGGATCGAGTGCGTGCGGTCCGCCGCGACGTGGACCTCGATGTCCGCGGGAAGCTGCGCCTGGAGCTCGGGCAGCAGTGCCCGCAACGAGTCGACGGTCTTGATCACGTTGGCCGACGGCTCGGTGCGGATCAGCACGATCACGGCCGTCTGGCCGT
>DASVWR010000114.1:0-8774 GCA_036393115.1 Casimicrobiaceae bacterium
TCACGCGCACCCACGTCAGGCGCGCACCCACGTCAGGCGCGCATCCGTGTCAGGCGCGCATCCGCTTCGCGAGCGCGGTCGCGAGCTTCGCGGTGATCGCATAGATCGAGATCTGCGGGTTGGCGCCGATCGACGTCGGAAAGAGCGACGCATCGAAGACGTAAAGGTTGCCGAGCTGGTGATGGCGGCCGTCGAGATCCACCACCGCACGCTTCGGATCGGGCCCGAAGGGCGCTCCCCCCATCACGTGCGCCGAGAAGACCGGAGTCGCCTGCGGTCGCAATTCGAACTCGGCGATGGCCTTCGTCGCCGCTGCCTCGTCCGGATACGCCGCTCCATTGCCGTGGATCGGCATCACGCGCGTTGCCCCCGCCGCAAACTGGATGCGCGCCATCGCTGCGAATGCCCTGCGCATGCCGTCGAACACATAGGGTGTCAGCGCGTAATCGAGGATCGGCGAGCCGTCGCCGGCGAGCCTCACGCGACCGCCCTCCGACTGCGGGTGGAAGCCGTCGCGCACGAGCGCGATCACCACCTGCAGGTTCGGCAGGTGCCGCATCCACGCCGCGTGCGCTTCGCCGTGCCCAGGCAGCGTGATTGCCGCGAGCACCGGATGGATCGGCGGCACTTCGAGCTTGAAGCCCGCCGGCCCATCCGGCGCGGCCTGGTCGAGATACTCGTCCGAATAGATCGTTTGCGGCGCGCCGCGGAAGGCGATCACCGGGCTCGGCATCTCGGCGACCGATACCACGGTCGGGTGCAGGAACGTGCGCAGGCCGAGGATGCCGTAGGGATCGGGGATGCCGCTTCGCAGCAGCAGCGCAGGCGTGCCGATCGCACCGGCGGCACCGACGAACGCTCGCGCGTGGACGGTGATCCGCGCGCCCGACGCGACGGTGCCCGACGAATCCATCGCGCGGCATTCGAGCGTCGTGACGCGGTCGCCGGCGACGACGAAGCGCTGCGCACGCGCGCGCGTGACGAGCGTCGCCCCGCCGGCGAGTGCCGCCGGAATGGTCGTCACCAGCATCGACTGCTTGGCGTTGGTCGGACAGCCCATGCCGCAGTAGCCGAGGTTCCAGCAGCCGCGAACGTTGCGCCGGATCGAGCCGTGCGCGAGTCCGAGCCGCTCGGCGCCGAGCGCCAGCGCGGCGTTGTTCGCATTGGGTGGCTGCGCCCACGAGATGACGCCGACGCGAGCCTCGGCGCGCTCGAACCACGGCTCGAGGTCGGCGGGCTGGAAGCCTTCGATGCCCCACTTCGTGCGCCATTGCCTCAGTGTCGCTTCCGGCGTGCGGAACGAGCTCGTCCAGTTGACCGTCGTGCCGCCGCCAACGCAGCGCCCCTGCAGGATGCCGACTGCGCGGTCGGACGTGCGGCGTGCCGCTTCCTCCTGATAGAGATCGCGATATGCCTCGTCCTCGCGCATGTGGAAGTCGGTCGACGATTTCAGCGGACCTTCCTCGATCATCACCACCGAGAGGCCGGATTGCGTGAGGATCTCCGCCGCAGTGCCGCCGCCGGCACCGGTGCCGACGATCGCGACGTCGGCTTCGAGGGTGAGATCCTTCGTCGCGCGCGATGCGTCGATCACCTTCCAGCCTGCGGCGAGGCCGGTGCGGATCGGATCGACGATGGGGCTCATGACAGCTCCGGTGGGCCGGGATAGCCGATCGCCGGCCACGACAGCGGATTCGCGTACCACGCAGCGAACGTGATCTGATGCAGCGCGTCGTACGCGGCACGCTTCTTCGACCAGCGGCTCGCGCGCAAGCTTTCGAGCAAGGCATCGGCGTCGGCTGCGGTCATCGCGGAGAGCGACACGAGCGATCCGCCGAGGATCCAGCGCAGCGGTGCCCAGGCGAGGATGGCGAAGAGCGAGGTGAGCTCCTCACGCGCGATCGGGGCGAGGCCCTCGATCGCGGTCGCAATGCCGGCGAGCGTGTCGTCGAGCGCACGTGCGCGCGCGACGGGATCGCGCGGCAGCGCGCCGGCGAGGAGCGCGGGAACGAGTGCGTGCATCACGTCGATGCCATCGGCGGAGAGCGCGCCGGCCGCATGCTGCGCTTCGGCGTTCGCCGGGCCCGACGGCCGCTCGATCACCCGTGCGAGGCCGAGTAGCACGGTGCCGGCAATTCCAGCGAAGATCAGGCGGCGGCGGGCGGGGTTCATCGGGGATTCGACGCAGCGTGCGAGCCTCGTGCTTCCGCTCGGGCGGTGCGCGTTCGCGATCTCGCACGATAGGCCGCGAACGGTAGAGCGTGCAATCTAATCCCCGTGGTACGCTTTCAGAAGGCCCTGTGACGATGGCGCGCCTCTCTCCCGAAGACCCCGCATCCGCACTGCTCGCCGCGCTTCAGCGCGTCGCCGGCCATCACGCCGCCCGCGCCGCCGATCCCGGCGTCGCGCGCCTCGATGCCGCCATCGGACGTTGGCAGGCGCGGCGCCTGCGCCGGACCTATGCCGATCTCGAAGCGCTGCCGCGATATACCGCAGCGATCCGCTTCTTCGAGTCCGATCTCTACGGTGGCGGGGATTTCGCCCGCCGCGACGCCGATCTGGCGCGCGTCGCACCGCTGATGAAGCGATTGCTTCCGAATGCGGTGATCGCGACCGTCGCGACCGCGGTCGAGCTCAATGCGCTTTCCTTCGACCTCGACGCTGCGCTCGGACGCGAGCTTGCGCGTGCGCGTGCGGGTTCCGGTGCGGACGCCCCCGCTGTCACGCATGCGGCTGGGGACGAAGGCGTGGCCGATACGTTCACCGTTCCGCAGTACTGCGCCGCGTATCGTGCTGCGGGCCGCTACGACGACCGCGTGCTGCAGATCAGGATGGCAGGCGACGTCGGGCTGGCGCTCGATCGCTACGTCCACAAGCCGATGCTGCGCACGGCACTGGGCCTCATGCACAAGCCCGCCCATGCGGCCGGGCTCGGCGCGCTGCAGGATTTTCTCGAGCGCGGATTCGAAGCGTTCGCGCGGATGGGAGGGGCAGTCGAGTTTCTCGCCACGATCGAGACGCGCGAGCGCGCCGTACACGACGCGATCGTCGGCGGGTCGGACGCGCCGTTTTCCGACCCGGACGTCTGAGCGCCGGCGCGACTGCGCCAGGCGCTGCCTAGCAGGCGGCGGGGCTCAGCCTTCGCGCGTCACCGTGAGCGACTCGAGCTGCACGTGGATCTCGCGCTCGATCGCGGGCTTCAGCGCCGAGAGGAGAAGCCCGAGCTTCACGTCGAGGCGGATCTCCTTTGCACCGACGTGCATGCGGCCCGACAGGCCGGTCCGCTCGAACACCACTTCGTCGCCCTCCCAGGACCATGCGAGGTCGAAGCGCTCCTCGAGGTCCTGCGCGACGCGCTCGGCGGCGTCGCGCGCCTTGCGGTGCGTCAGCGAATGTCGTTTCGAGATCGAGATCGATGCCATCAAAGCTCCCCAACGGGTGACTATACCCAGCGCCGGACCAACGCACTCACGCCGCACGTCGAACCAGCTCGGCGAACTCGACGAGCGAGCGCGCTTCGGGGACGCCGGCGTCTGCCTGGGTGCGGGCGCCTCCCTCGTTGAACCACACCGCCTGGACGCCGAACGTGCGTGGCGCGACGACGTCGTGCTCGAGCGAGTCGCCGATCATCGCGATGCGGGCGACGGGCACCCCGAGCGCGGACTCGACAGCGCGCCAGAACCCGGGCTCGCTCTTGCGATAGCCGAGCTCGGTGTAGCAGAAGATCGTGGCGATGTAGTCGCGCAGGCCGACGCGCGCCAGCGCGCGCTCGATCATCGGGCGGCGCGAGACCGTCGCGTTCGTCGCGATGCAAAGCGGCGCCAGACCATAGAGCGCGGCGAGGCATTCGCGCGCGCCCGAAATCGCCGAGACCTCGGGCCACAACCCCATCGGCAGCTCCTCGGGGCCCGCCTCGGACATCAGCGTGCCGCCCCAGTCGAAGCAGACGGCGTCGATCGGTGCGCGTAGCGTCATGTCTTGTGCGCGGCGAGTAACGCACCCACGTCAGCCCAGGAAGCGTGATCGCAACCGAACGTTTTCCCTGTGGAAATCGAGATATCTTCGCTGCGCTTCCGAGAATTGTCCAACGTTGGGACGGCCCCGAGGGTCGACTCCCAGTCGCGCAAGTGACTCACGGTGTGCAACCGGAGAGATCAGGACATCGCCCCGATCGCTGAAGCCAATGAAGCCACGGTCGAAAAGATGATCCGCATTCGGCGTTAGCAGTAACCCATTTTCACCGTCGAGCCTCTCCTCATTGGTCGAATCCCGCCACGGCTTGCAGTGGCTTGCGCGCAGGTGCTCCGTCCGATCGACACCCGTAATCCGACACGCTCGCTCGATACGCCGTACCCGGTCCTTGAATACACCCTGAACGCGACGGGCGAGGACGATCGCCTCGCGAGTTGTGTCGTTCAGGTGGCTATCGCTGTGTACGCGCTCGATTTCGTGTTTCTCCCATTCAAGCAAGCCGACGCCTTGCGAGACGATGGGCTCCTGTGCGACACCTGGTGCCCAGGACGATGTCACGTGCTTCCGCGCCAATCAAGTCCACGAGCGCTCCGGCGAACGAGAACACGATATCGCCCGGTGCCGTTTCGCGCATGAAGTCATAGTACGGATTGCGGCTGCCGTCTGACTTTCGCTTCGGCGACCACAAGTAGCCACCCGGCACTTCGTGTCGGCAGGTCTGCTTCTGATTGACCCACTAATATCGCATCAATTCGCGTTGCTAGGCAGCAAGCTTGCGAACGCGGAGTTCGCGCCGATGTCGTTCGGCCAACCACAGGTCGTATTGGAGCTATCGGCTCAGCCAGCTCTCCGCCGGCGTATCGAATGCGATGGAAAGGCGGACCGTCATTTCCGGGCTGATACCGGCTCGACCGTTCAGGATCGACGAAAGCGTCTTCCGACTAACCCCGAGCGCCTCGGCAGCTGTGGTGACCGACACCCCGAGCGGGTTGAGGAACAGATCACGCAGAATCTCGCCTGGATGGGGAGGATTGTGCATCGTCACGGATCAGTGATAGTCCTCGTAATCGATGTCGAAAGCATCGCGATCGACGAACCCGAAAGTGACACGCCGGTTACCACTTATGCTCACCGCCCAGGTCCCCTTGCGCGGCCCGGCAACTGGGTGAAGCGCCAGGCCCGGGAGATTCATGTCTCTTGGACCGAGGGAAACCTGAAGGCGGCCGAGAATCGGTCCAAGGCGTTGCTCGTGTTGAGGATGAATGCCTGACTTCGTACCTTTCAGAAGGTAGCGCTCGAGCCCTTTGTGGCGGAACGATCGGATCACCGGTCGACTGGAACGTGTAACGCCTCACGGTGGAAGTCGCACGTCACAGCGCGGACGTCCCTCGCCGAGCCGGGTGCAGCCGTGAACCCGCCTCTGCTTGACACTCCTCTCGTTCGAACGTAGGATTGAAACGGGCGTTTGAATCTAAACACGGATAAGTCGTCGCGTGAAATCGGAATCGACCAGGGCTGCCGCGAAAGCAGAGGCAACGTCAGCCATCCCCACGCGGCGCGAGACCACCATCCGCCCGCGCGATCCGGCCGCCACGCGCGCGCGCATCCTCGATGTCGCCGAGGCACTCTTCATGGAGCACGGCTTCGAGGCGACGAGCCTGCGCGCGATCACCGCGGCGGCTGACGTCAACCTCGCCGCGGTCAACTATCACTTCGGCAGCAAGGAAGAGCTCTTCCAATCGGTGTTGACGCGCCGGCTCGATCCGATGAACCAGGCGCGGGTCGAGCTCCTCACCGCACTCGAGGCGCGTGCCGGGCGCAAAGCGCTTTCGTGCGAGCGGATCATGATGGCGCTCTTCATTCCTGCGCTGAGGCTCGCGCGGGATCACGAGAAGGGCGGCAAGGATTTCCTGCGCCTCCTCGGCCGCGCGTACGCGGATCCGGCACCGTTCATCCGCCGCTTCCTCTCCGAGCAATACGCGGCGATGATCGCGCGCTTCAAGGCCGCCTTCGCGCGCGCGCTTCCCGAGCTTCCGAAGAAGGAGCTCTCGTGGCGCCTCCACTTCATCATGGGAGCGCTTTCCTACACGCTCGCCGGCACCGACGCGTTGAAGCTGATCGCCGAGCTCAATCCGCACGAGACCGCGAACGACGAGATCCTGCTGCGGCGCCTCGCACCGTTTCTTCTCGCGGGGCTGAGGGCCCCGCTCCCCGATCTCTCGCAGGTCGAGCACGAGCTCGGCCGCGAATCGTGGGTGCCGGGCTGACCCACCGGAGGCATCGCCATGATCGTCCTCTTTCTCCTGATCGCGCTCGCCGCGATCGTCGTCCTCGCGTACGTCAACGTGGCGGGGATCGTCTGGCCGCTCGCCGGCCTCGTCTGGATCGCCGCCGCGCAGGTGGCGGGCGCTTTCTCGTTCGCGTCGGCGATCGCGTTCGCGGTCATCGTGGTCGTCGTGTCGATTCCGCTCGCGATCGCGCCGCTACGCCGAAAGCTCGTCAGCGCGCGTCTCCTCGCTGCGTTCCGACGCGTGCTGCCGGCGATGTCGCAGACCGAGCGCGAGGCATTGGAGGCGGGCACCGTGGGCTGGGACGCCGAGCTCTTCGCCGGAAAGCCCGCGTGGGACAGGCTTCTCGCGGTTCCGCGCACGAAGCTCACCGCTGAAGAGCAGCACTTCCTCGACAACGAGGTCGAGACGCTTTGCGGCATGGTCTCGGACTGGGAGACGACCAACGTCTACAAGGATCTCCCGGCGCCGGTATGGCAGTACATCAAGGATCACGGCTTTCTCGGCATGATCATCCCGAAAGCGTGGGGCGGCCTCGGCTTCTCGGCCTACGCGCACTCGCAGGTGATCAGCAAGATCTCGACGCGAAGCGGCACGCTCGCGGTGTCGGTGCTCGTCCCGAATTCGCTCGGGCCGGGCGAGCTCCTGCTCCACTACGGCACCGATGAGCAGAAGCGCTGGTACCTGCCGCGCCTCGCGCGCGGGCTCGAGCTTCCGTGCTTCGGGCTCACCAATCCGTACGCCGGCTCCGACGCCGCGGCGATTCCCGATTTCGGCATCGTCTGCCGCGGCCAGCACGAAGGGAAGGAGGTGCTGGGGCTGCGCCTCACGTGGGAGAAGCGCTACATCACGCTGGGCCCCGTCGCGACGCTCCTCGGCCTCGCGTTCCGCGCCTACGATCCCGAGCATCTTCTCGGCGAGCACGAGGATCTCGGCATCACCTGCGCGCTGATCCCGACGTCGCACCCCGGCGTCAACATCGGTCGCCGCCACATGCCGCTGAACGCGGTGTTCCAGAACGGCCCAAACTGGGGCCGCGACGTGTTCATTCCGATGGACTGGGTGATCGGCGGGCAGCCGATGCTCGGTCGCGGCTGGCGGATGCTGATGGAGTGTCTCGCCGCGGGGCGCGGCATCTCGCTGCCGTCGTCGAACACCGGCATGGCGAAGCTCGCCGTGCGCACGACCGGCGCGTACGCGCGCGTGCGCACGCAGTTCAAGACCGCGATCGGCCATTTCGAGGGGATCGAGGAGCCGCTGACGCGCATGGGCGGCAACCTCTACCTGATGGATGCAGCGCGGATGCTGACCGCGACGATCGTCGATCGCGGCGAGAAGCCCGCCGTCGTCTCGGGCATCGCGAAGTACCACATCACCGAGCGCAGCCGCCAGGTGATCAACGACGCGATGGACGTCGTCGGCGGCAAGGGCATCTGCATGGGACCGTCGAACTTCCTCGGCGCCGCGTACATGCAGATGCCGGTGTCGATCACCGTCGAGGGCGCGAACATCCTGACCCGCAGCCTGATCATCTTCGGCCAGGGTGCGATCCGCTGTCACCCGTACGTATTGCACGAGATGGCGGCGACGCGCGCCGCCGACCGCAGACGCGCGGTGACGCTCTTCGACCGAGCGTTGCTCGGTCACCTTCGCTTCGTGCTGCGCAACGTCGCGCGCACGCTGGTGACGGGGCTCACCGGCTCGCACGTCGTGCGGGTGCCGGCGAGCGTCGACCCGGCGATGCGCCGCTACTACCAGCAGTTGACGCGCTTCTCGTCGGCGCTCGCTTTCCTCGCCGACGTGTCGATGGGCACGCTTGGCGGGGCGCTGAAGAGGAAGGAGAAGCTCTCGGCGCGCCTCGGCGACGTGCTGTCGCTCCTCTACCTCGCATCGGCGACGCTGTGGCGCTACGAGCAGGACGGTCGGAAGGAAGCCGACGCGCCGCTCGTCCACTGGGCGATCTGGGACGCGATGTTCAAGGCGCAGAACGCGCTCGAGGGCGCGATCTCGAACTTCCCGAGCCGCTTTCTCTCCGGGCTCATGTGGCGCGTGGTGTTCCCGCTCGGCAGGCCCTACGAAGTGCCGTCGGATCGCCTCGGCCACGAAGTCGCCAGGCTCCTGATCGGGCCCTCGGAGACGCGCGACCGCCTGACCGGTGGCATCTTCATCGGCGCGTCCGAGGAGCCGGTCGGCCTCCTCGAGCGCGCGCTCGCGCTGACGCTCGCAACCGAGCCGCTCGAACGCAGACTGAAGGATGCACATCGTGGCGGTGCGTTCGATTCGAGGACGTCACCGGGCGAGGACCCGAACGCGGTGCTCGCGCGCGCGGTGCGCGCCGGAATCCTCGACGAGGCCGAGGCGAAGCAGTTGACAGAGCAGCGTGCGCTCGTTGCCGAGGTCGTGCGCGTCGACGACTTCGCGCAGGATCTCGGGTCGTCGCTGTTGCGGCAGGGCGCCGCGGGGACGCAACCGAGCCCGGCTGGGACGCAACCGGGCGCGGCCGGGACGCAGCCG
>DASVWR010000115.1:0-5090 GCA_036393115.1 Casimicrobiaceae bacterium
GGCAAGGCGCAGTTCGGCGGCCAGCGCTTCGGCGAGATGGAGGTGTGGGCGCTCGAAGCCTACGGCGCCGCGTACACGCTGCAGGAGATGCTGACCGTCAAGTCCGACGACGTGAACGGCCGCACCAAGGTGTACGAGAACATCGTCAAGGGCGAGCACCGCATCGAGGCTGGCATGCCCGAGTCGTTCAACGTGCTGGTGAAGGAGATTCGGTCGCTGGCGATCGATGTGGATATGGATAGGGATTGAGGATCGAGGATCGAGGGGCGCCGGTGGGATGCGTGGCGCCTCGTTGAAGTTCGTTGGAAACAGGGTGATGGATTTCGGGATACGCGGAAGACGGATGCATCGGCACGATGCACCCTCGATCCTCGATCCCCAATCCTCACCCCTTCGGAGATAACCGAATGAAGGCATTGCTGGATCTCTTTAAGCAGGTCACCCAGGAAGAAGAGTTCGACGCGATCAAGATCGGTCTTGCGTCGCCCGAGAAGATCCGCTCGTGGTCGTACGGCGAAGTCAAGAAGCCCGAGACGATCAACTACCGCACGTTCAAGCCCGAGCGCGACGGACTCTTCTGCGCGAAGATCTTCGGGCCGGTCAAGGACTACGAGTGCCTGTGCGGCAAGTACAAGCGGCTGAAACATCGCGGCGTGATCTGCGAGAAGTGCGGCGTCGAAGTGACGCTCGCCAAGGTGCGCCGCGAGCGGATGGGCCACATCGAGCTCGCGAGCCCGGTCGCGCACATCTGGTTCCTGAAGAGCCTCCCGTCGCGGATGGGGATGGTCCTCGACATGACGCTGCGCGACATCGAGCGCGTGCTGTACTTCGAGGCGTTCGTCGTCACCGACCCGGGGCTCACGCCGCTCAACCGCGGACAGCTTCTCACCGAGGACGACTACCTCGCCAAGCTCGAGCAGTACGGCGACGACTTCTCGGCGACGATGGGCGCCGAAGGCATCCGCGAGCTCCTGAAGAGCCTCGAGATCACGCGCGAGATCGACAAGCTCCGGAAGGACCTCGACGCCACCGGCTCGGACACCAAGATCAAGAAGCTCGCCAAGCGCCTCAAGGTGCTCGAGGCGTTCCACAAGTCGGGCATCAAGCCCGAGTGGATGATCCTCGAGGTGCTGCCGGTGCTGCCGCCCGAGCTGCGCCCGCTGGTTCCGCTCGACGGCGGCCGCTTCGCGACGTCGGACCTCAACGACCTCTACCGGCGCGTGATCAATCGCAACAACCGGCTGAAGCGCCTGCTCGAGTTGAAGGCGCCCGACATCATCGTCCGCAACGAGAAGCGGATGCTGCAGGAGGCGGTCGACAGCCTGCTCGACAACGGGCGCCGCGGCAAGGCGATGACCGGTGCCAACAAGCGGCCATTGAAGAGCCTCGCCGACATGATCAAGGGCAAGGGCGGGCGCTTCCGCCAGAACCTGCTCGGCAAGCGCGTCGATTACTCGGGACGCTCGGTGATCGTCGTCGGCCCGCAGCTGAAGCTCCACCAGTGCGGGTTGCCGAAGCTGATGGCGCTCGAGCTCTTCAAGCCGTTCATCTTCAACAAGCTCGAAACGATGGGGCTCGCCACGACGATCAAGGCGGCGAAGAAGATGGTGGAGGCCCAGGAGCCGGTCGTCTGGGACATCCTCGAGGACGTGATCCGCGAGCACCCGGTGCTGCTCAACCGTGCGCCGACGCTGCACCGCCTCGGCATCCAGGCCTTCGAGCCGGTGCTGATCGAGGGCAAGGCGATCCAGCTCCATCCGCTCGTCTGCACGGCGTTCAACGCCGACTTCGACGGCGACCAGATGGCGGTGCACGTGCCGCTGTCCCTCGAAGCGCAGATGGAGGCGCGCACGCTGATGCTGGCATCGAACAACGTGCTGCTGCCGTCGAACGGCGAGCCGTGCATCGTGCCGTCGCAGGACATCGTGCTCGGCCTCTACTACGCGACGCGCGAGCGGATCGGTGCGCAGGGTGACGGCGCGATCTTCGCCGACGTTGCCGAGGCGGCGCGCGCCTACGAATCGCGGCAGGCGGACCTGCACGCGCGGATCAAGGTGCGCATCCGCGAAGTCGACGTCGTCGCCGGCCAGGACGGGCAGCCCGAGCGGGTCGAGAAGGTGACGCGCTACGAGACGACGATCGGCCGCGCGCTGCTGTCCGAGATCCTGCCGCCGGGATTGCCGTTCTCCTACCTCAACAAGCCGCTCAAGAAGAAGGAGATCTCGCGGATCATCAATGCGAGCTTCCGCCGCTGCGGCCTGCGCGAGACGGTGATCTTTGCCGACAAGCTGATGCAGGCGGGCTACAGCCTCGCCACGCGCGGCGGCATCTCGTTCGCCGCCGACGACATGCAGGTCCCGCCCGAGAAGCACGCGATCATCGGCGAGGCCGAGACGCAGGTGAAGGAGATCGAGGCGCAATACACGTCGGGCCTCGTCACCCAGGGCGAGCGCTACAACAAGGTGGTCGACATCTGGGGCCGTGCGGGTGACGACATCGCCAAGGCGATGATGAAGCAGCTGGGCGAGATGGAGGTCACCGACCGCGAAGGCAAGGCTCACAAGCAGGAATCGTTCAATTCGATCTTCATGATGGCCGACTCGGGTGCGCGCGGCTCGGCGGCGCAGATCCGGCAGCTCGCCGGAATGCGCGGGCTGATGGCGAAGCCCGATGGATCGATCATCGAGACGCCGATCACGGCGAACTTCCGCGAGGGCCTCAACGTGCTGCAGTACTTCATCAGCACGCACGGCGCCCGCAAGGGCCTCGCCGACACCGCATTGAAGACGGCGAACTCGGGGTACCTGACGCGGCGTCTCGTCGACGTCACCCAGGACCTCGTCGTCACCGAGCCCGATTGCGAGACCCGGAACGGCGTCGCGATGAAGGCGCTGGTCGAGGGCGGCGAGGTGATCGAGCCGCTGCGCGAGCGCATTCTCGGTCGCGTCGCGGCCGCGGACATCGTCAATCCCGAATCGCAGGAGACGCTCTACGAGGCGGGCACGCTGCTCGGCGAGGACGAGGTCGAAAGGATCGAGGCGCTCGGCATCGACGAGGTCAAGGTGCGCACACCCCTCACCTGCGACACGCGTTACGGCCTCTGCGCCGCGTGCTACGGCCGCGACCTCGGTCGCGGGCATCTCGTCAACGTCGGCGAGGCGGTCGGCGTGATCGCGGCACAGTCGATCGGCGAGCCGGGTACGCAGCTCACGATGCGCACGTTCCACATCGGTGGCGCGGCATCGCGGACGGCGGCGGCATCGCAGGTCGAGTCGAAGTCGGCGGGAACGGTGCGTTTCTCGGCGCAGATGCGCTACGTCACCAATGCGAAGGGCGAGCTCGTCGTCATCGCGCGCTCGGGTGAAGTGACCATCCACGACGACAACGGCCGCGAGCGCGAGCGCCACAAGGTGCCTTACGGCGCGACGCTGACGGTCAAGGACGGCGATGCAGTCCGAGCCGGCCGCGTCCTCGCGCAATGGGACGCGACCGCGCGTCCGATCATCACCGAGTACGCAGGTACGGTGAAGTTCGAGAACGTCGAGGAAGGCGTGACGGTGGCGAAGCAGGTCGACGAGGTGACGGGGCTCTCCACGCTCGTCGTGATCGACCCGAAGCGCCGCGCGGGCACGACCGCGAAGGGAGTGCGCCCGCAGGTGAAGCTGCTCGATGCCGATGGCGCCGAGATCCACATCGCAGGCTCCGACCTGCCGGTCAACATCACGTTCCAGCTCGGATCCATCATCACGGTGAAGGACGGCCAGCAGGTTGCGGTCGGCGAGGTGCTCGCGCGCATTCCGCAGGAGACTTCGAAGACGCGCGACATCACCGGAGGTCTGCCGCGGGTGGCGGAGCTCTTCGAGGCGCGGTCGCCGAAGGACGCCGGGATGCTGGCCGAGGTGACCGGAACGGTTTCGTTCGGCAAGGACACCAAGGGCAAGCAGCGCCTCGTGATCACCGACCTCGAGGGCACTGCGCACGAGTTCCTGATCCCGAAGGACAAGCACGTGACGGTGCACGACGGGCAGGTCGTCAACAAGGGCGAAATGATCGTCGACGGCCCCGCCGACCCGCACGACATCCTCCGGCTGCTCGGCGTGGAGGCGCTCGCGCGTTACATCACCGACGAAGTGCAGGACGTCTACCGGCTGCAGGGCGTGAAGATCAACGACAAGCACATCGAGGTGATCGTGCGGCAGATGCTGCGCCGCGTGACCGTCGCCGATGCCGGCGACTCGCGCTTCATCCAGGGCGAGCAGGTCGAGCGCTCGGATCTGCTCGACGAGAACGACAAGGTGAAGAACGACGAGACGCGGCAGCCGGCGACCTTCGACTACATGCTGCTCGGCATCACCAAGGCGTCGCTGTCGACCGACTCGTTCATCTCGGCGGCGTCGTTCCAGGAGACGACGCGGGTGCTGACCGAGGCGGCGATCATGGGCAAGCGTGACGACCTGCGCGGATTGAAGGAGAACGTGATCGTCGGCCGGCTGATCCCGGCGGGGACCGGCCTCGCGTACCACAACGCGCGCCGGCGCCAGAAGTTGCTCGGGCCCGACGCCGTGCTGCTCGGCACCGGCGAGGAGGCGCCTGCCGCCGAGGCGCCGCCGACGACGGAGGTGTCCGCCGATGCTGCGTAGCGGATGCGCCGACTAATCGCGTTGCGCGTGGGCGGAACCGCGCCTATGCTCTGACCCCGGCTCGTACCGCCGAAGGAGACGGCGGACGAGCCGGCCGAATCGACCATTCCCGCGACATCGCAACGAGGAGGAGTCCGCCATGTGCATGTGCCGTAAAGCCAGTTGGTTCCTTGCGTCTGCAGTGGGTGTACTGATGTTCGCGGCTTCGGCGGCCGTCCCTGCGGCCGACGAGCCCGCATCCGAGCCGGTCGTGATGAACGCGAAGAGCATTCACTGGGCCGCGGCGCCGCCGTCGCTGCCGAAGGGTGCCAAGGTCGCCGTGCTCTACGGCAACCCGGGCGCGGCCGGGCGCTACGTGATGCGGATCTGGCTGCCGGCGAAGTACCACATCCCGCTTCACTACCACAGCACGCCGGAGCAGGTCACGGTGATCTCGGGAACGCTCTATGT
>DASVWR010000116.1:0-2951 GCA_036393115.1 Casimicrobiaceae bacterium
TCATGAAGAACATCACCATGCACCACACGAAGGCGATTGCGATCCACGTGCCTTCGACGCGGTCGAGCGGCTGCCTCCACCAGACACGGGCAGCCGGCGGTTGAATCGCGCTCATCGCGGTCTCCTCCCCTGGATCGCGGCCTCTACCGGGCGACCGGTATGCCGACGATCTCCATCACGCCCCAGACGATGTAGAGCACGGTCGGCATCGCGATGCCGATGAACAGCAGCAGGAACGGATTGTCGAGCAGCTGCTGCATCGCCGGGATCGGCTCGTCGATGTCGTCGTCAGGTCGTATCGTCTGGGGTGCGGCCATCGTTGTGCTCCTCGCGCTGCGTTCGCGGTTCGCCCGGCCTTGCGACCGGGCCATCTTGTGTCGGAAAACCTATGGAAGCGACACTAAAGATCCGCGCCGCCGACGCCATTGATGCGCATCAAGGAAGACGGGCCGCCACCGCTTGATGCGCATCAATGCGCTACCGTGCCCCCCGTTTCGAGAATCGCCGGGATGGTGCGAGCGGCCGAGGCAGAGGTCGAAAGGAGCGCGCCGCCGGAGCAGCGCTTGTCGGTGCGTGCCGACAGTCCGCGGCCGGTGGTGATCGCGAGCTACGCGAGGCCGCGCGCGTGCCCGAACCTGACTCCGCTTCTTGCGCTGCTGCTCGAGCGCTACGGTGTACCGGTCCTCGTGCACGGCCCGACCGGCGAGTGCGGGAGGCGCGGCGGCACGGCGACCTGGGAGGTGCTGCGCGAGTTCGCGATCGTGCCGACGAGCTCGCTTGCGCTTGCCGAAGACCGCCTGGCGTCGGGTCGCCTCGTCTACGTCGACGCGGCGCTGCTCGACCCGACGCTGCTCGATCCGACGCAGGGCGGCCCCTCGCCGGGCATCGGCGCGTGCCGCCTCGCCGCGCTGCTCGATCCGTTCGGCGGCGCGGGAGTGCGCATCGTCGGAGCCGCGGACGGCTGCACGCTGGCGTCGATGCGCGCCCATCTCACCGCGACAGGTGCCGATGCACTGCTCCTTCGTGCGACCGGCGGCGAGCCGTTCGCGGATCCGCGGCGTCCGCCGCGGATCGAGTGCTTCCGGCGCGGCGCGGCCACCGTGATGTTCGAAGCGCGCGCGCCGGAGCCGCCGCGCGCGCCGCTTCCGGCACCTGGAAGTGCGGCGGCCATCGCGGCGTGGACTGCCGACGTGCTCGCGGGAACGGTGCCGATTCCGCGCGCGATCCTGAACGAGCTCGCCTGCTGCATGGATGCGGTCAGGCGCGACGGCGCAAGTGATTGACGCTGTTGTGCGCGCCGAAGCCGGCCGGCTCGACGTCAGTCGGCCGCCGCGGCAAAGGCCGCGGCGCGCGTCGGCGCAGCCGTGCAGGTTCGCCGCAGTGCGACGACCTCGCCGACGATGATCAGGGTCGGTGGTTCGAGCGCGGCCGACACGGCACGCACGGCGAGCGTCGCGAGGGTGCCGACGACGATGCGCTCGCGCGGCGTGGTTCCCTCAGCGACGACCGCGGCCGGCGTCGCCGGCGCCAATCCGTGCGCCACGAGCTCGCGGCAGACGGTTGCGAGCGCGCCGAGGCCCATGTAGATCACCAGTGTCTGGTCGCGTCGTGCGAGCGCCGCCCAGTCGAGGTCGGGCTCGCCGTCCTTTAAGTGACCCGTCGCGAACATGAGCGCGTGCGCGTGCTCACGGTGCGTGAGCGGGATGCCGGTGCTCGCCGCGATTCCGTTCGCTGCGGTAATGCCCGGCACGATCTCGTAGTCGACGCGCGCGTTCGCAAGCGCCTCGATCTCCTCACCGCCGCGGCCGAAGACGAACGGATCGCCTCCCTTGAGGCGTACCACGCGGCGGCCTTCCCGCGCGAGGCGCACGAGGAGTGCGCTGATCGCGGCCTGCGGCATCGTGTGACGGCTCGCCGCTTTGCCGACGTCGACGAGCACCGCGCGCGGTCGCGCCAGCGCGAGGATCTCGCGCGCGACGAGGCGGTCGTGCACGATCACTTCGGCGCGCCGGATGAGGCCCAGCGCCTTCAGCGTCAGGAGCTCGGGATCACCCGGACCCGCGCCGACGAGGGCGACCGATCCATTGCGCGACCCGACTCGATGACGATCATCGCTCCTCAATCCTCGCTCCCCGCTCCTCGATCCTCGTGCATCGTATTCGCCGACGGCGCACCAACGTTGACGATCGTCAAGGAAGCGCGTGCGGTGATCGGTGAAGCTCGTCGCGATGACGTCGACCAGTACGTTCAATCAAGCCCAGGGAGCCCATGTCGTGACCACGCGCTCGATGCTCGTTCGCACGCTATTCGTTGCCGCACTTGCCCCGTTTCCGCTGGCGGCATCGGCGGCCGACGCCGAGAAGCCCGCCCCGGCGCCTTCCCCCGCCCAGTCGGCGACACCGCCGGCGGCGGCGACACCGCAGGCCGCGCCAGCCGCCAAGGGAGCAGGCGACGCGGAGCCCGGCCATCAGGATCAGCCGCTGATGCGTTACGAAGGCGCGGCGAGTTCGCCGCTCGCGACCGAGCCGATGCACCAGGACATCAATCCCAAGGCGCCGCCGATGACCGCGGCCGAATTCGACAAGGGCAAGCAGATCTACTTCGAGCGCTGCGCCGGCTGCCACGGCGTGCTCCGCAAGGGCGCAACCGGGAAGCCGCTGACCCCCGACATCACGCTCACCAAGGGAACCGAATATCTGAAGGTCTTCATCGGCTACGGCTCGCCGGCGGGGATGCCGAACTGGGGAAGCTCGGGGCAGCTCACCGCCGCGGAAGTGGACCTGATGGCGCGCTACGTCCAGCAGACACCTCCGACTCCGCCCGAGTACGGATTGAAGGAGATGGAAGCGTCCTGGAAGGAGATCGTTCCACCCGCGCAGCGCCCGCAGCGGAAGATGAATTCGTACAACATCGACAACCTGTTCTCGGTCACGCTGCGCGACGCCGGCGAG
>DASVWR010000117.1:0-13982 GCA_036393115.1 Casimicrobiaceae bacterium
GACAGGAGCTTGATCTTCCACCGCGCCGACTGCGCGCTGTGCACGCTCTCGGCATCCGGCGGGCCGAACATCATCAGCGACGGCCACCACCACCGGTCGAGCGCGTCCTGCGCCATCGCCTTCTGCTCGGCCGTCCCGCGGCAGAGCGTCATCAGGATGTCGAAGCCCTGACGCTGGTGAAACGATTCCTCCTTGCAGACGCGGATCATCGCCCGCGCATAGGGGCCAAAGCTGCAGCGGCAGAGCGGGATCTGGTTCATGATCGCCGCGCCGTCGACGAGCCAGCCGATGGTGCCGATGTCGGCCCAGGTTAGCGTCGGATAGTTGAAGATCGACGAATACCTGACCCGGCCCGCGTGCAGGTCCTCGATCATCGCGTCGCGCGAGACGCCGAGCGTCTCCGCCGCACAGTAGAGATAGAGACCGTGGCCGCCCTCGTCCTGCACCTTGGCCATCAGCGTCGCCTTGCGCTGCAGCGATGGCGCGCGGGTGATCCAGTTGCCTTCGGGCAGCATCCCGACGATCTCGGAGTGCGCATGCTGCTGGATCTGGCGGATCAGCGTGCGCCGGTAAGCCTCGGGCATGTCGTCGCGCGGCTCGACCTTGACGTCGGCGTCGATGCGCGCCTGGAACGCGCGCTCCTCGGGCGACATCTCGGCGAGCTCGCGGAGCCGGCTCTGCCCGGTATCGACCATCTGTGCGTACATGCGAGCCCTCCGCCCCGGTGCGCAACGCTTCCCTGTCGGCGCGATGATACGATACACTTTTCAGATGCGTCAACGCAGTTCCGTATCATTTGGGCAGGCGCAGGTGGCGCGCTGGATCGCGCGCGCACTCGCCAGCGATCCGCCGCGCACCCGCTCGCTGATCGTCACGATGTGGGGCGACGCGCTGGCGCCGCACGGCGGGCACGTGTGGCTGACGACACTGATTCGCCTGATGGAGCCGTTCGGCGTCAGCGAAAGACTCGTTCGCACGAGCGTGTTCCGGCTGGTTCGCGATGGCTGGCTCGTCGGAGAAGCGCGCGGGCGGCGCAGCCGCTACCGCCTGACGGCCGATGGCGAGCGTCGCTTCGCACACGCCCACCAGCGCATCTATGCCCCCGCGAATGGCCACTGGCGCGGCGTCTGGGAGCTCGTCATCGCACCCCCGGACGCCGTCGACGCCGGTCCGCGGCGCGCGCTCTTCGACGAGCTGTCATGGGAGGGCTTCGGGCAGGTCGCCCCGGCCGTGCTCGCGCGCCCGCTCGACGGTGCGTCGACGGCGCGCGACATCGTCGCGGCGCTGGGACTTTCGTCGCGCGTCGTGCTCGCCCGCGCGCACGACGATCCGGCCGGCTCCGGCGGACTCGCGGCGCGTGCGCTCGCCGCACTGCCGCTCGCGACGGTCGCGGCCGACTACCGGCGTCTCATCGCGCGCTTCGGCCGCGTGATCGACCGCTTCCGCGCCGACGCCGAGGCGCTCGACCCCGGGCAGTGCTTCATCGTGCGCACGCTGCTCGTCCACGCCTACCGCCGCGTGCTGCTGCGCGACCCGCAGCTGCCTGCTCCGCTGCTTCCCGCCGACTGGCCGGGAAATGCTGCGTACGCGCTGACGCGCGATTTCTACCGGCTCACGCACGCCGTCGCCGAGCGGCATCTCGCCGCCGCGTTCGCCGCTGCCGGCGAGAGCCTGCCGCGCGCCGATCCGGCGTTCTACCACCGCTTCGGCGGCCTGCGCTGACGGTCTAGCGCGCGCCGACGAAGCGCGCGAGAAACGCCCGCGTCCGCTCGTGACGCGGCGTCGCCAGCACCTCGGCCGACGGGCCTTCCTCGACGATCGCACCGCCATCGATGAACGCGACGTGGTCGCCGACCTCGCGTGCGAACGCCATCTCGTGCGTGACGACGACCATCGTCATCCCGTCGTCGGCAAGGCCGCGCATCACCTCGAGCACCTCCCCGACGAGCTCCGGATCGAGCGCCGACGTCGGCTCGTCGAAAAGCAGGAGCTTCGGCTGCATCGCGAGCGCGCGCGCGATCGCGACGCGCTGCTGCTGTCCGCCCGAGAGGCGCGCCGGATAGGCATCGGCCTTCGCGGCGAGCCCGACGCGGCCGATCAGCTCGCGCGCGATGCGGGTCGCTTCGCTGCGCGCGACGCCGCGCACCGCGATCGGCGCCTCGATCACGTTCTCGAGCACGGTAAGATGCGCGAACAGGTTGAAGCGCTGGAACACCATGCCGATCGCTGCACGCTGGCGGCAGATCTCGCGCTCGGGAAGCTCGATCAGCCGGTCGCCCGCGTCGCGATATCCGACGAGCTCGCCGTCGACCCAGATGTGCCCGTCGTCGATCGTCTCGAGGTGGTTGATGCAACGGAGCAGCGTGCTCTTGCCGGACCCCGACGGCCCGATCAGGCACAGCACCTCGCCCGCCGCCACTTCGAGGTCGATCCCTTTCAGGACCTCGTCGCGCCGGAAGCGCTTGTGCACACCGGCGACGCGCAGCATCGGACCGGCGCCACGCAACGTTGGACCGGCGCCGCGCAACGGTGAACCGGCGACGCGTGGCATCGGGTCGGAGGCAGTCTCGCTCATCGCGGAACTGCGCTCAATCGGTGAAGTGCAGCCCGGCCCCGGCGCGCGCGAGCCGCCTCTCGAGCGCGTGCTGTCCGAGGCTCGTCAGCGTCGTCAGGACGAGGTACCAGAACGTCGCCACGAGCATCAGCTCGATCGTGCGCAGGTTGGCCGACGAGATGTTCTCGGCCGCCGTCAGCAGGTCGCCCCCGGCGATCACCGAGACGAGCGACGTCGCCTTCAGGAGCGAGATGAACTGGTTCCCGGCCGGCGGCACGATCACCGCGAGCGCCTGCGGCAGCACGATCCGCCGCAGTGCGAGCGCGCGCGACATCCCGAGCGCCTGCGCGGCATCGTACTGGCCGCGGTCGACCGCGGCGATGCCGGCGCGCACGATCTCCGACATGTAGGCGCCCTCGTTCAGGCCAAGCGCGACCACCGACGCCACGAAAGGCGTCATCACGTCATTGGTGCGAAACGGCCCGAGCATCTGGAACAGGAGGGCGAGGTTGCCCCAGAACAGAATCTGCACGAGGAGTGGCGTGCCGCGGAACAGCCACGCGTAGAGCGCGGCGAAGCTCCGCAGCACCGCGCTTCGCGACAGGCGCATCAGCGCGAAGACGACGCCCAGCGCGAGCCCGATCGCCGCCGACAGGAGCGCCAGCACGACGGTGATCCAGAGGCCGTGCACGATCGCCGGCGCGAACTGGTAGCGCGCGACGATCCGGTGATCGATGTTCGGGTTCTGCCAGATGGCGACGGCGAGCGCGGCGCAGGCGACGATGACGACCGCGCTGGCGAGCCACAGCCAGGGCCGCCGCTGCGCGACGACGCGCGCCATCAGAGTTTGAGGTTCGCGCCGCCGTTGATCGTCGCCGACTTGACCGCCCCGCCTTCGACGCCGTACTTCGTCAGGATCGCGCGATAGCTGCCGTTCGCGATCAGCGCGTCGAGCGCCTTCTTCAGCCGGTCGCGCAGCGCGGAATCCGATTTCGAAACGCCGATGCCGAGCGGAACCGGCTGGTACTCGTGCCCGGCGACGACGTCGAAGAGCTTGCCGTCTTCGGCGGTCTTCGCGAGGTAGACCATCACCGGGGTATTGCCGAGGAACGCGGCGACGCGCCCGTTCTGCACCTGCAGCCGCGCGTCCGAAGGCTGCGCGTACTGCAGGTTCCCGATCGGCTGCTTCCCTGCAGCCTTGCACTTCGCGCTCATCTCGTCGACGAGCTGGACCTGGGTCGAGCCCTGCACGGTCGACACCGTCTTCCCGCACGCCGCTTCGAGGCTTTCGACGTGGTCGGGGTTGCCCTTGCGCACCAGGAGCATCGTGCCGAGGTTGAAGAAATCGACGAAGTCGATCACCTTCTCGCGCTCGGGCGTATCGTTCATCAGGGTGAACGCGATGTCGACGCGCTTCGCCTCCATTGCGGGCAGGAGGCCTTTGAACGGGATCGACTCGAACACGATCGGCGTCCCCATTTCCTTCCCCATCGCCGCGGCGAGATCGACGATCACGCCCTGCAGCGTCGTACCGTCGGACGCGTAGGAGATCATCGGCGGGCTGTTCGTGATGCTTCCGGCCTTGATCGCGTCGGCCGCGAGCGTGCGCGGCGCAGCGAGGATCAGGGTCGTGACAACCAGCGCTGCAGCCAGCCCCGTCGTCGTCGTGCTTCGCGCCATCGATCGCATCGTTTCGCGCCTCCTCCGCGCGCCCGCCCGGGCGGGTTCATTCGTCGTCGAAATCGTCGCCGTCTTCGTCTTCGTCTTCGCCGTCTTCGTCTTCGTCCTCGTCGTCCCAGTCCTCGTCGGGAGGATCTCCGATCGGAGGCTCGACGCCGCTCACTGCGGGGGAATGCGAAGCTTCTGCCCCGGGTAGATCCGGTCCGGCGACGAAAGCATCGGCTTGTTGGCCTCGAAGATCGCGGGATACTTGTTCGCGTCGCCGTAGTAATGCTTCGCGATCTTCGACAGTGTGTCGCCGGCGACCACCGTGTAGTACTGCGCCTCGGGTGCGCTCTGGTCGACCGACATCATGTCCTTCACCGAGGCGACGCCTGAAACGTTGCCGCAGCAAAGGACGATCTTCTCCCGTGTCGCCTGATCCGGCGCCACGCCGAACACGCTCGCCGTCGCGCTCGCGCCGTCGAACGTCACGGTGAGTCCGGTCGCCGTCAGGTTCTGCGACTTGATGTACTCGAGAATCGCGTCTCCGGCGGCTGCGTTCGCAGCCTGCGCCTTCGCGGCATCGGCGGGACTCGACGCCGCCTCCTTCATCGCGGCCTGCGCGCTTCCGCGCCCGAAGAGCTTCTCCCCAGCATCCTTTACAAAATCGATCAGTCCCATGCTCGATCCCTCACGTGTCGGTGGCTGGCGGATGATACCGTGCGCTCGCCTCCGCCGCCGCGACGGCGGTCATGTTGAGGATGCGGCGCACGGTCGACGACGGCGTCAGCACGTGCACCGGCCGTGCTGCGCCGAGCAGGAAGCCTCCGACCGCGATGCCTTCGCCGGCGATCACCCGCAGCGCGTTGTAGGTGATGTTCGCCGCGTCGATGTTGGGCATGATCAGCAGGTTGGCGTCGGTCGTGAGGCGCGAATCGGCGAACTCGCGATCGCGGGTCTCCCTCGACAGCGCGGCGTCGGCGTGCATCTCGCCCTCGACCGCGAGATCCGGCATGCGCGCGAGGATGAGCTCGAGCGCGTCGCGCATCTTCTGCGCCGACGGCGCGTCGGAGCTTCCGAAGCTCGAGTGCGACAAGAGCGCGACCGAAGGCTTCAGCCCGAAGCGCTGCACCTGCTCGACGGCGAGCAGCGTCATCTCGGCGATCTCCGCGGCTCCCGGATCGCGGTTGACGTGCGTGTCGCAGATGAAGAGCTGGCGCCGCGGCGTCAGCACCATCTGCATCGCGGCCAGCGTGTGCACGCCCTCGCGCATGCCGATCACGTTGCGGATGTAGCGCAGATGATCGGGAAAGTTGCCGCTGGTGCCGCAGAGCATCGCATCGACGTCGCCGCTGCGCACGAGCATCGCGCCGATCAGCGTCGGACGGCTGCGCATCTCGTCCATCGCCGGGCCGCGCGTCACTCCACGGCGCCGCATGAGCCGGTAGTACTCGAGCGCGTACTCGCGGTGGCGGGGATCGTCGAGGATGTTGACGATCTCGCAGTCGCGCTCCGGGTCGAGCCTGAGGCCGAGCTTGGCGAGGCGCGAGCGGATGATGTCCGGCCGGCCGATCAGCACTGGAACGGCGAGTCGCTCGTCGACGGCGACCTGCGCCGCGCGCAGCACGCGCTCGTCCTCGCCCTCGGCGAAGACGACGCGCCGCCCCGAACCTCTTGCCGCCGCGAACACCGGCGCCATCGGCGTGCCCGAGTGATAGACGAATTGCCAGAGCTTCTGCCGGTAGGCGTCGAAGTCGGCGATGGGACGCGTCGCGACACCGCTCTCCATCGCGGCCTTCGCGACCGCCGGCGCGATATTGACGATGAGCCGCGGATCGAACGCGCGCGGGATCAGGTAGTCCGGTCCGAACGCCGGCGTCGCTTCGCCGTAGGCCGCCGCGACGATCTCCGAAGCCTCGGCGCGGGCCAGATCGGCGAGCGCGCGCGTCGCGGCGAGCTTCATCGGCTCGTTGATCGCCGACGCGCCGCAGTCGAGCGCGCCGCGGAAGATGAACGGGAAGCAGAGCGAATTGTTGACCTGGTTCGGATAATCGGAGCGCCCGGTACCGATCAGGCAGTCGGGACGCGCGGCCTTCGCGAGCTCGGGGCGGATCTCGGGCTCCGGATTGGCCATCGCGAGGATGATCGGCCGCATCGCCATCCGCTTCACCATCTCGGGTGTCAGCACGCCACCGGTCGAGAGACCGAGGAAGATGTCGGCGCCGTCGACCGCGTCGGCGAGCGTGCGCGCACGCGTCTCGCGCGCGTAACGCGCTTTGTCGGCGTCGACGCCGGCGCGCCCGCTGTACACGACGCCCTTGCTGTCGACGATCGTGATGTGCTCGCGCGCGAGACCGAGGCTGACCAGGAGATCGAGGCAGGCGATCGCCGCTGCGCCGGCACCCGAGCAGACGAGCTTCGCCTCGCCGATGTCCTTGCCGACGACGGTGAGCGCATTCAACACCGCCGCGGCGGCGACGATCGCCGTGCCGTGCTGATCGTCGTGGAACACCGGCACCTTCAGGCGCTCGCGCAGCTTGCGCTCGATGTAGAAGCACTCGGGGGCCTTGATGTCTTCGAGGTTGATGCCGCCGAAGGTCGGCTCGAGCGCCGCGACCACGTCGACGATCCGGTCGGGGTCGGAAGCGCCAAGCTCGATGTCGAAGACGTCGATCCCGGCGAACTTCTTGAAGATGCAGGCCTTGCCTTCCATCACCGGCTTGCCGGCCAGCGCACCGATGTTGCCGAGGCCGAGCACCGCGCTGCCGTTGGTGATCACCGCGACGAGGTTCGCACGCGCGGTGTAGCGCGCGGCGAGCGCGGGGTCCGCCGCGATCGCCGTACAGGCGTAGGCCACTCCCGGCGAATACGCGAGCGACAGGTCGTGCTGATTGGCGAGCGCCTTGGTCGGCGCAATGGAAATCTTTCCAGGGGTCGGATACTCGTGATACTCGAGCGCCGCAGCCTTCAGTTGCTCTTCAGCCATGATCGATCTCCCGCAGGAAAACCGGGACGGACCACGTTTTCCGCGGAGCTACCTCAGATCCCCTCCGCTCCTCCGAAACGTGCCAGCCTTTCGCGCTTTTCCTCTTCCTCGAAATAGCGCGCCGACGGATTGACGAGGTCGCTGCGACTGACGATGCCGATCAGCCGGCGCCGATCGTCGTCGGCGACGACGGCGAGCCGTTCGACCCCGTTGACTGCCATCCGGGTGGCAATCATGCGCCCGGTCTCGCCGGCCAATGCCACCACCGCGGGTGCGGTAACCACCGACGCCAGCCGCTGGCGTCCCTGCGGATCGGCTTCGAGCGCCCTCGCGAGCGTCGCGCGATCGATCATGCCGAGCAGCTCGCCTCCCTGGCCGACGACCGGGAAGCCGCGGAACTGCTGCTGCGGCCCGAAATAGGTCGCGAGCACGTCGTGCACGCTCATCGCGCCTGGAACCGTCGCGACGTTTCTCGTCATGACCTCCTCGACCAGCACGCGTTCCAGGTTGTCGACCGAGTATTCGCGGTAGATGTGGAAGCCGCGCCGCGCGACTTTCTCGGTCAGGATCGAGCGGCGCATCACCAGCACGGTGAAGCCGTAGGCGACGACGCAGGTCAGCATCAGCGGCAGGAACGACGTCGGATCGCGCGAGAGCTCGAAGGCGAACACGATCGCGGTGAGCGGCGAGCGCATGACACCGGCGAGCACCGCCGCCATGCACACGAGCGGCCACAGCGACGGGCTCGCTCCCGGCAGCACCGGGCCGATCACCGTGCCGAGCCCGGCACCCATGATGAGGAGTGGAGCGAGTACCCCGCCGGAAGTTCCGGAGCCGAGCGCGATCGACCAGATGATGAACTTCACCACCACGAGCGACAGCGCGACCGAGAGCAGGAGATGCCCGGCGAGAAGGTCGGCGATCACGTCGTAACCGACGCCGAGCGCGCGCGGCTGGAAGTAGCCGCCGATGCCGACGGCGAGCCCGCCGAGCGCGGGCCACCACATCCAGTGCAGCTTGAACCGGCTGAACGTGTCCTCGCAGAAGTACACGGCGACGGTCAGGAGCGAGCCGAGCGCGCCGGAGAGGAGCCCCGCGATCACGCACGAGACGAAGCCGAGCGCGCGAATCTCCTCGTGCGGAGGCACGGGGAACAGCGGCCCGGTGCCGAGCAGCAGCGGGCGGATCACCGCCGCGATGGCGCTCGCCAGCGCGACCGGGATGAGGCTCCTCGGGCGCCACTCGAACAGCAGCAGCTCGACGGCGAGGAGCGTCGCCGCGACCGGCGTATCGAATACCGCTGCCATGCCGGCCGCGGCGCCTGCGACGAGCAGCGTCTTGCGCTCGGCGGCCGTCAGGTGAAAGTTCTGCGCGACGAGCGATCCGAATGCGCCGCCGGTCATGATGATCGGACCCTCGGCACCGAACGGTCCGCCGCTGCCGATGACGATGCCCGACGACAGCGGCTTCAGGATCGCGACCTTGAGATCCATCCGGCTCTTGCCGAACAGGATCGCTTCGAGCGCCTCTGGGATGCCGTGCCCGCGGATCTTGTCCGAGCCGAAGCGCGCCATCAGGCCGACGATGAGGCCACCGATCGCGGGCACGAGCACGATCGCGCGCCCGAGGTGCGACGCCGCGGGCGACACCGTCGCGAACGACAGCGTCTGGAAGAAGAACAGGTTCGTGAAGAAGCTGATCATCCGCAGCAGCAGCCACGCGATGAACGCGCAGGCGACGCCGACGACGGCAGCGATCATCGAGATCAGCAATACGCGCCGGTTGGCGGCGAAATCGCCGCGTTGGTCTTCCATCGGGGACGCGGCGTGGGAATCGGATGTGCTGGACATGGATAGGCAACGGGAACAGCCGTCCCGGCGGGACTCGCGGGCGCGCCCGTGACGAAGTATATTCGGTCCCTGGGCGCCGCTGCGCCGGCCGGATGCGTCCAGCGGCCGCCCGATCGTCGTTCGCCGCAGAGGAGGAGCCGATGCTGTCCCATCCCCTGGTACGCCTGACCGCGATCGCGGCGGGCCTCGCATTCGCCGACACCGTTCATGCGTTCACGCTGACGAGCCCCGACTTCACCCGCGGCGGAACGATCGCGAAGGAGCAGGTCTACGACAGCTTCGGCTGCACCGGCGGCAACGTCTCGCCGGCGCTCACGTGGAGCGGCGCGCCAGCCGGGACCAGGAGCTTCGCGCTGCTCGTCCACGATCCCGATGCGCCAACCGGCGGTGCCGGCTGGTGGCACTGGATCGTCGTCGACATTCCTGCGGAAACCCATGAGCTTCCCAAGGGGGCCGGCAAGGCCGACGGCAGCCGCCTTCCCGCGGGAGCCGTCAGCATCGCGTCCGATTTCGGTGCGCCGGGGTACGGCGGGCCCTGCCCCCCGGTCGGCGACAAGCCGCACCACTACCATTTCACGATCTACGCGCTCAAGGTCGAAAAGCTCGACCTTCCGAAAGGTGCGTCGGCGTCGCTCGCCGGGTTCATGGTGAACGCGAACGCGATCGGCAAGGCGACCCTGATCGGCACCTACGGGCGCGCGAAATGATTTCCGCGCTGAAGCGACAAAGCGGCCGCGCCGGCGCGCCCGGCGGGCTGACCGGCGCGCTGCGACGCGCGCTCGCCGCCATGGGGACGCAGACGTCGATTCCGTTTCGCGTCGTGTTCGCCGACGGCACCGAGTACGCGAATCAGGACGTCGCGCCCGCGTTCACGCTGCGCTTCAACTCGCGCCGCGCCGAGACGCGCGCCGCAGCCTATGGCCACGTCGGCCTGCTTGAAGCCTACTTCGATGGCGGGCTCGACGTCGACGGTGATTTCGCGCTGCCGTTTCGTGCTGCGTTCCAGGCGTCGTTCGATCAGCACACGAGCCCCCTTGTCGCGCTGCGCAACCGCTGGCACGAGGCGCGCTACTCGAATCATTCGATCGCTCAGGCGAAGGCCAACGCGCGCTTCCACTACGGTCTCGGCGAGCCGTTCTACCGGCTGTGGCTCGACCGCGTCGGCATGATGTACACGTGCGCCTACTGGAAGGAAGGAACGACGACGCTCGAGGAAGCACAGACCAACAAGATGGATCACGTGTGCCGCAAGGTGCAGCTCGCGGCGGGCGAGACCTTCGTCGACGTCGGCTGCGGCTGGGGCGGGCTCCTGTTCCACGCGTGGGAACGCTACGGCGCGATCGGCACCGGCATCAACACGACGACCGAGCAGGTGAACGAGCTCCGCGCGATGCTCGCCGCCCGCGGCCTCGCCGACCGCATCGGTGTCATCGAGTGCGACTTCCGCGAGATTCCGGGGCAGTACGACAAGCTGCTGTCGATCGGTACGCTCGAGCACGCCGGTCGCGACCAGATGAACGAGGTCGTGCGCGCGCACGCCAACGCGATGAAGCCGGGCGCGCTCGGCGTAATCCATTTCATCGGCCACGTCGGCATGCGCGACACCGAGTTCTACATTCGCAAGTACATCTTCCCCGGCGGCTGGATTCCGAGCCTCGCCGAGGCGATCACCGCGATGGAGGCGAGCGGACTCGAAATCGTCGATGTCGAGAATCTGCGCCGGCACTATGCGCTGACGCTCGACTGCTGGGCCGACCGCTTCGACGAGCGCTGGGACGAGATCGCGGCGATCGATCCCACGCGCTTCGACGAGCGTTTCCGGCGCATCTGGCGCACCTACCTGCGCTCGTGCGCCGAGATGTTCCGCTCGGCGACGGCGCAGACGAACCTGTTCCAGGTCACGGTCAGCAGGGGCAACCTCCGCACGAACTATCCGATGAGCCGGCGCTTCCTGTACTCACCGGCAGGATGAGCGACCACGAGGGAAAGAAGGCGCGCCTCCTCGCCGACCTCGCGGCTGCGCCTGCCGGCGCGCGGCCGACGGTCTCGAAACCGACGTCGAACCTGTTTCGCGATCGCGCGCGCGCGGCCGGGCGCCGCGTCAGCCTCGCGCATTTCGACGAGGTCATCGACGTCGACGCGAAGGCGGGGTTCGTCGACGCCGAGGGGATGATCACCTACGAGGCGCTCGCCGACGCGACGCTCGCGCACGGGGCGATGCCGGCCGTCGTCCCGCAGCTCAAATCGATCACGCTCGGAGGCGCGGTCGCCGGCGTCGGCATCGAGGCATCGTCGTTCCGGCACGGCCTCGTCCACGATACCGTCGTCGAGCTCGAGATCCTGACCGGTGACGGCGCGATCGTCACCTGCACGGCCGAGAACGAGCACCGCGACCTCTTCTTCGGGTTCCCCAACTCGTACGGCACGCTGGGCTATGCGCTTCGCGTGCGTGCGCGCACGGTTCCGGTCCGGCGCTTCGTGGCGATCGAGCACAGCGCGCACAGCGATCCGGCGGCCTGTTTCGCCGATGTCGCGCGTCGCGCGTCGACGCCCGACGTCGATTTCATCGACGGAGTCGTGTTCGCGCGCGGCGAGCACTACGTGACCGTCGGCCGCTTCGTCGACGACGCGCCATCGGTCAGCGACTACGGCTTCGAGCACATCTATTACCGCTCGATCCGCGAGAAGACGCGCGACTGGCTCTCCGCGCGCGACTGGCTGTGGCGCTGGGATACCGACTGGTTCTGGTGCTCGAAGAACGTCGGCGCGCAGTTGCCGCTGGTCAGGCGGCTCTACGGGCGCAGGCGCCTCAACTCGATCACCTACCAGAAGATCATGCGCTGGAATTCGCGCTGGGGGCTCTCGCGCGCGCTCAACACGCTGCGCGGGCTTTCCAGCGAATCGGTGATCCAGGACATCGACATTCCGATCTCGCGCGCGCCCGAGTTCCTCGCCTTTCTTCACGACGAGGTCGGCATCCTGCCCATCTGGATCTGCCCGATCCGCGCGCCCGACCCGGCGCGCCGCGCGACGCTCTATCCGCTCGCGGGAAACGAGCTGTCGATCAATTTCGGGTTCTGGGACGCGGTAACCTCGCGCGAGCGCCTTGCCCCCGGACACCGCAACCGCCGCATCGAGGCGATGGCACGCGAGCTCGGCGGCGTGAAGTCGCTCTACTCGGATTCGTACTTCACCGAGGAAGAATTCTGGTCGATCTACGACCGCGACGCGTGGACGGCACTGAAGCGCCGCTACGATCCGAAAGGAACGCTGGGCGACCTCTACGCGAAGTGCGTGCGGCGCGCCTGAGCGGCGTGCGGCCTGGCGTCGGACCGGCCCTACCGCGACATCAGCACCGGCAGCGTCATCGATTCGAGCATCGTGCGCGTCACGCCGCCGAGCACCCACTCGCGTGCCCGCGAATGCGCGAAGCCGCCCATCACGAGGAGATCGCTGCCGAAATCGGCGGCCTGCGACAGCAGTCGCTGCCCGACTTCGAGATCGTCGCCGAGATGGCGGCGGAAGCCCGCCCGCACGTCGTGCCGCCCGAGGTAGGCTTCGAGATGCGGCTGCGCGCGCGCGAGAAGCTCGGCGGATTCATCGTTGCGCGGATACGACGCGATCAGCACTTCGTTCGCGCCGACGAGAAACGGCAACGCATCGCGGATCGCGCGCGCTGCTTCGCGCCCGCCGTCCCAGGCGACGAGCACGCGCATGCCGAGCGACGACAGGCTCCCGGTGTAGGGAACGTAGAGCACCGGCGTGCCGCTCTGCAGCAGGACGCTCTCGGCGATCCGCTGCTCGAAGCCGTAGGTGTCGGAGTCCGACTGCGGCTGGCCGACGATCGCGAGATCGGCGTAGCGGGCGTTCAAGACGGCCGCCTCGACCGCGATTCCCGCCGGCGCCCGCCATTCGACTGCGCTGACGCGGCCGGACGCGGTGTCGCGAAACGCCCCCTCGGAGCGCTCCTGGGCTTCGCCGGTCGAGGCGATCCGCTGCGCGACGCTGTCGGCAGGCAGCAATGCCGCGACGGTCGGCGTGAGCTCCGGCGCCGCGACGAGGTAAACGCCGGTCAGCGCACTGCCGAAGCGGCCCGCGATCCGCACCGCGGTCTCGATGCGCGCCGCGCAGGGCGCGGCGTCATCCACGTGAACCATTATCGATTTGATGTCCATGCCTGTCTCCATGCCGCGCCCGGCCGCGTCATCGCGCCGCGTCATCCGGCCAGTACGATGCGCTGCAGAGCCGCGCGATCGACGAGCTTCACCAGCCGACCGCGAACGTCGATCCAGCCGCTGTCGCGAAAGCGCGAGAACAGCCGGCTCACCGTCTCGAGCGTGAGGCCGAGATGGCTGCCGATCTCCTCGCGCGTCATGCGCAGCACGAACTCGCTCCCCGAGTAGCCGCGCTCGTGGTAGCGCCGCGCGAGGTCGATCAGGAACGACGCGAGGCGCTGCTCGGCGCGCATCGTTCCGAGCATCACCATCACGCTGCGCTCGCGCGCGATCTCGCCGGCGAGCATGCGGTGCAGGCTGCGCTGCACCGCGATGTCCTCGCGCGCGAGCGCCTCGAGACGCTCGAACGACAGTGCGCACACCTCGGCGTCCTCGAGCGCGACCGCCTCGCAGTCGTGCACGCTGCCGCCGATGCCGTCCGACCCGATCACGTCGCCCGTCATATGGTATCCCGACACCTGCTCGTGGCCGTCGTCGGTAAGGAGCTGCGTCTTGAACGAGCCGAGGCGGATCGTGTAGAGCGCGCTCGAGCGGTCGCCGGCGCGAAACAGCGTAGTGCCCTTGCGGACGTGAATGCGCGTCGCGCCGACTCGATCGGCCATCGACGCCTGCGCCGGGCCGAAGCCGAGCGTGCCGCAGCGTTCGATCTCGAAGGCGGTCCTCGATGCGGCCGACACGGGTGCCGCGACGTGCCG
>DASVWR010000118.1:0-3407 GCA_036393115.1 Casimicrobiaceae bacterium
GGCCTCATATCACGCTCATCAGCAAGAGGACGATCAGTACGATCAGCACCGCTCCCAGCCCGCCGCTAGGGTAATGGCCCCAGCCAGAACTGTATGGCCAGGTCGGTAGAGCCCCTGGCGATCGCAGTATGGCGACGATCACGAGAATCAGGTGCGTCCATTCCCCTTTGCCGGCAGAGCTCTGCGAAGGTTCGGAGTGCGCCAATTCTTGCGCATCGCCCTCAGTCTTGGCTATTGGAGGTGTCTGATTCGAGGGTAGGTTCTCTTTCGAGCGGGGTCGGACGATCTCGTATGGAGTGTAGGACATCGTCCGCCCATCATCTTGCGCATCAAAAGGATGCCGGGAAGATGAAAGAAGAGTGGTAGGATGCAGAACGGCCTGCATCGCAGCAGGCCGTCGACTGAGAGCTGGCGGAGACGGAGGGATTCGAACCCTCGATACAGGTTTTAGCCCGTATGCTCCCTTAGCAGGGGAGTGCCTTCGACCACTCGGCCACGTCTCCGATCATTGCGCAGATCGTCGCGCCGGCGGCTGCGAGAGCGGAGTCGCTGGATGGCATCCGCCGGGTTGCCACCGATTGTACATGCCAGGTCCCGGGGCGGCACCCCGCCCCGCCGCGTCAGGCGATGTCCGGTGCGCCTTTCTCGAGCTCGAACGCCTTGTGGAGCACGCGCACAGCGAGCTCGAGGTATTTCTCGTCGATGACGACGGCGATCTTGATCTCGGAGGTCGAGATCATCTGAATGTTGATCCCTTCGTCGGCGAGCGCCTTGAACATCTTCGATGCGAGGCCGACGTGCGAGCGCATGCCGATGCCGACCACCGACACCTTCGCGATCCGGTGATCGCCGATGAGCTCGCGCGCCTCGAAGTGCTTCCCACGCTGCGATTCGAGCACGTCGAGCGCCTTCCGGTACTCGCCGCGATTGACGGTGAACGAGAAATCGGTGTGTCCCGATGCGCCGATGTTCTGCACGATCATGTCGACGTCGATGTTCGCCTCGGCGATCGGACCGAGGATCGCATACGCGATACCGGGGCGATCGGGAACCCCCATCACCGAGATCTTGGCCTCGTCGCGGTTGAACGCGATGCCCGAGATGATCGCCTGCTCCATGGTCTCGTCTTCCTCGTAGGTGATGAGCGTGCCCGGCCCCTGCGCCTCGACGTCCTCGAACGACGACAGCACGCGCAGCGGCACCATGTACTTGCCGGCGAACTCGACCGAGCGGATCTGCAGTACCTTCGAGCCCTGGCTCGCGAGTTCGAGCATCTCCTCGAAGGTGATCCGATCGAGGCGGCGCGCCTCGGGAACGATGCGCGGGTCGGTCGTGTAGACGCCGTCGACGTCGGTATAGATCTGGCACTCGTCGGCCTCGAGCGCGGCGGCGAGCGCGACACCCGAGGTGTCCGACCCACCGCGACCCAGCGTCGTGACATTGCCGTCCGCGTCGACGCCCTGGAAGCCCGCCACGACGACGATCCGCCCAGCATCGAGGTCGCGGCGCAGCCTGGACTGGTCGATGTCGAGGATGCGCGCCTTGGTGTGCGCGCTGTCGGTGAGGATGCGGATCTGCGCGCCGGTGTAGCTTTTCGCCTCGAGGCCGAGCTCCTTCAGCGCGATCGCGAGGAGGCCGATCGTGACCTGCTCGCCGGTCGCGGCGATCACGTCGAGCTCGCGTGGATCGGGGTTGGCCGAAAGCTCCTTCGCGAGCCCGAGCAGGCGATTGGTCTCTCCCGCCATCGCCGACACCACGACGACGATCCGGTTTCCGGCGCGGTAGTGGTGCGCGACGCGCCGGGCGACATTGCGGATGCGGTCGATCGAGCCGACCGACGTTCCACCGTACTTCTGGACGATCAGTGCCACCGAGGGCTCGACTGCGCAGACGACATCACGGCACGCTCGTCTACGCGTCGAGGCGGTTGAACACGATCGTCGCGTTGGTGCCGCCGAAGCCGAACGAGTTCGACATCGCGGTGCGGATCGGCATCGGCCGCGCCTCGCGCGGCACGAAATCGAGATCGCATTTCGGGTCGGCGTTGACCAGGTTGGCGGTCGGCGGTGCGACCTGGTCGCGCAGCGCGAGCACGGTGAACACCGCCTCGATGCCCGCCGCGGCGCCGAGCAGGTGACCGGTCATCGACTTCGTCGACGACACGGCGACCTTGTCCGCGTGTGCGCCGAAGGCACGGCGCACGGCGATGCATTCGGCGACGTCGCCGAGTGGCGTCGAGGTGCCGTGCGCGTTGATGTAATCGACCGCGTCGGGCGCGAGACCGGCGTTCTTCAGCGCGTTGCGCATGCTGCGATAGGCGCCGTCGCCATCCTCGGGCGGTGCGGTGATGTGGTGCGCGTCGGCGCTCATGCCGTAGCCCGAGAGCTCGCAGTAGATGCGCGCGCCGCGGCTTCGCGCGTGCTCGAGCTCCTCCAGCACCAGGATGCCGGCGCCTTCGCCGAGCACGAAGCCGTCGCGGTCGATGTCCCACGGGCGGCTTGCCGTCGCCGGCTCGTCGTTGTGCGTCGACAGCGCGCGCGCAGCGCAGAACCCGCCGACACCGAGCGGCGACACCGTCGATTCCGAGCCGCCGGCGATCATCACGTCGGCGTCGCCGTACTCGATGATGCGCGCCGCCTCGCCGAGGCAGTGATTGCCGGTCGAGCACGCGCTGACGCAGCCGAGGTTGGGACCGCGGTAGCCGTACTGGATCGAGACGAGGCCGGCGATCATGTTGATGATCGAGCCGGGAACGAAGAACGGCGACACCTTGCGCAGGCCGCCCTGCTGGAACGTCTGCTGCGTCTCCTCGATCATCGGCAGGCCGCCGATGCCCGAGCCGACCGACACGCCGCAGCGCTCGAGGTCTCCGGTATATCCGGCGAGACCCGCATCGGCGACGGCCTCCATCGTCGCGACGAGGCCGTAGTGTATGAAGGTGTCGTAACGCCGCGCCTCCTTGGCGGAGAGCCAGTGCGTCACGTCGAAGTCCTTTACCTCCCCGGCGATGCGGGTCGGGAAGCTGCTCGCGTCGAATCGGGTGATGGGGCCGATGCCCGAGCGGGCGGCGAGGATCGACTCCCAGGCCGCGGCGACGCCGATGCCGACCGGAGAAACGATGCCGAGGCCGGTGACGACGACGCGGCGGCGAGTCATGGAGTTGCCGGCGTGCCGGCGCTACTTCTTGACGTGGCTGCTGACGTAATCGATCGCCTGCTGGACCGTGGTGATCTTTTCCGCTTCCTCGTCGGGGATCTCGGTTTCGAACTCCTCCTCGAGCGCCATCACGAGCTCCACCGTGTCGAGCGAATCGGCACCGAGGTCATCGACGAACGACGATTCGTTCTTGATTTCGGCCTCGTTGACGCCAAGCTGCTCGGCGACGATCTTCTTGACGCGCTGTTCGA
>DASVWR010000119.1:0-6954 GCA_036393115.1 Casimicrobiaceae bacterium
CGCGTCGTAGAGCGCCGCATCGACGCCGCCCGCGGTGATGCCGAGGCGCGCCGCCTTGTCGTAGTCGACGACGACGTGGCTCTCGACCCCGTTGTCCTGGTTGTCGCTGTTGACGTCCGTCACGACGGGAAACGTCTTCAGCCGATCGGAGAGCTTGCGCGACCATTCGTTCAGGAGTGCGTCGTCGTCGCCCTTCAGCGTGTACTGATACGACGCGTTGCTCGAGCGGCCGCCGGCGCGGACGTCCTGCACCGGTTGCAGGAAAAGCCGCAGCCCGGTGACGCGCTCGAGCTTCGGGCGCAGCCTGCCGATCACGGCAAGCCCGCCGATGCCGCGCTCGGACCGCGGCTTCAGCTCGACGAACATGAACCCTCCCCCCGCACGCGAGCCGCCGATAAATCCGACAACCGACTGCACGGCGGGGTCGGCACGGACGATGTCGACGACCTGCCGCAGCTTGTCACCCATCGCCTTCGTCGAGATGCTCTGGTCGGCCGAGAGCCCGCCGATCAACTGCCCGGTATCCTGCTGCGGAAAGAGCGCTTTGGGGACCTTCACGAACAGGTAACCGTTCAGCGCGATCACGCAGACGAGCATCAGCAGCACGAGCCCGCGATTGGCGAGCGCCCAGTCGAGGCTCTTCGCGTAGGTTGCGAGCATCCAGTCGAACACGCGCCGCGCGACGTGTGCGGGCCATCGCTCGACGTCCCGTGCATGGGGCTCGCCTCCCGGATGGAGCAGCCACGCGCACATCATCGGCGTCGTCGTGAGCGAGAGCACGAGCGAGATCAGCACCGCGACCGACAGGGTCACGGCGAACTCGCGAAAGAGGCGCCCGGGAAGCCCGCCCATGAAGAGCAGCGGGATGAACACGGCGACGAGCGAGAGGCTGATCGAGACGACGGTGAAGCCGACCTCGCGCGCGCCGGTCAGTGCCGCCCGCATCCGAGTCATCCCGGCTTCGAGGTGGCGCGTCGTGTTTTCGAGCACGACGATCGCGTCGTCGATCACGAATCCCGTGGCGACGGCGAGCGCCATGAGCGAGAGATTGTCGAGGCTGAACCCGAAGAGGTCCATGACGCCGAAGGTCCCGAGGAGCGCCGTCACGGTGGCGACGGCCGGCACCAGCGTCGCGCGGAGGCTGCGCAGGAACAGGCTCACGACCAGCACGACGAGGATCACCGAGGCGACGAGTGCGATCTCGACCTCGTCGAGCGACGCGCGGATCGAATGCGTGCGGTCGGCCGCGACGTGCACCTCGATGTCCGCGGGGAGCTGCGCCTGGAGCTCGGGCAAGAGTGCCCGCACCGAGTCGACGGTCTCGATCACGTTGGCCGACGGCTCGGTACGGATCAGCACGATGACCGCCTTCTGGCCGTTGTAGAGGCCGAGCGTGTGCGCGTCCTCGACGCCGTCCTCGACGTCGGCGACGTCCTCGAGCCGCACCGCCGCGCCATTGCGCCAGGCGATCACCATCGGCGCGTAATCGGCCGCGCGCAGCCCGGGCGTCTGCGTATAGATCTGCAGCCTGCGCCCCGCACCCTGGACGTCTCCCTTCGGCCGGTTCGCGTTGCTCGCCTGGATCGCCGCGCGGACGTCCTCGGTGCTGATTCCGTACTTGTTGAGCGCGAACGGCTCCAGCTCGATGCGCACCGCCGGCAGCGATCCGCCGCCGATCTGCACGTCGCCCACTCCCTGCACCTGCAGCAGTTGCTGGTTGACGACGTTCGAGACCTCGTCGTAGATCTGGCCCGGGGTCTTCGTGTTCGACGTCAACGCCAGGATCAGCACCGGCGCCGCCGCGGGATTCGCCTTGCGGTACGTGGGGTTCGAGCGCAGCGTCGCCGGCAGATCGGTGCGCGCGGCACTGATCGCCGCCTGCACGTCGCGCGCAGCGCCGTCGATATTGCGTGCGAGGTCGAACTGCAGCGTCACACGCGTCGCGCCGAGCGAGCTCGTCGAGGTGATCTCGTTGACCCCGGCGATGATGCCGAGGTGACGTTCGAGTGGCGTCGCGACGCTCGTCGCCATCGTCTTCGGGCTCGCTCCGGGAATGGTCGCGTTGACCGAGATCACCGGCAGCTCGATCGGCGGCAGCGACGCGACCGGCAGCGCGAAGAATCCGGCGATGCCGGCGAGCGCGACGCCCGCCGTCAGCAGCACGGTGCCGATCGGGCGCTCGACGAACGGCCGCGAGAGATTCATGTAATTGTGCCGTGGATCCGGCGCTTCGTGCTGCCTCCGGAAAGCCGATCGAAGGCGAGGTAGATCACCGGCGTCGTGAAGAGCGTCAGTGCCTGGCTGACGATCAGGCCGCCGAAGATGGCGAGGCCGAGCGGGCGCCGGAGCTCGGCCCCGACGCCGAAGCTCAGCATCAGCGGAATGGCTGCGAACAGTGCCGCCATCGTCGTCATCAGGATCGGCCGCAGCCGCAGGAGCGCCGCCTGGTGGATCGCCTCGCGCGCCGGGAGACCCTGCTCGCGCTCGGCATCGATCGCGAAGTCGATCATCATGATCGCGTTCTTCTTCACGATGCCGATCAAGAGGATGATGCCGATGATCCCGATGACGCCGAGATCGTGGCCGGTCACGATCAGCGCGAGGAGCGCGCCGATTCCGGCCGACGGCAGCGTCGACAGGATCGTCAACGGGTGGACATAGCTTTCGTAGAGCACGCCGAGCACGATGTAGACGCACACGACGGCCGCCAGCACCAGCCACAGCTCGCTGGCGAGCGAGCCTTCGTAGCCGCCGGATGCGCCGAGGAAGACGAGCCGTATCGACGGCGGCAACCCGATGTCCGCGGCCGCCTTGCGCACGGCGTCCACCGCATCGCCGAGTGCTGCTCCCGGCGCGGTGTCGAAATCGAGCGTGCTCGCCGGGTACTGGCCGACGTGGGTGATCGCGAGCGGCGCCTCCTTCTCGCTGATCGTCGCGAACGCCGAGAGCGGGGTCGGACGGCCGGAGGCCGAGATCAGCTCGAGCTTGCCGACGTCGCTTGCGTCGGCGGCGAGCCCGCGCTGCGCTTCGAGGATGACCCGATACTGATTCGTGTCGGTGAAGATCGTCGACACGATGCGCTGGCCGAAGGCGCTGTAGAGCGCGTCGTCGACCGCGCTCGCCGAAATGCCCAGCCGTGCGGCGGTATCGCGATCGACGTCGACATAGCTCGCGAGCCCCTGCGCGCCCGCGTCGCTGCCGACGTTCCTCACCTGCGGTGCGCCCTGAAGCTTCTCGACGAGCTTTCCCATCCACTGCGTGATCGCAGCGGCGTCGACGCCTTCGAGCGACGCGCGGAACTCGGTCGGCCCGGTCTCGGCGTCGATCGTGAGGTCCTGCGTCGGCCGCAGATAGAGGGTCGCGCCGGGGACCGCGCTCGCGCGCTCGCGCAGGCGGTCCATCACCTGCTGCTGGTCGCCGTGCGACGGAACGAGGTCGATCAGCATGCTCCCGGTCGACAGCATCGTGTTGTTGGCGGCATCGACGCCGACGATCGACGACAGGTTCGCGACCGCCGGATCGGCGAGGAGCGCGTGCGCGACGTCACCCTGAAGCTGCGCCATCCGCGCGTAGGAGACGTCGCGCGGCGCCTCGATCTCTCCCTCGAGCTGGCCGGTGTCCTGCGTGGGGAAGAGGCCTTTCGGAATCGTCAGGTAGAGGATCGCCGTCACGGCGAGCGTCGCAACCGCGACCCATAGGGTCGGGCGCTCGTGGACGAGCACCCAGCCGAGCATCCGGTCGTAGCCTTTCGCGACGTGTGCGAACGCCGCGGTCGTGCGCAGGCCGAGCCCGGCGGCGCCCTCGCGCGCGCCGTGGCTGCGCAACCAGCGCGCCGACATCATCGGCACCAGCGTGAGCGAGACGACCGCCGAAATCAGGATCGTGATCGCGAGCGTCACCGCGAATTCGCGGAACAGCCGCCCCACCACGTCCTGCATGAAGAGCAGCGGGATCAGCACCGCGACGAGCGAGATGGTGAGCGAGATGATCGTGAAGCCGATCTGCGTCGCACCTTTCACCGCTGCGCGAAGCGGCGGCTCGCCCGCCTCGATGTAGCGCGCGATGTTCTCGATCATCACGATCGCATCGTCGACGACGAATCCGGTCGCGATCGTGAGCGCCATCAGCGACAGGTTGTTGACGCTGTAGCCGAGGAGATACATCACGCCGAACGTGCCGATGAGCGAGATCGGCACCGCGATGCTGGCGATGACCGTTGCGCGGAGGCTCCCGAGGAACGCGAAGATCACCAGCACGACGAGCACGACGGCGAGCAGGAGCTCCATCTCGACATCGGCGACCGACGCGCGGATGCCGGTCGTGCGGTCGGCGAGCACCTCGACTCGCAGCGATGCGGGCAGGCCGGCGGTGAGGGAGGGCAGCTCGCGCCGGATCGCATCGACGGTCGCGATCACGTTCGCGCCAGGCTGGCGCTGCACGTTCATGATGATCGCCGGAATGAGCGCGGTCTTCGCGCCGTCGCGGCACTGCGATGCGCCACGCGCGTCGGCGCACTGGACGCCCGCCCAGGCGCCGAGCTGGTTGTTCTCGGCGCTCTCGACGACACTCGCGACGTCGTCGAGCCTCACCGGCGCGCCATTGCGGTACGCGATGATCAGGTGCCGGTAGTCGTCGGCGGTAACGAGCTGATCGTTGGCGTTGATCGAATAGGCGCGCTGGGGACCGTCGAAGCTCCCCTTGGCGCCGTTCGCGTTCGCGGCGGAGATTGCGGTGCGCAACGTGTCGAGGCCGATGCCGTACGAAGCGAGCGCGCGCGTGTTCGCCTGGATGCGCACGGCCGGACGCTGGCCGCCGGAGAGCGAGACGAGCCCGACTCCCGAGACCTGGCTGATCTTCTGCGCAATCCTCGTGTTGGCGAGGTTCTGCACGTCGGTGAGCGGCATGCTGTCCGAGCTCACCGCGAGCGTGAGGATCGGCGCATCGGCGGGGTTGACCTTCGCATACACCGGAGGCGCCGGCAGGTCCGCCGGGAGCAGCGATCCGCCGGCATTGATCGCAGCCTGCACCTCCTGCTCGGCCACGTCGAGCGAAAGGTCGAGCGAGAACTGCAATGTGATCACCGACACGCCGGCAGCGCTCGTCGAGCTCATGCGGTCGAGCCCCGACATCTGCCCGAACTGGGCTTCGAGCGGCGCCGTCACCGTGTTGCTCATCACCTGCGGGCTCGCACCCGGGTAGAGCGTCTGCACCTGGATCGTCGGGTAGTCGACCTGGGGCAGCGCCGAGAGCGGAAGGAACCTGAAGCCGACGAGGCCCGCGAGGACGATCGCCGCCATCAGGAGCGACGTCGCAACCGGGCGCTCGATGAACGGGCGCGAAGGGCTCATGCCGTCGCTCCGGGAATCTCGCGAACGCTCACCGCGCGGGAGCCGTGCGGATCGTCGCGCCGTCCTTCAGCCGGTCGCCCCCTTCGGTGACCACGACCTCGCCGAGCGCCAGGCCCTTGACGATGACGACGTCGCTGACGCCCGCCACGCCGGCGGTCACATCGCGCAGCTTCACCGTGTGGTCGGCGTTGACGACGTAGACGAAATCGCCGCTCGGCCCGTGGCGCAGCGCGGTGACCGGCACGACGACGGCGCCGTCGATCGTCCGCAGCAGCATTCGCACGTTGACGAACTGGTTGGGGAAGAGCGCAGCGTCGCGGTTCTCGAAGCGCGCCTTGGCCTTTATCGTCCCGGTCTGCGTGTCGATCTGGTTGTCGAGCGTGAGGAAGCTCCCCGATTCGAGCTCGTGCGCGCGCGTGCTGTCCCACGCGGTCACCGGAAGCACGGCGCCCGACGCGATGCGGCTGCGGATCTCCGGAATGTGCTCCTGCGGTATCGAGAACTCGACGTCGATCGGCGAAATGCGCGTGATCGTCGCGACGCCGGTTGCGTTCCCGGCAGCGATGTAGTTGCCGGGATCGATGGTTCGCAACCCGACGCGGCCGTCGACCGGCGCGACGATCTTCGACCACTGCAGATTGAGCCGCGCGCTCGCCTCGTTCGCGCGATCGAGCGCGACGGTTCCGACGAGCTGCTTCACGAGCGCGTCCTGCGTATCGACCGTCTGCCGCGCGATCGAATCCTGCGCGAGAAGCACCTGGTAGCGCGAAAGCTGCACGCGCGCCGCGTCGAGCTGTGCCTCGTCGCGCATGCGCGCGCCGGTCGCCTGGTCGAGCGCGTTGTCGAACGGGCGCGGATCGATCGTCGCGAGCACCTGGCCCTTGCGGACGATATCGCCCTCCTTGTAGAGCACCCCGGTGATCACCCCCGACACCTGCGGCGTCACCGTCACGCTCGCGGGCGAAATCACCGTCCCGAGCGCGTCGATATAGATCGGGATGTCGGCGTGCCGCGCCGTCGCGACACCGACGGTGCTCGGCGGCGCGCCGCGCGCGCCCGCGAATCCGCCGGGACCTGCCGCCGTGGGGCGCGTGCCGCCCCCGTTTCCGTAGGTCGCCGGGCGGTGGGTGAGATACCACGCGAGGCCGGCGAGCGCCGCGAGAACGACGAGCACGACGACGAAGCTCCAGACGCGGCGGCGACGGCCCGAAGACGCGGCTTCGCTCGCCCGCCCGGACGAGGGTGTCGGTGAAGGAGAGGATTCCATGGCTCGGAGGGGAGCGCCCGCGATGCGCGGAGACGGTGCCGGATTATCGCGTGCTTTGGGCGCCGGAACGTTGGGAGGCCCGGCGCGGCGCAAGGTTCGGCGATCGCCGCCGAAATTCGTGCGGCGGCTACCGCCGAATTGCAAGCAATCGTTTCAGCGACTCGGCGCGACGTTCGGCACCGGCACGCGCACCTCGATCGGCGCGCCGGGCTCGGTCGGATACCCGCGGGCGATCCACGCGTCGATGCCGCCGGCAAGCGGCCGTGCGCGGCGCAGACCGCGGCGCAGCAGGATCGCTGCAGCCCGACGCGCCGACGCCTCGTTCGGGCACGCGCAGTA
>DASVWR010000120.1:0-10531 GCA_036393115.1 Casimicrobiaceae bacterium
CGTGCGGCGAATCAGCAGGTAGAGGCCAGCGGCAAGTGCGATGCACACGACCGAGATGAACACGCGGTAGACGGGGTAGCTCAGCGTGTTGGTGAGCGCGATCGACGCGCGCAGAAGCTGCGGAATGGCCACGCCGTGCACCTCGTCACCGACGACGATGCTGCGCATCTCCTCGAAGAACAAGATCAGTCCGTAGGTCAGGAGCACCTGCTCGAGGTGGTCGCGCCGGTAGAGCCTGGCGAACACCACCCATTCGAGCAGCCAGCCGAGCGCGAGTGCCAGCGGCACACCGATCAGAATCGCCAGCGCAAGGCTCCCTGTCGCGCTCGCCAGCACGAAGGCCATGTACGCGCCGATCATGTAGAAGCTGCCGTGCGCGAGGTTGATGATCCCCATGATGCCGAAGATCAGCGTCAGCCCGCTCGCGACGACGAACAGCAGCAGTCCGTACTGGACCGCGTTCAGGGCCTGGATCAGCAGAGAGGCGAGATCCATCGACAAAAAACTCCCGGCGCCTTGCCGGCCGCCGGGAGTCTATGCGCAAAAGCAATGCGCGGCTACGCCGCCTTGCAGCCGCGCGCCGGATCGGCGAGCGCCTTCACCGCGATGCCGGTCACGACGTTGTCGCGGCCCTTCAGCTCCCGGATGTACATGTCCTGCACCGGATTGTGCGCTTTCGACAGGGTGAACGGCCCGCGCGGACTGTCGATCTTCGCGGCCTCCATCGCCTTGTACATCGCCTCCTTCTTCGCGAGGTCACCCTTGACCGCGCCCAACCCGGCGGCGAGGAGTTGCGCCGCGTCGTAGCCCTGCACCGCGTACACGTCGGGCGGCAGCTTGAACTTCGCTGCGTAGGCGCTGCGAAACGCCTGGTTCTTCGGGTTCTCGATGCCGTCGCCGTAGTGCAGCACGGTCGTCAGCCCCTGCGCGACGTCCTGGATCGAGTCGGTGACGCCGTCGGTGAGAAAGCCCGACCCGTATAGCGGGATGCCCTTCAAACCCGCTGCGTAGTAGTCCTTGACGAATTTGGCAGCGCCGGCGCCGGCGAAGAACACGTAGACCGACTCGGGCTTCAGCGCCGCGATCTCGGTCAGGAACGGCTGGAACTCGACGTTCGGGAACGGCAACGTCATCTCCTTCAGAACTTTGCCGCCCCCGGCGGTGAATGCCTCCTTGAAACCGTTGACCGACTCGTCGCCCGCCGCGTACTTCCAGGTCAGCGTGACGGCGGTCCTGATCCTGCGGTCGGCCATCATCTTGCCGGTACCGTAGCCGGGCTGCCAGTTGGTGAACGACGTGCGGAAGATGTTGGGTGCGCACAGCGAGCCGGTGATGTCGTCGGCGCCGGCGTTCGGAATGATCAGCGTCGTTCCGGTCTGCCGCGCGACGTTGGCCATCGCGAGCGCGACGCCCGAGTGCACGGTGCCGACGACGACGTCGACGTTGTCGCGGCGAACGAGCCGGTTCATGTTCTCGACCGCCTTCGGCGGCGCCGATTCGTCGTCGACGGTCGCGTACTCGGCGTCCATGCCGCCGAGCCTGCCGCCCGTTTCCTCGATGTAGAGCTTGAAGCCGTTGGTGATCGCGGTGCCGAGCTGCGCGTAAGTACCGGTATACGGCAGCATCAGGCCGATCTTCACCTTCTTTGCCTGTGCCAGCGCGGCGTGCGGCAATACCGCGAGGCCGGCGGCGCCGGCGATGACGCCGAGCGCAGCGCGGCGGGTCCTGTCGATGCTCATCTCTGGTCTCCCTCCCGTGAAGAACGTTCGAGTTGCGTGCAGGCGTGCGATGCGGCGTCAACCGTCAGCCGGCTATCTGAGCCCGCAGCTTGAAACGCTGGATCTTGCCGGTCGCCGTCTTCGGCAACTCGTCGACGAACGAGACCCAGCGCGGATACTTGTACGGCGCGAGCTTCCCTTTCACGAACTGCCCGAGCTCCTCGGCGAGGGCGTCCGAGCGCGCGTGGCCGGGCTTCAGCACGACGTAGGCGGCCGGCTTCGTCAGACGGTCCTCGTCCTCGCGACCGATCACTGCGGCTTCGAGCACGGCCGGGTGGCTGATCAGCGCGCTTTCGACCTCGACCGGCGACACGTAGATGCCGCTCACCTTCAGCATGTCGTCGCTGCGGCCCCCGTAGACGTAGTAGCCGTCCGCGTCGATCCGGTACTTGTCGCCGCTCCTCGTCCATTCGCCGACGAACGTCGTCCGAGTCTTCGGGCGATTGTTCCAGTACATCGCGGCGGCGGTCGTACCCTTGATCTGCAGCTCGCCGAGCTCGCCCTTCGGCGTGGGCCTCCCTTCCTCGTCGACGATGCGCAGCTCGTAGCCGGGGACCGCCTTGCCGGTGGTGCCGTAGCGGACGTCGTCCGGGCGGTTGGAGAGGAAGATATGCAGCATCTCAGTGGAGCCGATGCCGTCGAGGATGTCGACGCCGAAGTGCTCGGCCCAGCGCCTCGCGATCTGCTCGGGAAGCGCTTCGCCGGCCGAAGCGCAGCGGCGCAGCGCGACCTCGCCGCGTTGCGGCAGGTCATCGCTCGCGAGCATCGCCGCGTACAACGTGGGCACGCCATAGAAGATCGTCGGCTGGCGCTCGCGCAGGCGCCGGGCGACCGCCGCCGGAGTGGGGCGCTCGGCCATCAGCACCGTCGTTGCGCCGACCGCCAGCGGGAAGCTCAAGCCGTTGCCGAGCCCGTACGCGAAGAAGAGCTTCGCAGCGGAGAAGACGACGTCGCGCTCCTCGATGCCGAGGACCGGGATCGCGTAGAGCTCGGCAGTCTCGATCAGGCTGCTGTGGACGTGCACGGTGCCCTTCGGCGCTCCGGTCGAGCCGGACGAATAGAGCCAGAAGCAGGCGTCGTCCTTAGTCGTCGGCGCGATGGTTGTGTCAGTCGGCATGGTGGCGATCGCCGCGGCGAGCGCGTCGGGCCCGTTCGCGCCCGGATCGGCGACGAGGATCCGGCGCAGCCGTGGAAGCTTCGGGCGCAACGCGTCGAACGTCGGCAGGAGTGGCTCCGACACGATCGCGATCGGCGCGCGGCTGTCGGCCAGCATGTACTGGTAATCCGCCGCGGTGAGCACCGTGTTGACGGCGACCGGGACCACTCCCGCCTTGATCGCGCCGAGGAACACCGTCGGAAAGTCGATCGTGTCGTGGACGCACACCAGCACGCGCTGCTCGGCCTCCACGCCGAGCGTGCGCAGGAGGTTCGCGAACTGCGACGTGCGCCGGTCGAGCTCGGCGTAACTGTACGAGCCGGCGTCGTCGATATAGGCGATCTTGTCGCCGCGCCCGGCAGCGAGGTTGCGCCCGATCAGATCGGCCGCCGCGTTGTAGTCGCGCGGGATGTCGAGAACAGGCGGGCTCGTTCGATGATCGGCGTGACTCAGCGCGGGCACGGTCTGCTCCTTACGAATCGAACGAAGCATGATATTACGTGTTGACGGCTGTCAACATGCAATCGATTGCCATGGATATGGTTTCGCTCCTCGCTCCTCGATCCTGTTCTTGACCGTCCGAGTGCACGCAATGCAGTATATTGCATCAGGATGGCGGATTCGACCATGATCACGAACGACGACCGGCGCAACGGGCTCATCGGCGACGGCCTCACCGGCGACGGCATCGCGTCGCTCGACGACGTGCCGCCGCGCGACGCTCCGGGCGACGACGACGCGGACTTCCTGATCACGCTCGGCAGGCGCGTGCGCGAGTCGCGCGAGCGCTGTGGCCTGTCGCGCAAGGCGCTTGCGAAGCAGTCGCGGGTCTCGGAGCGCTATCTCGGCCACGTCGAATCCGGCGAGGGGAACATCTCGGTGATGCTGCTGCGCCGCGTCGCGGCGGCACTCGGCGCCCGGCTCGCCGACCTGCTGACGGCGGAGACACCCGACTCGGTCGAGCGGCGCCTCATCCGGCGCTTTCTCGAACGCCTGCCCGGTCACCGGATGGAGGAAGTGATCTTCCGCCTGATGCGCGATTTCGGGCAGGAGGAGGCGACCCGCAGACGCCGGATCGCGCTGATCGGACTGCGCGGGGCCGGCAAGACGACGCTCGGCACGCTACTCGCGAAGGAACTCCAGGTTCCGCTCGTCGATCTCGACCGTGAAGTCGCGCGCGAGACCGGTCTTCCGATGAGCGAGATCATGGCACTCTATGGCCAGGCGGGGTTCCGGCGGCTCGAACGCAAGGCGCTCGACCGCGTGCTGCGCCAGCACGAGCGCGCCGTGATCGTCGCCGGGGGCGGGATCGTCGCCGAAGAGGACGGTTTCAAGGCGCTCCTCGCGAGTTGCTACACGGTGTGGATCCGCGCCGAGCCCGCCGAGCACATGGCGCGGGTGCTCGCGCAGGGGGATTTCCGGCCGATGGCGGGCAACGACGATGCGCTCGAAGACCTGAAGCGGATTCTCGCCGCGCGTGAGCCGCTCTATCGCGCCGCCGACGCGACCGTGGTGACGTCGGGCGAAACGCCGGCCGAGAGCCTCGCGCGGCTGCGTGCGGCGATCGCCGCCTGACGCCCTTTCCGGAGGAGGCACAACATGGACACGAAGGTTGCAGGCGCCACCGCGGCGGCACCGGCGTTCGTCGATTACGAGACTCGTCCTGATCGCTACCGGCACTACCGGCTCTCCTTCGACGGACCGGTGGCGACGCTCGCGCTCGATGTCGACGAGGATGGCGGCATTCGCCCCGGCTACAAGCTGAAGTTGAACTCGTACGACCTCGGCGTCGACATCGAGCTCCATGACGCGATCCAGCGCATCCGCTTCGAGCATCCCGAGGTGCGCACGGTCGTGCTGACGAGCGCCAGGGAGCGCGTCTTCTGCTCGGGCGCCAACATCTTCATGCTCGGCACGTCGTCGCACGCGTGGAAGGTGAACTTCTGCAAGTTCACCAACGAGACGCGCAATGGCATCGAGGACTCGAGCCGCCACTCGGGCCTCAGGTTTCTCGCCGCGTGCAACGGCACCACGGCGGGCGGAGGCTACGAGGTGGCACTCGCCTGCGACGAGATCATGCTCGTCGACGACAGCTCGTCGGCGGTGAGTCTCCCCGAGGTGCCGCTCCTCGGCGTCCTTCCGGGAACCGGCGGCCTCACGCGTCTCACCGACAAGCGCCGCGTCCGCCACGACCTCGCCGACGTCTTCTGCACGACAACCGAGGGCATCCGCGGGCAGCGCGCGAAGGACTGGCGGCTCGTCGACGCGATCGTGAAGCCGAAGGACTTCGCGGCCGATGTGCGAAAGCGCGCGCTCGAGCTCGCCGAGGCGAGCGATCGCCCGCGCGACGCGAAGGGCGTCACGCTGACGCCGCTCGAGCGCCGCATCGACGAAAGAGGTTACCACTACGCGTTCGTCGATGCGTCGATCGACGCTGCGGCGCGGCGTGCGACCATCACCGTCCGCGCGCCCAAAGCGGAGCAGGCCGGCGCAGCGCAGCCCGAGAGCATCGACGCGATCGTCGCTGCGGGAGCCGATTGGTGGCCGCTCAGGATGGGCCGCGAGCTCGACGACGCGATCCTGATGCTGCGTACGAACCATCTCGACATCGGCACCTGGATCCTCGAAACGAGCGGTGACCCCGACGCCGTGCTCGCCGCGGACGCCGCGCTCGAGAAGCACGCGGCGCACTGGTTCGTGCGCGAGACGACCGGTCTCCTGCGCCGCACGCTGGCGCGCCTCGAAACGAGCTCGCGCACACTCGTCGCGCTGATCCGGCCGCAGTCGGCGTTCGCCGGGACGCTCTTCGAGCTCGCTCTGGCGGCGGACCGCAGCTACATGCTCGATCTCCCCGACGATCTCGCCGAGGCGCCCGCGATCGCACTCTCGCCGCGCAATTTCGGTGCCTATCCGCGCGTCGACGGACGCTCGCGGATCGACGCGCGCTTCTATGGCGAGACCGCAGCGCTCGCGAAGCTGCGCGCAGCGAGCGCAACGAAGCTCGCGGCCCGCGACGCCGAGGCGCTCGGGCTCGTCACTGCCGCGCTCGACGACCTCGACTGGGACGACGAGATCCGCATCGTGCTCGAGGAGCGCGCGAGCCTCTCGCCGGACGCGCTGACCGGGATGGAGGCGAACCTGCGCTTCGGCGCGGGCGAAACGATGGAAACACGCATCTTCGGGCGGCTGTCGGCGTGGCAGAACTGGATCTTCACGCGCCCCAACGCGGTCGGCGAAAGTGGCGCACTGAAAGTATTCGGGAGCGGCCGCAAGGCCGGCTTCAACTGGGAGCGCGTCTGATGGACGTCAACTACAGCGAGAAGATCCCCAACAACGTCGACCTCGGCAGCGATCGCGCGCTGCAGCGCGCGCTGCTGCATTGGCAGCCGCGCTTCGTCGACTGGTGGAAGAGCATGGGGCCTGTCGGTGCGCTGGCGCACGACGTCTACCTGCGCACGGCGGTCGGTGTCGATCGCGACGGCTGGGCGCAGTTCGGCTACGTGAAGATGCCCGACTACCGCTGGGGCATCTTCCTCAACCCGCCGCGGCCGGACGCGGTGATTCATTTCGGCGCGCACAAGGGGCAGCCCGTCTGGCACGACGTTCCCGGCGAGCACCGCGCCAATCTGCGGCGCATCATCGTCACCCAGGGCGACACCGAGCCGGCATCGGTCGAGCAGCAGCGTCATCTCGGCAACACCTGTCCGTCGCTTTACGACCTGCGCAACCTGTACCAGGTCAACGTCGAGGAAGGGCGCCATCTGTGGGCGATGGTGTACCTGCTGCATCGGCATTTCGGGCGCGACGGGCGCGAGGAAGCGGAGGCGCTGCTGACGCGACGATCGGGAGACACCGACAACCCGCGCATCCTCGGCGCGTTCAACGAGCGCACGCCCGACTGGCTGTCGCTCTTCATGTTCACCTACTTCACCGACCGCGACGGCAAGTTCCAGCTCTGCGCGCTCGCCGAGTCCGGATTCGAGCCCCTCGCACGCACGACGCAGTTCATGCTGACCGAGGAAGCGCATCACATGTTCGTCGGCGAATCGGGTGTCTCGCGCATCGTCCAGCGTACCTGCCAGGTGATGAATGAATTGAAGACCGACGATCCCGACCGGCTGCGCGCGGCGGGTGTCATCGACCTGCCGACCATTCAGCGCTACCTCAACTTCCACTACAGCGTGACGATCGACCTGTTCGGCGCCGACCGGTCGTCGAATGCTGCGACGTTCTACACGTCGGGGTTGAAGGGGCGCTACGACGAGACGAAGCGCACCGACGATCATGCACTGCAGGACGCGGCCTATCCGCTGCTCGCCGCGGTCGGCGGCAGGCTCGTCGAGCAGGTAGCGCCGATGCTGAATGCGCTGAACGAGGTGCTGCGTGACGACTTCGTCAAGGACTCGCAGGGCGGCGTCGGACGCTGGAACAAGGTGATCGAGAAAGCCGGACTGCCGCAGCGCCTCGAAGTTCCGCACAAGGCGTTCAACCGCCGGATCGGCAGCTTTGCCGAGCTGCGCGTTTCGCCCGAAGGCGAGGTGATCGGCGAGGCGGCTTGGAACGCGAATGTCGACCGCTGGCTGCCGACGGCGGACGACCGCGCGTTCGTCGCATCGCTGATGGGACGCGTGGTCGAGCCCGGGCGGTTCGCCGGCTGGATCGCGCCGCCCGCGATCGGCATCAATCGCCAGCCGGTCGAGTTCGAATACGTGCGCTTCAACTAGGAGGCGCTTACGCGATGGACCCAAGCGCGCTGCGACGAGCGAACCGGAGCTGAGCATGCCTACCGCCGCCCCGAGCGCCGACTACGCGCTGCAGCACCTGATCGATCCCGAGGTCTGCATTCGCTGCAACACCTGCGAAGCGAGCTGTCCGGTTCACGCGATCAGCCACGACGCGCGCAACTACGTCGTCGATTTCGCGGTGTGCGGCGGCTGTCACTCGTGCGTCGCACCGTGCCCGACCGGCGCGATCGATCACTGGCACCAGGTGCTGAAATCGACGCCATACACGCTCGACGAGCAGCTCGCCTGGGACGCGCTGCCGCCGCCCGTCGAGCTCGAGCCCGAAGCGCCGGCCGAGGTGCCCTCCGAAGTACGCGCGTTGACCGAGATCGCGACCGCGGGACAGGGTGGGCCGGCGACTCCGCCGTGGTCGGCCGCGCATCCGTACGTCAACCTCTATTCGATCGCGAAGCCGGCCATCGCGAGAGTCACCGGCAACTACCGGCTGACCGCCGACGATGCGTCGGCCGACATCCGCCACCTCGTGCTCGATTTCGGCAATACGGCGTTTCCGCTGCTCGAAGGGCAGACGCTCGGCATCGTTCCGCCGGGAACGGATGCGGGCGGCAACCCACACTACGTTCGCCTCTACTCGGTCGCGAGTCCGCGCGAAGGCGAGCGCCCCGGCTACAACAACGTTGCACTCACGGTGAAGCGCGTCACCGCCGATCGCGACGGCAGGGCCGTGCACGGCGTCGCGTCGAACTACCTCTGCGATCTCGCGATCGGCGACGAGGTGAAGGTCGTCGGACCCTACGGCACGAGCTTCCTCGAGCCCAATCACCCCGGCTCGTCGCTGATGATGATCTGCACCGGCACCGGATCGGCGCCGATGCGCGCGATGACCGAGCGGCGGCGCAGGCGCCGTGCGCTGAAGGAAGGCGGCGAGCTCCTCCTCTTCTTCGGCGCGCGCGTGGAACAGGAGCTGCCGTATTTCGGACCGCTCATGAAGCTCCCGAAGGACTTCATCGACATCAATTTCGCGTTCTCGCGCGTCCCCGGTGAGCCGAAGCGCTACGTGCAGGATCGCATCCGCGAGCGCGGCGACAAGGTCGCGCGCATGCTGATCGACGACGACTGCTTCATCTACCTGTGCGGCCTCAAGGAGATGGAGGAGGGCGTCATCGATGCGTTCCGCGACGTCTGCCGCGCGCACGACCTCGACTGGGAGCGCCTGAAGCCCGCGCTCCTCGCGAAGAGCCGCCTGCATATCGAGACGTACTAGGGCCTGTTAACGCGATGTACGCGCGCGCGTGGATAATCCGACCATGACGCACGTCGGCACGCTCGTGCGCGATCGCATCGCCGTCATCACCGTCGACCATCCGCCGGTCAACGCGCTGTCGACCTCGGTCCGCGCCGACCTCCTCGATGCGGTACGGCGCGCGAACGCCGATTCCGGCGTCGACGCGGTGGTGATCGCCTGCGCGGGCCGGACCTTCATCGCCGGCGCGGACCTCGCCGAGCTCGACCGCGCGCCCGAGGCCCCGCAGCTCCCGGAGCTCACGCAGGCGATCGAGGATTCGGCGAAGCCGATCGTCGCGTCGCTCCACGGCATGGCGCTCGGCGGAGGCTTCGAGATTGCGCTCGCCTGCCATTACCGGGTGGCGGCACCGGGCGCTCGCGTCGGCCTGCCCGAGGTAAAGCTCGGATTGCTGCCAGGGGCCGGCGGCACGCAGCGCCTCCCGCGGCTCGTCGGCTTCGAGCGCGCGCTCGAGATGATCGTCGGTGGCGAGCCGATCGGCGCCGTCGATGCGCTTGCTGCGGGCGCGATCGACGAGATCGCCGGTGACGACCTCGTCACCAGCGCAATCGCCACCGCGAAGCGCCTCGCGGCGGACCCCGCTGCGGCGAGGAAGAGCGGCGGGCTTCCGGCGCCGGCCGCCGGCGAAGCGCTCTTCGCGCGCGCGCGCGCCGACGCGGCAAGGCGGCAGCGCGGGCAGCACGCGCCGCAGGCCGCGATCGACGCGCTCGCCGCCGCGGCGAAGCTCCCGCTAGACGAGGGCCTCGCGCGCGAGCGCGAGCTCTTTCTCGAGTTGCGCGCGTCGGAGCAATCGGCGGCGCTGCGCTACGCGTTCCGCGCCGAGCGCGAAGTGGCAAAGGTGCCGGGACTCGCACCCGACGTGAAGCCGCGCGAAGTCCGCCGTGCGGGCATCGTCGGCGCCGGGACGATGGGCTCCGGGATCGCGATGTGCTTCGCCAATGCCGGCATCCCCGTCACGCTGCTCGACGCCGACGCCGCAGGGCTTGCGCGCGGCATCGAGAGCATCCGGCGCAACTATTCGGCGAGCGTAGAGCGCGGAAGCCTCGCGCAGGCCGCGATGGACGAGCGCATCGCGCGCATCGCGCCGACGCTCGACTGGGCGGCGCTGCGCGACGCTGATCTCATCGTCGAGGCGGCGTTCGAGGACCTCGGCGTCAAGCGCCAGGTCTTCGAGAAGCTCGACGCGATCGCGAAGCCGGAGGCGGTGCTCGCGACCAACACGTCGTACCTCGACGTCGCGACGATCGCGGGCTTCACGCAGCGCCCGCACGACGTCGTCGGCATGCACTTCTTCAGCCCGGCCAACGTGATGCGTCTGGTCGAGAACGTGCGGGCGCCGCTCACTGCCCCGGCGGTGCTTGCGACGGCGATGCGGGTCGGACGCGCCCTCGGCAAGGTCGGGGTCGCCGTCGGCGGCGCGGACGGCTTCGTCGGCAACCGGATGCTGATGCAGCGCACGCGCGAGACCTTCTTCCTGCTCGAGGAAGGGGCGCTGCCGCAGGACGTCGACCACGCGCTGGTCGATTTCGGCTTCGCGATGGGACCGTTC
>DASVWR010000121.1:0-2775 GCA_036393115.1 Casimicrobiaceae bacterium
TGTTCCAGATTGAGACTCATCGTCACCTCTGTTGCATGGTTCGGTGACCACACGTCCAGGACCATCCTGGTCGAGGGCACCATCTGCGCCGGGCCCGATTCGGGTTTGAGCTTTCGCCCCGGCGGTCTTTGACGGTCCGCGAGCAGCAGTTGCGCCCCCCGCGTTCCCTCAAATTCGTTTCCTCGTCGTTTGCTTTCGGCGCCAGCCGTCGCCGGCGCGTCCGTCATTTCGTCGTCATGCGTACATTCTTCGTCATGCGTTCGCGGGCGCTTGGCTGAAGCCGGCGGTGTCGATGCGCACGCCCGCCCCCATCGTCGACGACACGCTGATCCGGCGCAGGTAGACGCCCTTGATGCCCTGCGGGCGCGCCTTGTTGAGCGCGTCGATCAGCGCGTTGAGATTCGTCTTCAGCTGCTCCGGCGTGAACGACGCACGGCCGATCGTGCACTGGACGATGCCGGCCTTGTCGGTGCGGTACTGCACCTGCCCGGCCTTCGCGTTCTTCACCGCCTGCGCGACGTCGGCCGACACGGTGCCGACCTTCGGGTTCGGCATCAGCCCGCGCGGCCCGAGGATCTGGCCAAGCTGGCCCACGACGCGCATCGCGTCGGGCGAGGCGATCACGACGTCGAAATCCATGAAGCCTTCCTTGATCTTCGCCGCGAGGTCGTCGAATCCGACGATCTCGGCACCGGCCTCTTCGGCGACCTTCGCCTTGTCGCCCTGCGCGAACACGGCGACGCGCACTTTCTTCCCGGTGCCGGCCGGCAGCACGACCGAGCCGCGCACCGTCTGATCGGATTTCTTCGCGTCGATGCCGAGATTGACCGCGACGTCGACCGACTCATCGAACTTCGCCGTCGCGGTCTCTTTCACGAGCGCGAGCGCGGCGTCGACGTTGTAGCTCTTCGCGCGATCGACTCTGCCGCGCACCGACTTCATGCGCTTGGAGAGACGAGGAGTCTTCTGCTCGGCCATGATCACTTCACTCCTTCGACGGTGATGCCCATGCTGCGGGCGCTGCCGGCGATCGTACGGACCGCGGCATCGAGGCCCGCGGCGGTGAGGTCGGGCTGCTTCGCCTTCGCGATCTCCTCGGCCTGCGCGCGCGTGAGCTTACCCACCTTCTCGAGGTGCGGCTTGCTGCTCCCCTTCTCGACCTTCGCCGCCTTCTTGATCAGCACCGTCGCCGGGGGCGTCTTCATCACGAAGGTGAAGCTCTTGTCGCCGTATGCAGTGATGATCACCGGTATCGGCAGGCCCGGCTCGACGCTCTGCGTCTGCGCGTTGAACGCCTTGCAGAACTCCATGATGTTGAGCCCGCGCTGGCCGAGCGCCGGCCCGATCGGGGGGCTCGGATTGGCCTTCCCCGCAGGCACCTGCAGCTTGATGTAACCGACGACTTTCTTCGCCATTCCAAGTCTCCTATCGGGTCCGTACGGCCACCGAAGCGGCCTCCCCGCACAACCGCAACATCGGCACCCTGCCGTTATCCATCAACACGTTTTCATTCCGTCCGCGTCGAGCGTCGCCGCAGGCGACGTTCCAACGCGGACGCGTAGTCCGTCGCGCCACGCCAGCGGCGATTCCCACCGGCCCCCGCCGTGACGGACTACGCCTTCTCGACCTGCGAGAAATCGAGCTCCACCGGCGTCGAGCGACCGAAGATCGACACCGAAACGCGCAGCTTGCTCTTCTCGTAATTCACGTCTTCGACATTGCCGTGGAAATCCGTGAACGGCCCTTCCTTGATCCGCACTGCCTCGCCCATCTCGAACAGCACCTTCGGCCGCGGCTTCTCGACGCCTTCCTGGACCTGGCGCAGGATCGCGTCGACTTCCTTCTGGGTGATCGGCGTCGGCCGGTTGGCGGTGCCGCCGACGAACCCGGTGACCTTCGGCGTGCTCTTCACGAGGTGCCAGGTGTCGTCGGTCATCTCCATCTCGACCAGCACGTAACCCGGAAAGAACTTGCGCTCGGAGATCGCCTTCTGGCCGCCTTTCATCTCGACCACTTCCTCGACCGGGACCAGGATCTTGCCGAACTGCTCCTGCAATTCGGAACGCTTGATCCGCTCGGCGAGTGTGCGCTGGACGCTCTTCTCGAATCCCGAGTACGCGTGCACCACGTACCATTTCTTGTCGGCCATCATTCGGGTCGTCCCGTCAGCCAGTTGACCAGCCACGCCAGCGACGAATCGACGGCGAAGAGAAACAGCGCCATGACTACGACGAAGGCGAACACGACCGCCGTCGTCTGCACGGTCTCCTTGCGCGTCGGCCACGCGACGCGCCCCGCCTCCGCGCGCGACTCCTGCGCGAACGCGAAGAACTCCCTGCCGATCGTCGACGTCCACGCGACGAGCAATCCGAGACCGAGTCCGCCGACCACCATCAGGAAGCGCAGGATCGGAACCGCGTTCGGGAAGTAGTAATAGGCCCAGATTCCGGCGACGACGCAGGCGATCGCAAGAACGATCTTCAGTTTGTCCATTTCAGTTTGATGCCCGATCCCTGGGAAGGGCAGGCCAGGAGGGAATCGAACCCCCAACCTGCGGTTTTGGAGACCGCCGCTCTGCCAATTGAGCTACTGGCCTATTCAGGAATCCTCGCTCCTCGATCCTCTATCCCCAATCCCTCGTCCTCGCCCCTCGATCCCCACTCCTCGATCCTCGATCCTGCCTACTCGATCACCTTCGCCACCACGCCGGCACCCACCGTGCGCCCGCCCTCGCGGATCGCAAAGCGCAGCCCCTCCTCCATCGCGATCGGCGCA
>DASVWR010000122.1:0-8114 GCA_036393115.1 Casimicrobiaceae bacterium
GTGGCTCGACGTCGCCGACGGGGTCGTGCGCGACGTCGCGTTCCAGGGCGGCGGCTGCGCGATCGCGACGGCGTCGGCGTCGCTGATGACCGAGGCCGTCAAGGGGAAACCGGTCGCCGAGGTGCAGAAGCTCTTCGACGAGTTCCACCGGATGGTCACCGGCAAGGACGAAGGCACTCATCCCGACCTCGGCAAGCTCGAAGTGCTCGCCGGGGTGCGCGAGTTTCCGGTGCGCGTCAAGTGTGCGACGCTCGCCTGGCACACGCTCCACGCGGCGCTCGAGCGCGCCGCGAAGCCGATCAGCACCGAATAGCGATGACTGGCGACGACTCCACGATCGGTTCGCAGCCGGCACCTGCGCGCGACAAAGGCGACGGTAACGGTGGCGGTGACACCGAGCTGCTGCGCACGAACGTGATCGCTGCGCTGCGGACGATCTTCGACCCGGAGATCCCCGTCAACATCTACGACCTCGGGCTGATCTACGACCTCGCGATCGACGACGACGGCCGGATCGGGATCCGGATGACCCTGACCGCGCCGGCGTGCCCCGTTGCGGGCACCTTTCCGTCGGTCGTCGAGCAGCGGCTCTACGAGGTCCCGGGGGTCACGGAGGTCCGCGTCGAGCTCGTCTGGGATCCGCCGTGGACGATCGACCTTCTGACCGACGACGTGAAGCTCCAGCTCGGCCTGCTATAGCGGGCCTTGCCCGCCGGCGGGGCATCGTCGTGAACGAGCGAAGCCCGTCGGTCGACCGCCACGGCGCGACCGACGGCGGCGACGACGCCCTGTTGCGGCTCGCGGCGGCAGGCGGCGAGGATGCGTTCGACGCGGGCGCATTGCTGTGGCACGCCGGCGACGCTGCGGTCCATTTCGCCGTGATCCGACGCGGGATCGTCGCGATCCGCCGCCTGACTGCGGCCGGCGACACGATCGTGCTCGGCCTGTTCGGGCCCGGCGATGTGATCGGCCTATCGGCCGCGCTCGCGCGTGAGCCTTTTCCGGCGGAAGCGGTGGCCCTCGCTTCGGTCGGCGTACGCTGGATTCCCGCGGCGCCGCTCCCCGCGGCGCACTCTTCGTCGCCGTCGCTGCGTGACGCCGTGGACCGCGCGCTCCTCGCGCACACCGATGCGCTGCGCGACAAGATCGACATCGTGAGCGCCGGAACGGTACCGCGCCGGCTTGCGGCTTTGTTCCTCCATCTCGCGCGCCGCTTCGGCGTGCCGTCGGCGACGGGAGCCGTGACGATCGAGGTCGGCCTCACGCGCGAGCAGATCGGTCAACTGGTGAGCGCGCGTACCGAGACCGTCGTACGCGTGCTGGGGCGCTGGCAGCGTGCTGGATGGTTCGACGGCGGCCGCGCACGCATCGAGCTCGTCCGACCCGACATGCTCGCGCGAATCCTCGGCACCTGATCGCGAAGCGCCGGCAGCGGAGCGCGGAGCAGGCGCCGAGCTACTGCACGAGCGGAGTCGCGCTCGCGCCGAGATCCACGCCGCGCAGCTCGGCGGCGCCGGCCAGCACGCGCACGTACTGCTCGAGCGCCCGCGCGAGCACCGCTTCGCGAAGACGCGCCGCGACGCGCGGGTGTACCGCCTCGAAAGGAAGGGTCGTGCCCGCCGCGCGTTGCTCGACGGCGACGATGTGGAAGCCGAAGCGCGTCTTCACGAGCTCGCGGCGGATGCCGGTCCACGTCTCGCCGAAGATCGCCTGCTCGAACTCGGGCACCATCTCACCGCGCTGAAGCTGTCCCAGGTTGCCACCGTGCTGCGCCGACGGACAGTTCGACCACTCGCGAGCGAGATCCTCGAAGCGCCCGGGCTCGCGCAACACGTCGGCAAGCACACCCTCCGCCCGCGCGCGCAGTGCCGGCACCGGCGTGTGCGGCGTGACCTGGAACAGGATGTGGCGGACCGCGGCGAGTTCGCCGGCGACGAACGCGCCCGGATGCGCGGCGTAATAGCGCCGGCACTCCTCTTCGGTCGGCTCGGGCGTCTTCACCTCGCGCTCGAGCAATCGCTCGATCGCAGCGTCGGTATCGCCGGCACCGGCGGCGACGGCGACGAGCCCTTCGGCGATCGCCCGCTGGCGCATCAACTCGCGTACCGCGGCCGCCTCGATGCTCGGAAAGCCCGTTGCGTCGATGGTCACGCCGTTGACGACCACAGGCCCGACCGGCGCCTCCGGCGTCGGCCCGATCGCTCCGGCGCCCGCTGCGACATCGCTCATCGCTGCCTCGCGGCGGCGTCGCTGCCCGCGACGCGCGGCAGGCTGCGCGCCTGCTGGCTGCGCGTGCGCACGATCTGCGCCGGCCGGAACAGGTAGGCAACAGTCGCGAAGCCGCTCCAGATGTGCGCGAGCCGCGTGAACGGGAAGACGAGGAAGATGGTGAGGCCGATCGCGATGTGCGCCTGGTAAACCCAGGGGACGCCGATCAGGAGGTCGGCATTGCCGGCACGGAACGAGACGATACCCTGCACGTACGCGACGAGCCGCAGGAACATCGCGCCGTCGAGATGCTGCGACGAGAAATAGATCGTCCACAGGCCGAGAACGAGCTGAATCCACAAGAGCGAGAGGATGCCCATGTCCCACGGCCGCGTATTGGCGTGGATGCGCGGATCGACGAGGCGGCGGTGGATCAGCAGCGTGAGACCGGCGAGCGCCGCAACGCCGGCGATGCCGCCGCCGATCATCGCGAGGAGCGCGTGCTCGGTCGGCGTCATCACGAGATCGGCCACCGAATCGGGAATCAGGAAGCCGAACAGGTGGCCGAAGAACACGACGAGGACGCCGAAGTGGAACAGGTTCGATCCCCAGCGAAGCTCGCGCCGGCGCAACAGCTGTGACGAATCGCTCTTCCACGTGTACTGGTCGCGGTCGAAGCGGATCAGGCTGCCGACGAAGAACACGGCGAGCGCGATGTAAGGATAAATGCCGAACAGGAAAGCGTGCATAGCGTTCATCGTTCGTTTCTCGTGGATCGCAGCCGCTTCATCCGTGTCGCGGCGGAACGAAATGCATCGTAGTGCCCCGGGCCTTCGCCCCGTCCGCAGGAGGCGCGAACGCGGGCTGCTCGGCCCAGTCGTCGTCGAGGGCCGGCTCGCTCGCTGCCGCCTTCCCGCCAAGGCTGCGGTCGAGTCCGTCCGCGCCGGCGATCGCGAGCAATGCCGCGAACACCGCTGCGTATCGGCTGTCGCGCGCGAGCAGCGTCTCTCCGAGCGAGCGCACGATGTGCGCGCAATCGGCGAGCATCGCGACGACCTCGGCGTGCTCGCGGCAGGACAGGTACTCGAGAACGACCGGCAGGAAGTCCGGCAGCTCCTTCGTCGCGAGGCGAAAACCGGCGCGCGCGTAAACGTCCATCAGCGCGACCATCGCCGGGCCGCGGTCGCGCGAATCCCCGTGCAGGTGCTCGAACAGGTTGAGCGACGTCGCGCGCCCGCGATCGAACAGCGCGACGTAGCGCTCCTCGAGTTCGAGCGCATCGCTTCGCTCCATCTCGGCAATCAGCGCGGCGAGCGCGGCGCGATCCGCCGCCGGGAGCTCGCCCGCGCGTGCCAGCACCGCAGTGATCTCGGGCAGCGCCGCGACGAGCTCGGGCCCGGGATAGGTGAGGAGCGCGCCGAGCGCGCGCAGCAGCATCGATTCGCCCATCAGTAGTCGGCCACCTTCTCGCGCCCGTCCTCGCCGCGGACGCGGATCGGAAACACGCGCCGGCCGCCCATCTTGCCGCCGAAGAGGGTCCCGGGCGTCTCGCCCGGCGAGCAGCCGTTGCCGAACGAGAAGCCGCACTCACCGCGCAGATAGTAGGCCGTCTCCGCGTATTCGCGGTGCGTCGTCGGAATCACGAAGCGGTCCTCGTAATCGGCGATCGACAGGTAGCGGTGCATGCTCTCGACCGCCGCGACGTCGAGACCGACGCGCGCGAGGAGCTCGACATCGTCGCGTCCGTCGAGCTGGCGCCCGCGGTAAAACACACGCATCGCCAGCATCCGCTCGAGCGCGCTGACGACCGGCTCCTCCTTCCCCGCCGTCAGCAGGTTGGCGAGGTAGCGCACCGGAATGCGCAGGCTGCGCACGTCCGGAATGCCGCCTGCGTCGGCGACCTGGCCGGCATTGGCCCGCGACGAGATCGGCGACAGCGGCGGCACGTACCACACCATCGGCAGCGTCCGGTATTCCGGGTGCAGCGGGAACGCGATCTTCCAGTCGATCGCCATCTTGTAGGTTGGCGAGCGCCGCGCGGCTTCGAGCCAGTTGTCGGGCACGCCGTCCTTGCGCGCCTGCGCCTGCACGTCCGGGTCGTGCGGATCGAGGAAGAGATCGAGCTGTGCCTGGTACAGGTCCTGCGGATCGGCGACCGCCGCCGCCTTTTCGATCGCGTCGGCATCGTAGAGCAGCACGCCGAGGTAGCGAATGCGTCCGACGCAGGTCTCCGAGCACACGGTCGGCTGGCCGACCTCGATGCGCGGATAGCAGAAGATGCACTTCTCGGCCTTTCCCGAAGTCCAGTTGTAGTAGATCTTCTTGTACGGGCAGCCCGAGACGCACATCCGCCAGCCGCGGCACTTGTCCTGGTCGATGAGGACGATCCCGTCCTCCTCGCGCTTGTAGATCGAGCCCGACGGGCACGACGCGACGCACGCCGGGTTGAGGCAGTGCTCGCACAGCCGCGGCAGGTACATCATGAACGTGTTCTCGAACTCGCCGTACATCTCCTTTTCCATATCGGCGAAGTTGTAGTCCTGCGAGCGCTTGGAAAACTCGCCGCCGAGGATCTCCTCCCAGTTCGGGCCCCACTCGATCTTCTGCATCCGCTTGCGCGTGATGACCGAGATCGGCCGCGCGGCCGGCGGCGTCGGCATCTCCGGAGCGGTCTGGATGAACTCGTAGTCGTAGGTGAACGGCTCGTAGTAGTCGTCGATCTCGGGCAGGTTCGGGTTGGCGAAGATCTTCATCAGCACGCCGAGGCGGCTTCCCTGCTTCAGGCGGATGCCGCTGCCCTTCCTCTCCCAGCCGCCTTTCCAGCGCTCCTGGTTCTCCCAGTCCTTCGGATAGCCGATGCCGGGTTTCGTCTCGACGTTGTTGAACCACGCGTACTCCATGCCGACGCGCGAGGTCCAGACGTTCTTGCAGGTGACCGAGCAGGTGTGGCACCCGATGCACTTGTCGAGGTTCAGCACCATTGCGATCTGTGCCCTGATTTTCATTGTTTGCGCCTCCGACTCCAGCCGTCCGACATGTTCGTCACCGTGCCCGTTCCGTTGCCGCGCCGTCAGCCCGCAGCCGAGGCGGTCGGCTCGTCCATCCAGTCGACCTTTGCCATCTTGCGCAGCACGACGAACTCGTCACGGTTCGAGCCGACCGTGCCGTAGTAGTTGAAGCCGTAGGAGAGCTGGGCGTAGCCGCCGATCATGTGGGTCGGCTTGAGCAGCGTGCGCGTGACCGAGTTGTGGATGCCGCCGCGATGCCCGGTCACTTCCGAGCCCGGAACATTCACGATCTTCTCCTGCGCGTGGTACATCAGGCACATCCCGTCCTGCACCCGCTGGCTCACCACCGCCCGCGCTGTCAGCGCGCCGTTGGCGTTGTAGAGCTCGATCCAGTCGTTGTCCTCGATGCCGGCCTTCCTCGCATCGGTCTCCGAGATCCACACGATCGGTCCGCCGCGCGACAGCGTCAGCATCAGCAGATTGTCGGTGTAGGTCGAATGGATGCCCCACTTCTGGTGCGGCGTGATGAAGTTCAGCACGATCTCGGGATTGCCGTTCGACTTGCGCACGACGGCGGCGACGGTCTTCGTGTCGACCGGCGGCTTGTACAGGCAAAGGCCCTCGCCGAAGTCGCGCATCCAGCGATGATCCTGGTAGAACTGCTGCCGCCCGGTGAGGGTCCGCCACGGAATCAGCTCGTTCACGTTGGTGTAGCCGGCCGTATAGCTCACCTTCTCGCTCTCGATGCCCGACCAGGTCGGCGACGTGATGATCTTGCGCGGCTGCGCCTGGATGTCGCGGTAGCGGATCTTCTCGTCCTCGCGCGTCTCGGCGAGGTGGCGGTGCCTGCGACCGGTCTGCTTCGACAGCGCGTCCCACGCGTGCACGGCGACGTCGCCGTTGGTCTCGGGAGCGAGATAGAGGATCACCTCGGCGGCGTCGATGTCGCGGTCGATGCGCGGCAGGCCCTTCGTCGCCCCCTCCTCCTCGACCAGGTGATTGAGCGCGCCGAGCCCGGCGACCGTCTTCTCCATCGGCCAGGTGATGCCCTTGCCGCCGTTGCCGAGCTTCGCGACGAGCGGCCCCAGCGCGGTATAGCGCTTGTAGGTGTTCGGATAGTCGCGCTCGACGACGAAGATGTTGGGCGCCGTGCGGCCAGGAACGAGCTCGCACTCGCCGCGCTTCCAGTCGGCCACGTCGAACGGCTGCGCGATCTCTCCGGGCGAATCGTGCATGACCGGCTGCAGCACGACGTCGCGCTCGACACCGAGATGGCCTTCGCAGAGCTCCGAGAACTTGTGCGCGATCCCCTTGTAGATCTCCCAGTCATTGCGCGCTTCCCACGCCGGGTCGACCGCCGCCGAGAGCGGATGGATGAACGGGTGCATGTCGGTGGTGTTGAGGTCGTTCTTCTCGTACCACGTCGCCGTCGGCAGTACGACGTCGGCATAGAGGCACGTCGTCGACATGCGGAAATCGAGCACGGTGAGGAGATCGAGCTTCCCTTCGGGCGCTGCGTCGTGCCAAACGACCTCCTGCGGCTTCGCCGCTCCGGCCTCGCCGAGATCGGGTCCGAGCACGCTGTGCTGCGCGCCCATCAGATGCCGCAGGAAATATTCGTGCCCCTTCCCCGACGATCCGAGGAGGTTCGAGCGCCACAGGAACAGGTTGCGCGGATAGTTGATCGGATTGTCGGGATCCTCGCAGGCGAGCTTCAACCGCCCCTCGGCGAGTCCCTTCGCAACGTACTCGCGTGGGTCGACACCCGCGGTGACGGCGTCCATCGCGACCAGAAGAGGATTCGCCGCGAGCTGCGGCGCCGAAGGCAGCCACCCCATCCGCTCGGCGCGCACGTTGAAGTCGATCATCGAGCCCGGGTAGCGCGCGCGGTCCGCGGTCGGCGAAAGGAGACTCGATACCTCGATCTTCTCGTAACGCCACTGGTCGGAGTGCGCATAGAAGAACGACGTCCCGTTCATCTGCCGCGCCGGGCGCACCCAGTCGGAAGCGAACGCGAGCACCTGCCAGCCGGTCTGCGGCCGGAGCTTCTCCTGCCCGACGTAATGCGCCCAGCCGCCGCCCGAGACGCCGACGCTGCCGCAGAGCATCGCCATGTTGATCGCGGCGCGATAGTTCATGTCCTGGTGGTACCAATGGTTCATCCCGGCGCCGATGATGATCTGCGAGCGCCCGTGCGTGCGCTCGGCCGTCGACGCAAATTCGCGCGCGACCTGGATCGCGTGTGCCGGGTCGACGCCGGTGATCGACTGCTGCCACTTCGGCGTATACGGAACGTCGTCGTCGTACGATTTCGCAGTGCCGTCGCCGAAGCCCCGATCGACGCCATAGTTCGCGCACATCAGATCGAACACGGTGGTCACGAGCGCCTCGCCGGCGACCGTCGTCAGGCGCTTCGCCGGGACCTTGCGCACGAGCACGTCGCTTCCCTGGTCGTTGGCCGGGAAGTGCTCGTGCAGCGTGCCGCCGAAATAGGGGAACGTGACCGGCAGCGTGTCGTCGTGGCGGCCGAGGAGCGTCAGCGCGAGCTTCACGTCCGCTCCGGTAGCCCCGTTCTTCTGCTCGAGGTTCCACTTGCCGAGATCGTGCTCGACGCGGCTTCCCCAGCGATAGCCGATCGAACCCTGCGGCGCGACCGGCTCGCCGCTCGTCTCGTCGAGCGCGATTGTCTTCCACTCGGGGGTGTTGTCGTGCCCGAGCGCACCGGCAAAATCGGAAGCACGCAGAAAGCGCCCGGCGATCCAGCGATCGCCCTGCTTCTCCAGCATCACGAGCAGCGGCAGATCGGTGAAACGCCGCGCGTAGTCGTCGAAGTACGGCACCGTGCGATCGACGTAGTACTCCTTCAGAATCACGTGCCCCATCGCCATGCCGAGCGCG
>DASVWR010000123.1:0-34539 GCA_036393115.1 Casimicrobiaceae bacterium
TCGTGGATGGGTGCTGGCGAAGAGAATCGCGAACCACGCGATGATCGTCATCACGAAAGCCGCTATCCCCAGGACGCCACCGCCTCCCCAGCGCCATCCCCACGCCCAGTGTCCAGACCCGCCCGATTCCCAGACCCATCCGCCACCGAGCGCGAGGCCCGGGCCTCCTACCAATATCAGCTGCGGGATTGCGAGGACGAGGCGAAAGAAGACCGTGATCCGGTTGCGATCGTGCACTTGCGGCGCGACGTCATAAGCGACCGGGTAGGCCATGAGAGGGTTCCTGGGAAGCAGTGCCGTCAGTACATTCTGCCAGCAATCAAGTCAGTGCCGCCGCCAGTGACGGATGGCGCCAGGCACACCGAGCTTCGCTCCGGGGCTAATGTCGGTATTAGGTCGGCCACACTCAAACCCGGATTCCTTCTGGAATCCCGGTGCCACAGGGGCACGGTTCATTGCGTTCGACCTTCGCACTCATCGTCGTTCACCCCAGTCGCCCGGCTGCAGCCATGCGGGAATGTCGCGGTTGCCGTGCAACACGCGCCAAACGTCGAGGTGGTGTTCACGCTCGATAAAGAAGACCAGATGCGAATGACCTTTGAATTGCCGGCAACGCAAGCCAGGCAAGTCGAGTTCCGTTGCGTAGCGGGTTGAGCCTATCGCCGGGTGACACTCGATGGCGCCAAGCGCCTGCTCCAGCGCGTCGATGAACTCGAGCGCCGCACGCGGCGCCCCTCGACGGACATAGAAATCAAGCGCCTCTTCGAGGTCGCGATCGGCCCGCTTTCGCAGGACGGCACGTTTGCCGGTCACCGGCTCGGTCGGCGGTGGACTCGCTTGCGCAGCTTGTCGAAATACTGACGATCAACCGGACCAGCGGAGGCAGAAGCAGCGCCCCCGAGCAGCAGCTCACGCAATCGAGTGCGCTCCTGATCCTTCCGGATGAGATCCCGGACATATTCGCTGCTCGTGCCGTAGCCCCGTCGCTCGACTTGATCGTCCACGAAGCTCCTGAGCGCGACCGGCAAGGATCGCAACGTCGCCGCAGCCGACCGCCGATCGGGCACGCGACCCGGGCAATGCGATCCGGGGAATGTCGGTCTCGCCCCACAAGTGGTATCGTTTCGCGATGATTCCGCAAACGACGTCGTCCTGAACGACCGGATCGGAGACATCGAATGGATACCGCTGCAAGCCCCACACCACCGCGCCAGTACGCGACGCTCGCCGTGTTCTTCGCGATCCTTGTCGCCGGTCTCTATTACGTGAAGTGGCACCCGTACTATCTGCGCAGCTTCGTCGCGGCATCCCAGCATTCGATCGGCCATTCGATCCTCACCGGCGGCGCGGGCAGCGCTGCGGCGCCGTCATGGGAGACCGCATGGCACTACGCGATCGCCTACGGCAGGGCGATCTGGCAGGCGATGCTGCTGGGGCTCGTGGTGGGCTCGGGTGTCCAGGCAATCCTGCCGCCGCACTGGATCGAGCGCCTGTTCGGACGCGTCGGTGTTCGTGGCGTGGCCGTGGGTGGGCTCGCCGCGGTGCCGAGCATGATGTGCACCTGCTGTACGGCGCCGGTGGTGGTCGGCTTGCGTCGCGCCAGGAGCACCGTCGGCAGCGCCGTCGCGTTCTGGCTCGCCAATCCGCTCCTCAATCCCGCGACCCTCGTGTTCATCGGCTTCGTGCTCGGGTGGCAATGGGTCGGTCTGCGCCTCGCTTTCGCGCTTCCCATCGTATTCGGCGTTGCCTGGCTCGCCGAGCGCGTCGCGGGCGGCCATGCGGCCGGGACTGTCGACGCGATCGGCAAGGCCGTGCCGCCGGACGAATCCGAATCGACCGATGACTTCTTCCTGCGCTGGGGCCGCGCCTTCTGGCGCTTGAGCGTTCGCCTGATCCCGGAATACATCGTCATCGTGCTGCTCCTCGGTGCCGCACAGACGTGGCTCTTTCCGACGATCCCGGCAGCGGGGGGCAACGACATCCTGTGGATTGCCTTCTTCGCGATCGTCGGCACGGCCTTCGTGATCCCCACGGCGGGCGAAGTGCCGATCGTGCAGAGCCTCATGGCGCTCGGCCTCGGCGCGGGGCCGGCTGCTGCCCTTCTCATTACGTTGCCCGCGGTGAGCGTGCCCGCGGCGGTCATGGTGTCACGCGTTCTGCCGCAACGCGTCATCTGGTTCGTCGCGGCGTGCGTAGCGCTCTGCGGCATCGTCTGCGGGCTCGTCGCAAGCGCCGCAGGACTCTAGCGTCAGCGGGCCCTGAGTGCGGATGTAGGCGTTCGACGGGTCGCGGTGTCGGCGATGCACCGATTGACCGATCCGACCCTGTGCGGACAATGCGATGGCACAGGAGGGCCCATGATGCTGAAGCGGATCGTGCTTGCCGTCGGATTGTGTGCCGCATGTACGTTGTCCGCGGCGTCGATGGCGACGTCGTACTCGACCGATCAGAGCGACGTCTGGTACAACCCGAGCGAGTCCGGGTGGGGATTCCAGCTCGTGCAGCGCGGCTCGGTCATCTTCGCCACGATGTACGTCTATGGCCCGGACAATGCGCCGGTCTGGTACACCGCGACGATGTATTCGACCGGCAACATGATCTGGGCGGGCGATCTCTATCTCACCAACGGGCCGTGGTTCGGCACGGTTCCCTTCGATCCCGGCCTCGTGACGTATCAGAAGGTCGGCACGATGACGTGGATTCCGCAATCGGTCGACTCGGGGCTCATCAGCTACACCGTCGATGGGGTCGGCGTCGTCAAGAACGTCGTGCGCGAGGAGCTGGTCCTCGACGATTTCAGCGGCACCTACATGGGCGGTCTGCACGAGCAGGCTACGGCGTGCACGGATCCATCGCTCGATCGGACGACCGAATCACCGGGGCTGTTGCAGATCACGCAGAGTGGTGCGTCGATCCAGATGCAGACGATCGGCAACGATGGAGTCACCGAGTGTGTCTATTCGGGCACGCTGACGCAGGCAGGGCAGATGGGTAGCGTCAATGGCTCGTTCACCTGTGCGGACGGGTCCAACGGCACGCTCGCGGCCTTCGAGATGCAGGTGACGCCGAGCGGGATCAGCGGCCGCTTCAACGAGACGTATTCCAATCCTCCGGGTTGCCAGGGCGATGGATGGTTCGGGGGCATGAGAAGCACGCTGCACTGAGTCGAAGTTACGGCAATGCATTTCGGGAGCAGCCGGCGCAGCGCCGCCGATCACCGAGCGGTGGCGACATGCCCGCGATCGACGGCGATCGCCTGATCCGCGACCTGCGTCGCCTCGCCGAATTCGGTCGCTACAAGACCGGCGTACACCGGCCCGCGTTCTCCGCCGAAGACCTCGCGGCGCGCCGCTGGCTCGCCGGGCGCATGGCCGAAGCCGGTCTCGATGCCGGCATCGACGGCATCGGCAACGTGATCGGGCGTGCACCCGGCGACGGTCCACGTCTTCTCGTCGGCTCGCACAGCGACACGCAGCCGCACGGCGGCTGGCTCGACGGCGCGATGGGCGTCGTCTACGGCATCGAGCTCGCACGCGCATTGCGCGCCGATCCCGGCTGCCGCGGTATCGGCGTCGACGCGGCGGCGTGGCAGGACGAGGAAGGCCATTACGAGAGCTTCCTCGGCAGCCGCAGCTTCACCGGCGTTCTCGACGAGGCAGAGATCGACCGCGCGCGGCATCGCGACGACGGTACGTCGCTGCGCGATGCGCTCGCACGCGCAGGGCTCGCCGGCACGCCTCGCGCGAAGCTCGATCCGTCGCGCTACCGCGGCTACCTCGAAGCGCACATCGAGCAGGGGGCGGTGCTCGAGACCGAGCGGCGACGCATCGGCGTCGTCACCGCCATCGTCGGCATCGTCGTCTACCGCGTAACGTTCGTCGGCGCGCAGAATCATGCGGGCACGACGCCGATGCGGCTTCGCAGGGACGCCGGAGTCGCGCTGACCGCGTTCTGCAACGAAGTTCACCAGGCATTCGCCACGCGGGCGGGACCGTCGACCGTGTGGACGATCGGACGCATCGTGCTGGAGCCCAATGCACCGAGCATCGTTCCCGGGCAGGCCGAGATGCTGCTGCAGATCCGCGATCCATCACTCGCGGTGATGGAGGCGCTCGGCGCGGAGGCGATCCGTCTCGCCAGGGCGGCGGACGCGGCCGGCCCGTGCCGCGTCGAGATCGTGCGCACGTCGTCGACCGAGCCGATCGCGATGCACGCGCCGTTCCAGGACGCGATCGCCACCGCTGCCGCGCGGCACGTCGGACAGGGCTGCATGCGCATGCACAGCGGCGCCGGGCACGACGCGCAGATTCTCGCGCGACGGATGCCCGCGGGGATGCTGTTCGTTCCGTCGATCGGCGGCGTCAGCCACCACTACACCGAGGACACCGCCGTCGACGACATCGTGCTCGGCTGCCAGGTCTTCGCGGACGCCGCTGTGGCGATCCTGGCGGCTTAGTCGGCTTCCGCGAACGCGGCGCGCAGGTCGAACGCTCGCGGCGTCGACTGCTCGAGCTTGAGGCAGCTCTCGATGTGGCGGATATGGCTGTCCATCAGCCTGGCGGCACCGGCGCCATCGCCGCGTTCGATGCAGGCGAGAATCTCGGCGTGCTCGTCGCACGAGCAGGTGGCGTCCATTTCCGTCCCGTAATACACCTCGACGAGCGACGTACGTGCGCTGATCTCGCCGACGAGCGAATTCAGCACGGCGTTGCCGGAGAGCTCGGCGATCAGCCGATGGAAGTCGTTGAGCAGGCGGCTGCCCGGTCGCGTTCCGGTACGCAGGCTCTGTGCCGCGACTCCCTCGCGTTCGCGCACGCACTGGGCGCGCAGCCGCGTGATCTGCTCGGGGCGGATCGAGCGCGCGAGGCGGCGCGTCGCGATCGCTTCGAGGGCGCGCCGTACCTCGAACAACTCGTGCGCCTCCGCCACCGACGGCTGCGCGACGAAGGCAGTGCGGCCGGGCAGCCAGGTCACGAGCCGGCTGCGCGAGACCACGTACAGCGCTTCGCGAATCTTGGTCCGACTGACTCCGAAGATTTCGCCCAGGCGCGCCTCGGTGAGCCTGGTGCCGGGAGGCAGGCGATGCTCGACGATCGCGGTGGAGATGCGCGCGGCGATCGCGTCGGCGTCGAGCGCGCCGTTGCCGACGCGCGACGTTGCGCGCGGAGCTTTCGCCGTTCGCCTGGGGCGCGATGACATCGGATTTCTCGTCAAGCGTGCAGCGAAAGCGGGGTCATGTCGCAGTCGTCGCCATACAGAACGGCCGTCGCATCGTATCCAACGAGTCCGGGCTGCGCAAACCAACGAAATTGTATGCAAAAGCAGTGTACAGCATTCTGAATCGTGATGTACAATCCGCTTCGACGATCCCGCGCCCGGGCGCCGAACGCGCCGGCGACGCTCACGGAGCACGCGATGCACGAGCCGACGCCACCGCAGTCCTCACTCCGCTCGCAGTCTCCACTCCGCTTTCTCCTCGGCGGAAAACCGGTCAGCGTGGCGGGCGTCGAGCCGACCTGCTCGGTGCTGCGCTGGCTGCGCGAGGAGGCGGGCCGTACGGGCACCAAGGAGGGCTGTGCCGAAGGGGACTGCGGCGCCTGCACGGTGGTCGTCGGAGAGCTCGTCGGCGGCGAGCTCGAGCTGAAGGCGGTCAACGCGTGCATCCAGTTGCTGCCGAGCCTCGACGGCAAGGCGCTCTTCACCGTCGAAGATCTGCGCCGCGGTGACGGCGCGCTGCACCCGGTCCAGCAGGCAATGGTCGATTGCCACGGCTCCCAGTGCGGGTTCTGCACGCCGGGCTTCGTCATGACGCTGTGGAGTGTCTATCTCGACGCCGAGGAGCGCGGTCGGCGCCCCGGCGACCGCGAGCTTCGTACGTCGATTTCCGGCAACCTGTGCCGCTGCACCGGCTATCGTCCGATCCTCGAAGCCGGAGCGCGGATGTTCGACCTGCCGGCGGTTCATCTCGACCGCGACGCGCTGGCAAGCGCGCTCGAGGCGATCGCGCGCACCGAGAGTCTCCATTACCGGCATCCCGCCGGTGACTTTCATGCGCCGAAGACGATTGCCGAGCTCGTCGCATTGCGCTCCGCCCACCCCGATGCGACGATCGTCGCCGGCTGCACCGACGTCGGGCTCTGGGTCAACAAGCAGTCGCGCGAGCTGGGCACGATCATCTACGTCGGCGACGTGCGCGAGCTCGAGGTGATCCGCCGCGAGGGCGGGACGATTCGCATCGGTGCGACGGCGACGCTCGAGGACGCGTACCGCGCGCTCGCTTCGCACTATCCGCAGGTGACCGAGATGTGGGAGCGCTTCGCGTCGGTACCGATCCGCAACGCGGGCACGCTCGGCGGCAATGTCGCCAACGGATCGCCGATCGGCGATTCGATGCCCTGGCTGATCGCGCTCGGCGCGAGCGTCGTCCTGCGGAGCACAGAAGGCTCGCGCAGCGTTGCGCTCGACGACTTCTATTTCGCGTACATGAAGAACGACCTGCGCCGCGGCGAGGTCGTCGAGGCGCTCGACGTCCCGCTTCCGGTTCCGGGACTCGCGTTCCGCACGTACAAGGTGTCGAAGCGTTACGATTCGGACATCTCGGCGGTGTGCGCGGCATTCGCGATGCGGCTCGAGTCCGGCAGGATCGCGGCGGTGCGCATCGCCTATGGCGGGATGGCCGCGACGCCGCAGCGCGCGCGCCATGCCGAGGCGGCGCTCGCCGGGCGGCCGTGGAACGACGAGGCAGCGCACGCCGCGATGGCGGCGCTCGCGTCGGATTTCACGCCGCTTACCGACATGCGCGCGAGCAGCGCGTACCGGATGGAAACGGCGCAGAATCTCTTGTGGCGCTTCCACCTCGAAACGCGTCCCGGCAGCGCTTTGCCGGCGGAGGCGTTGAGCGTCTTCGAGGCGGGACGGGCGCTGCGCGCGGGAAGCGGCGACGCAGTCGTCGGGGAGGCGCGATGAACATCCAGTCCGAGGCGTTCCTGAACGAGAAGGCGGACGTCGTAGCAGGCGTCGCCGACGCCGGTGGCGCTGCGCTTCCGCACGAATCAGCCGAGCTCCACGTCTCCGGCGAAGCGACGTACACCGACGACATTCCCGAGGCGCGCGGGACACTCCACGCGGCGTTGGGCTTGAGCCCGCGCGCGCACGCGCGCATCCGCGCGCTCGACCTTGCTCCGGTGCGCGCCGCGCCTGGTGTGGTCGCGGTCCTGACCGCCGCCGATATCCCGGGCACCAACGACTGCGGGCCGGTCGTCCACGACGATCCGATCCTTGCCGATGGCCTCGTCCAGTACGTCGGGCAGCCGATGTTCGCGGTCATCGCGAGCAACCGCGAAGCGGCGCGCCGCGCGAGCCGCCTCGCGATCTGCGAGTGGGAGGATCTCCCCGCGGTGCTGACGCCGCAGGAAGCGAAGCGGCAGGCGTCGTACGTGCTGCCGCCGATGCGCCTCACCCGCGGCGACGCCGAGCGCGCGCTTGCCGCAGCGCCGCATCGGATGAAGGGCGAGCTCTATGTCGGCGGCCAGGAGCAGTTCTATCTCGAAGGCCAGGTGTCCTACGCGCTGCCGGGCGAAGACGGCGGCATGCACGTCTATTGCTCGACGCAGCACCCGACCGAAATGCAGCACGTCGTCGCGCACGCTCTCGACATTTCGGCCAATCGCGTACGGGTCGAGGTGCGCAGGATGGGCGGCGGCTTCGGCGGCAAGGAGTCCCAGTCCGCGCTCTTCGCCTGCGTCGCGGCGGTGGCGGCACGGCACACCGGGCGCCCGGTCAAGCTTCGCCTCGACCGCGACGACGACATGCTCGCGACCGGCAAGCGCCATTGCTTCCATTACGAGTACGAGGCTGGATTCGACGACGACGGGACGATCCGCGCGGCGAAGATCGTGATGGCGCTGCGCGCGGGCTTCTCGGCGGACCTCTCCGGCGCGGTCGCGACGCGCGCCGTCTGCCATTTCGACAACGCCTACTACCTCTCCGACGTCGACATCGTCGCGCTGTGCGGCAAGACCAACACGCAGTCGAACACCGCGTTCCGCGGCTTCGGCGGGCCGCAGGGCGCGATCGCGATCGAGTACATTCTCGACAGCGTCGCGCGCGAGCTCGGTCTCGATCCGCTCGACGTCCGCAGGCGCAACTTCTACGGCAGGACCGAGCGCAATGTGACGCCGTATCGCCAGGTGGTCGACGACAACGTCATCCACGAGCTCGTCGCCGAGCTCGAGGCAACGAGCGAATACCGCACGCGGCGCGCGGCGACGCGCGCCTTCAACGCGTCGAGCCCGGTGCTGAAGAAAGGCATTGCGCTCACCCCGGTCAAGTTCGGCATCTCGTTCAACGTCGTCCACTTCAACCAGGCCGGTGCGCTGGTGCAGATCTACACCGACGGCTCGGTGTTGGTGAACCACGGGGGCACCGAGATGGGGCAGGGCTTGCACACGAAGGTCGCGCAGGTGGTCGCGCACGTGCTCGGCATCGGCATCGACCAGGTGCGCGCGACCGCGACCGACACGAGCAAGGTGCCGAATACGTCGGCGACCGCGGCGTCGACCGGCAGCGACCTGAACGGCAAGGCCGCGGAGGACGCCGCGCTGACGCTGTGCGCGCGCCTCGCCGGCGTCGCGGCGAAGCTCCTCGACGGCAGCGCCGCGGACGTCGTTTTCGCCGGTGGTCGTGTTTCGCTCGGCGAGCGCTCGATCGGCTTCGCCGAGCTCGTTGCGCGCGCATATCGCGAGCGGGTCCAACTCTGGTCGGACGGCTTCTACGCGACGCCGGGTTTGCACTGGGACGCGGCGACGATGACCGGCAAGCCGTTCTTCTATTTCGCCTACGGCGCGGCGGTGTCGGAGGTGATCGTCGACACGCTGACCGGCGAGTGGAAGCTCCTGCGCGCCGACGCGCTGCACGACGCCGGCAACCCGATCAATCCGGCGATCGACATCGGACAGGTCGAAGGCGGATTTATCCAGGGGATGGGTTGGCTCACCACCGAGGAGCTGTGGTGGGATCGTGAGGGCAGGCTGATGACGCACGCGCCGTCGACGTACAAGATTCCCGCGGTCAACGACTGTCCGGCCGATTTTCGCGTGAAGCTGTTCGCGAACGACAACGTCGCCGACAGCATCCTGCGCTCGAAGGCAGTCGGCGAGCCGCCGCTGCTGCTGCCGTTTTCGGTCCTGTTCGCGATCCGCGACGCGATCGCGAGCGTGGCCGATTACCGGATCGATCCTCCGCTCGACGCCCCGGCGACCGGAGAGGCGATCATGAAGGCGCTGGCGGCCGTGCGCGCGCGGGCGCGCGAAGCGCTTCCCGCATGACGGCTTCGCGCGACTGGATCGACGCGCTCGCGGCGGCGGGGCGCGAGGGCAGCACGGCGGTGCTCGTCACCGTCGCATCGGTGCGCGGATCGGCGCCGCGCGAGCCCGGCGCGCGGATGGTCGTGACGAAGGACGCAGTCGCCGGCACGATCGGCGGCGGACAGCTCGAATACAAGGCGATCGGCATCGCGCGCGAGCTCGTCGCCGCCGGTCGTGGCGCTGCCGGTGACGGTGCCGCCGGTGGTGGCGCCGACCTGCGGCGCTTTCCGCTGGCGGCGAGCCTCGGGCAATGCTGCGGGGGTGTCGCGACGCTGTTCTTCGATCCGGTGGCGCCCGGCGCGCGCTGGGTCGACCGGCTCGTCGCGCGGCATCGCGCGGGCGTCGCCTGCGTCGTCGTGACGCCGTCGCGCGGCGATGCACCGGAGCGCCGGCTGGTCGTCGATGCAGATTCCATCGAAGGCTCGCTCGGTAGCGCTGCGCGCGACGCGCGGGCGAGTACCATCGCCCGCCGGATGCTCGCTACCGGCGCGTCGACGGCGCTCGCGACGCTCGGCGACGAGCAGCGCGGCGACGAGCAGCGCGGCGACGAGCAGTATCTCTTCGACGTCGTAGAGCCGCCGGCGCTCCATGTCGTGCTGTTCGGCGCGGGCCACGTCGGGCGTGCGCTGGTCGGTGCACTCGCCGGGCTCGACTGCCGCATCGTCTGGGTCGACACCCGCGACGATGCGTTCCCGAGCGCGGTTCCGGCGAATGTCGAGTGCGTCGCCACGGACACGCCCGAGGCCGAGGTCGCCGCAGCGCCGGCAGGCGCGCATCTTCTTGTGATGACGCACAGCCATCCGCTCGACCAGATGCTGACCGAGGCGATCCTGCGCCGCGACGATTTCGCCTGGTTCGGCCTCATCGGCTCGATCGCGAAGCGGCGCCAGTTCGAGCGCCGGCTGCGCGTTGCCGGCGTCGATCCGCGACGCTTCGCGCGGATGACCTGCCCGATCGGCATCGCGGGCATCGCGAGCAAGGAGCCCGCGGCGATCGCGATCGCGGTCGCCGCCGAGGTGCTGCAGTCGCACGAACGCGCGCAGCACGCGGTGCGTCCGCGTGTGCGGCAAGCGGTCCGCCCGCGCGCATCGACGACGGCAACGGGGGAGGGGTGATGGAAGAGGTCGCAACCGGCCCGAAAGCGGGCGTGCCGCGACTCGATCTGCGCGGCATCCGCAAGGTCTATCCGGCGGTCGTCGCCAACGACGGCATCGATCTCACGGTGGCGCCGGGGGAGATTCACGCGGTGCTCGGCGAGAACGGTGCCGGCAAGTCGACGCTGATGAAGATCATCTACGGCGTCACCCGGCGCACCGAGGGCGAGATGTTCTGGGAGGGCGAGCCGGTCGAGCCGGAGAATCCTGCGCATGCGCGCAGCCTCGGCATCGGCATGGTGTTCCAGCACTTCGCGCTGTTCGAGACGCTGACCGTCGCCGAGAACGTCGCGCTCGCGCTGCCGGGGCGGCCTGATCGGCGCGAGCTCGCGCGCCGGATCGAGGCGGTGTCGCAGCGCTACGGGCTCCCGGTCGACCCGCGCCGGCTCGTCCATGCGCTGTCGGTCGGCGAACGCCAGCGCGTCGAGATCATCCGCTGCCTGCTGCAGAATCCGAAACTCCTCATCATGGACGAGCCGACGTCGGTGCTGACGCCGCAGGCGGTGCGCAAGCTCTTCGAAACGCTGCGCCAGATCGCTGCCGAGGGCTGCAGCATCCTCTACATCAGCCACAAGCTCGACGAGATCCAGGAGCTCTGCCACACGGCGACCGTGCTGCGCGGCGGCAAGGTCACCGGCACCTGCATTCCATCGCGCGAGACGCCGAAATCGATGGCGCGGATGATGATCGGCAAGGATCTGCCGGTGTGCGAGCACAGCGCTCCGGCAGCGGGCGGCGAGCCGCGGCTGCGCCTCGCCGGGCTCACGCAGCCGTCAGAAGATCCGTTCGGCACCGATCTCGACGGTCTCAACCTCACCGTGCACTCGGGCGAGGTCGTCGGCATCGCCGGCGTTTCGGGCAACGGCCAGCAGGAGCTCCTGTACGCGATCTCGGGGGAGCGCCTCGTCGCCGATGCACGAGAGATCGAGGTCGGCGGCAAGGCGGTCGGCCGCCTCTCGCCGGGGCAGCGGCGGCGCCTCGGGATGTGCTTCGTTCCCGAGGAGCGCCTCGGGCGCGGCGCGGTGCCGCGGATGAGCCTCACCGAGAATGCATTGTTGACCGCCGCGCGCAAGATGCGCTTCGTGCGACGCGGTCTCATCGACTTTCCGGCCGCACGCGCCTTCGCGCGCGAGTGCATCGAGCGTTTCGGCGTCAAGGCCGGCGGGCCCGGCGCGGCGGCGAACTCGCTCTCGGGCGGCAACCTGCAGAAGTTCATCATGGGCCGCGAGATCATGCAGGAGCCGAAGCTCCTCGTCGTCGCGCAACCGACGTGGGGCGTCGACGTCGGCGCCGCGGCGTTCATCCGACAGTCGATCATCGATCTGCGCAATCGCGGCTGCGCGGTGCTGGTGATCTCGGAGGAGCTGGACGAGCTCTTCGAGATCTGCGACCGCATCGCGGTGATCGCGGCCGGCCGCCTGTCGCCGGCGAAGGCCGCATCGTCGACCAGCGTCGAGGAGATCGGCGTGTGGATGAGCGGCATGTGGCCGACCGAGGCCGCCGGGGAGATGCGCCATGCCGCTTAGGCTCGAAGCGCGCGCCGAGGCATCGGCACGCATGCGCTACGGCTCGCCGCTCGTCGCCGTGCTGCTGACGGTAATCGGCGGGCTCGTGCTCTTTTTCCTGCTCGGACGCAACCCGCTGCACGGCTTCCGCGTCTTCTTCTACGATCCGGTCAGGGACCTTTACGGCATCTCGGAGCTCCTCCTCAAGGCGACGCCGCTGATGCTGATCGCGACCGGCCTCGCGGTCGGTTTTCGCGCCAACGTCTGGAACATCGGCGCCGAGGGCCAGTTCCTGATCGGCGCGGTCGCCGCGACCGGGGTCGCGCTCGCGTGCCACGACAGCGACAGCGTGCTGGTGCTGCCGGCGATGCTCATCGCCGGCGCGATCGGCGGGGCGCTGTGGGCGGCGATTCCGGCGTTTCTCAAGACGCGCTTCAACACCAACGAGATCCTGGTGTCGCTGATGCTCGTCTACGTCGCGCAGTTCGTCGTATCGTGGGTCGTGTTCGGGCCATGGAAGGATCCGCAGGGCTTCAACTTTCCGCAGACGGTGATGTTCTCGGCGAGCGCGCTCCTGCCGCCGCTGATTCCGGGAACGCGGCTCAGCGTGGCGTTCGTCATCGCGATCGCGGTGCTCGTCGCCGGCCACTTCTTCATGAGCAGGAGCTACGCCGGCTTCCAGATGCAGGTGACCGGGCAGGCCGAGGCGGCGGCGCGCTACGCCGGATTCTCGGGTGCGCGCACCGTGTGGATCGGGCTCCTCACCGGAGGAGCGCTCGCGGGCATCGCCGGCATGAGCGAAGTGGCGGGCCCGATGGGCCAGCTCACCGACCACGCGTCCTCCGGCTACGGCTTTGCCGCAATCATCGTCGCGTTCGTCGGGCGCCTGCGCCCGCTCGGGATCTTCTTCGCGAGCCTCCTGATGGCGCTCCTCTACATGGGCGGAGAGCAGGCGCAGCAGCATCTCAATCTGCCGCCGGCGATCGGCCAGGTGTTCCAGGGCATGCTGCTGTTCTTCCTGCTCGGTGCCGACGTGTTCATCAACTACCGGCTGCGCTGCACGCGCGCCGCGCACTGAGGCCCGCGATGGACGCGACCCTCGTCACGGCGATCATCTCGGCCAGCATCGTCGCGGGCACTCCGCTCATCATCGCCGCGTTGGGCGAACTCGTCACCGAGAAGGCAGGGGTGCTGAACCTCGGTGTCGAAGGGATGATGGCGATCGGCGCGGTCACCGGCTTCGTCGTTGCGCAGCACAGCGGCAGCGCGTTCGCCGGGGTGCTGGCGGCGATGGGTGCGGGTATCGTGGCCGCGCTGGTGTTCGCGATCCTCGTGCTGAACCTCATCGCGAACCAGGTCGCGTCGGGCCTGGCGCTCGCGATCTTCGGCGTCGGGCTCTCGGCGTTCGTCGGCAAGCCCTACGAGTCGGTTGCACTGCCGGCGATTCACGCGCTGCGCATCCCCGTGCTCGCCGCCATCCCGGTGCTCGGACCGGCCCTCTTCGACCAGCAGTGGCTCGTCTATTTCTCCTGGGCGCTGTGCGCCGGCGTCATCTGGTTCCTCTATCGCAGCCGCCCGGGACTCGTGCTGCGCGCGGTCGGCGAATCGCCGGCATCGGCGCATGCGGTCGGCTACAGCGTGCTCGGCATCCGTTATCTCGCGACGATGTTCGGCGGCGCGATGGCGGGCATCGGCGGTGCGTTCCTCTCGCTCTTCTACACGCCGATGTGGTCGGAAGGCATGGTCGCCGGGCGCGGGTGGATCGCGCTCGCGCTCGTCGTCTTCGGCACCTGGCGCCCGCTGCGCGTGCTGATCGGCGCGTACCTCTTCGGCGGCGTCCTGATCGCGCAGCTCTTCGTCCAGGGATCGGGGCTGCCGCTCGAGATCCCGGCACAATTCCTGTCGTCGCTGCCGTATGTGGCGACGGTGGTCGTGCTGGTGATCATCTCGCGCAATCTCAACACGATCCGTCTCAATTCGCCGGTTTCGCTGGGCCAGTCTTATCGCCCGGACGCGTAGTGTCCTTCCAATCGCCAGAGGAGCCATTCGCATGACGTCAAGGAGAGCAGTCATCAGGACCATGGGTGCCGCACTCGGCTCGGCTGCCCTGCCGTTCGCCGCCGTGCGGCGCGCGCTCGCCGCCGAGCCGGTCAAGGTGGGATTCGTCTACATCAGCCCGATCAGCGACGCCGGATGGACCTATCAGCACGATCTCGGTCGCAGGGAGATGGAGAAGGCGCTCGCCGGCAAGGTGCAGACGAAGATCGTCGAAAACGTTCCCGAAGGACCCGATGCCGAGCGCGTGTTCCGCGAGCTCGCCAAGGACGGACACAAGCTCGTCTTCGGCACGAGCTTCGGCTACATGAACTACATGGTGAAGGTGGCGCAGCAGTTCCCGAACAACGATTTCGAGCACTGCACCGGCTACAAGACAGGGAAGAACCTCGGCATCTACAACGGCCGCTTCTACGAGGGTCGCTACCTTTGCGGCATCGCCGCCGGCAGGATGACGAAGTCGAACATCATCGGCTTCGTCGCCGCCTTCCCGATTCCCGAGGTCGTGATGGCGATCAACTCGTTCATCCGCGGTGCGCGCAGCGTGAATCCGAAGGCGGAGATGCGCGTCATCTGGGCGAATACCTGGTACGACCCGGGCAAGGAGCGCGCCGCCGCGAATACGCTGGTCGCGCAGGGCGCCGACGTGCTGACCCACCACACCGATTCGACGGTCGTCGCGCAGACCGCCGAGGAGAAGAAGGTCTGGGTGTGCGCGTATCACTCGAACATGAGCAAGTACGCGCCGACGCGCCAGTTGACCGCGAGCGAGGAGATCTGGGGCGGCTACTACACCAAGACCGTCGGACATGCGATCGACGGGAGCTGGAAGCCCGACAACGTCTGGGGTGGCATCAAGGACGGGATGATCGACATCGCCCCGTTGAACGACGCGATGCCTGCTGATGCGAAGGCGCAGGTGACGAAGGCGAAGGAAGACATCGCCGCGGGCAGGCTGCACCCGTTCGCCGGTCCCGTCGTCGATCAGGACGGCAAGACGCGCGTCGCAGCCGGCCAGACGATCACCGACGACGCGCTCTCGAAGATGGACTATTACGTGCAGGGCGTCGCCGGGAAGCTGCCGAAGGCGTGATGTCGCTTAGCGCCTGGCGCGGCGAATTGCTGTGGTTCGTCGCCGACCCCGGGTCCGGGGCCGGCGATCCTGCGGCCTGGCGGCACGAGACCGACGGCGTGCTGCTCACGCGCGATGGCCGCGTCGAAGCGGCCGGGCCTGCCGCGACGCTTCTCCCGAGCCTTCCCGCCGGGACCGAAGTCGTCGATTGCCGCGGCAGCCTGCTTCTGCCCGGCTTCGTCGACACGCACGTCCACTACGCGCAGACCGGCGTCATCGCGTCATGCGGAGGAGAGCTTCTCGAGTGGCTCGAGCGCTACACGTTTCCCGCCGAGGCGCGCTTCGGCGACCCCGCGCACGCACGCGCCGAGGCCGAATTCTTTTTGGGCGAGCTCACGCGCAACGGCACCACGACCGCGCTCGTCTTCGCGACCACGCATCCAGCGTCGGCCGACGCGATCTTCGAGGCTGCGCTGTCGCGCGATCTCTGCCTCGTCGCCGGCAAGGTGATGATGGATCGCAACTGCCCGGAGTGGCTTCGCGACACCGCGCAGTCATCGTACGACGACAGCAAGGCGCTGATCGCGAAGTGGCACGGCCGCGGGCGGCTCGGTTACGCAGTCACGCCGCGCTTCGCGCCGACGTCGACCGACGCCCAGCTCGAAGCAGCCGGAGCGCTTGTGCGCGAGCACCCGGGCGTCTGGGTGCAGTCGCACGTCGCAGAGAACCGCGCCGAAATGCGCTGGGTCGCCGAGCTCTTTCCGTGGAGCCGCAGCTACCTCGACGTCTACGACCGCTTCGGCCTCGTCGGCCCGCGCTCGGTCTACGCGCACTGCGTCCATCTCGATCGGCGCGACCGCGAGCGGATGGCGCGGGCGGGAGCGGCGATGTCGTTCTGCCCGACGTCGAACCTGTTTCTCGGCAGCGGCTTGTTCGATCTCGACGCGGCGTCCGCCGCTGGCGCGCAGGTCGCGCTGGGCACCGACGTCGGTGCAGGCACCAGCTTCAGCATGCTGCAGACGCTGAACGAAGCCTACAAAGTGGCGCAGCTCGCCGGGCAGCGCCTGTCTCCGATGCGCGCGTTCTACCTCGCGACGCTCGGCGGCGCGCAGGCGCTCGGCCTCGATGCGCGGATCGGCAGCTTCGAGCCCGGTCGCGACGCCGACTTCGTCGTGCTCGACCCGCGGGCGACGCCGCTCCTCGCGCACCGCACGGCGATCGCGGAGCATCTCTCCGAGAAGCTGTTCGCGCTGATGATGCTGGGCGACGACCGCGCGGTGTCGATGACCTGCGTGCGCGGGCGTCCCGCGCACGTCCGTCAGCCGGCCTTCTGCCCGATCTCGAAGTTCGACAACCCCTCGATCGCACGGACCATCGCCGAGTGATCCCACGCTGCGCCGCCGTGCGCGGTGCATGCGTTGAAGAGCTCCTGGCAGGTGGCGGTGTTGGGAAGGCTGAGGCCGAGCTTGCGCGCCGCCGAGAGCGCGAGGTTCAGATCCTTCTGATGCAGCGCGATGCGAAAGCCGGGATCGAACGTCCGCTTGATCATTCGTTCGCCGAGGATATCGAGAATGCGCGACGTCGCGAGGCCGCCGAGGAGCGCCTGGCGCACCTTCGCCGGATCGGCCCCGGCTTTCGCCGCGAACACGAGCCCCTCGGCCACCGCGCCGATCGTCAGCGCGACGACGATCTGGTTCGCGACCTTGCACGTCTGGCCGTCGCCGTTCTCGCCGACGCGCGTGATGTTCTTGCCCATCAGCTCGAACACGGGCTTCACGCGGTCGAACGTCTCCTGCCGGCCGCCGACCATGATCGACAGCGTCGCATTCTTCGCGCCGACGTCGCCGCCGGAGACCGGCGCATCGAGGTACTCGCAGCCGAGCGCGTTGATACGCTTCGCGAACTCCTTCGTCTCGACCGGCGAGATCGAGCTCATGTCGACGACGGTCTTGCCCCTTGCGAGGCCCTCGGCGACGCCGTCCTTCCCGAACAGCACTTTCTCGACGTCGGGCGTGTCGGGAACCATGATGATGACGATGTCGCTCCTCTGTGCGACTTCGCGCCCGGTCGCGCAGGTCTTCGCGCCGGCCTTCGTGACGGACTCCGGAACCGGGCCGATCGTATTGACGTGAAGCTCGTGGCCTCCGGCGAGGAGGTGCCCCGCCATCGGCGTGCCCATGATGCCGAGGCCGATGAATCCGATCTTGCTCATGTCGATCTCCTGTCGCGTGTCCGGAAGAGTCAGCCGAGGCAGGACCGGATCCAGCCGAGGCCGGCGTCGGTGGTCGTCTTCGGCTTGTACTCGCAGCCGATCCAGCCCGCGTAGCCGATTTCGTCCAGCCACCGGAAGAGGAACGGGTAGTTGATCTCGCCGGTGCCCGGCTCGTTGCGCCCCGGGTTGTCGGCAAGCTGCAGGTGGGCGATCTGCGGCAGATGCTTCTTCATCGTCGCTGCGAGCTCGCCTTCCATCCGCTGCATGTGGTAGATGTCGTACTGCACGAAGGCGTTGCGGCTCCCGCTTTCGCGGATGAGGTCGAGCGTCTGCTGCGTGCCCTTCACGTAGAAGCCGGGAATGTCGAACGTGTTGATCGCTTCGATCAGGAGGCGGATGCCCGCCTCCTCGAGCTTCGCGGCAGCGAAGCGGACGTTCGACACGAATACCTCGCGCAGCCTCCCGGGGTCGGCGCCGGCCGGGGCGATCCCGGCGAGGACGTTGACCTGCCTGCAGCCTAGGGCCGTCGCGTAGTCGATCGCTTTGCCCACCCCGTCCTGGAACTCGCCGACGCGGTCGGCGAGTACGGCGATGCCGCGCTCGCCCGCGGCCCAGTCGCCGGCGGGGAGGTTGTGCAGCACCTGCGCGAGGCCGTTCTTCGCGAGCTTCTCGGCGAGCAGGTGCTTGTCGTACGCATAGGGAAACAGGTACTCGACGCCCTTGAAGCCCGCCCGCGCGGCGGCGTCGAAACGGTCGGGAAAGTCGAGCTCGTTCCAGAGCATCGACAGGTTGGCGGCGAACTTCGGCATCGGGGCGGTCTCCTCAGTCGAGCAGCGCGACCGCGGGCTCCTCGGCGAGCGCGATGGCGGTCGGTGCGTCCTCGCGGCTTTGCGCGAGCTCCTCGAACTCGGTCACGTTGTCGATCTCGGTGCCCATCGAGATATTGGTCACGCGTTCGAGGATGACCTCGATCACCACCGGCACCTGGTACTTCTCCATCCACTTCTCGGCCTGCGCAATGGCCGGGTCGATCTCCTCCTGGCGGTGCACGCGGATCGCCTTGCAGCCGAGACCCTCGGCGACCTTCAGGTGGTCGACGCCATAGCCCTCGGTCTCGGGCGCATTGATGTTCTCGAATGCGAGCGACACGCAATAGTCCATGTTGAACCCGCGCTGCGCCTGCCGGATGAGCCCGAGGTAGGAGTTGTTGACGACGAGCTGGATAAACGGGAGCTTGAACTGCGCGCCGACGGCGAGCTCCTCGATCATGAACTGGAAGTCGTAATCGCCGGAGAGCGCGATGATCCGCCGCTTCGGGTCGGCGACGCGCACGCCGAGTGCGGCGGGAACGGTCCAGCCGAGCGGGCCCGCCTGGCCGGCGTTGATCCAGTGCCGCGGCTTGTAGACGTGCAGGAACTGTGCGGCCGAGATCTGCGACAGCCCGATCGTCGTCACGTAGCACGTGTCCTTGTCGCCGAACGCGCGGTTCAGGCACTGGTAGACGCGCTGCGGCTTCATCGGCACGTTCTCGAAGTTGGTCTTGCGCAGCATCGTGCGCCTGCGCTCATGGCACTCGGCGATCCACTTCGCGCGGTTCTTCAGCCTGCCGGCCGCCTTCCACTCCTTCGCGACTTCGACGAAGAGCTCGAGTGCCGTGCCGGCGTCGGAGACGATCCCGTAGTCGGGCATGAAGACGCGGCCGATCTGCGTCGGCTCGATGTCGACGTGCACGAATCTGCGGCCTTTGGTGTAGGTCTCGATGCCGCCGGTGTGGCGATTGGCCCAGCGGTTGCCGATGCCGAGCACGAAATCGGCGGCGAGCATGGTCGCATTGCCGTAGCGGTGCGAGGTCTGCAGCCCGACCATGCCTGCCATCAGCGGGTGGTCGTCGGGGATCGTACCCCAGCCCATCAGCGTCGGGATCACCGGCACGTCGACGGTCTCCGCGAACGCAACGAGTTGCGCCGAGGCGTCGGCGTTGATGATCCCGCCGCCGGCGACGATCAACGGCCGCTCGGAGTCGTTCAGCATCGCGAGGGCTTTCTCGATCTGCGCGCGCGAGGCCGCAGGCTTGTACACCGGCAGCGGCTCGTAGGTCTCGTCGTCGAACTCGATCTCGGCCATCTGCACGTCGAATGGCAGGTCGATCAGCACCGGCCCGGGACGCCCCGAGCGCATCAGATGGAAGGCCTGCTGGAATGCGCGCGGCACGAGGGCGGGCTCGCGCACGGTGACGGCCCACTTGGTGACGGGCTTCGCGATCGACTCGATGTCGACCGCCTGGAAATCTTCCTTGAACAGGCGCGCGCGCGGAGCCTGACCGGTGATGCAGAGGATCGGGATCGAGTCGCCCCACGCGGAGTAGAGCCCGGTGATCATGTCGGTGCCCGCCGGGCCCGACGTGCCGATGCAGACGCCGATGTTTCCTGCGCACGCGCGCGTGAAGCCCTCGGCCATGTGCGACGCGCCCTCGACGTGCCGCGCGAGGACGTGCTTGATGCTGCCGCGGCGCTTCATCGCGGCGTAGATCGGATTGATGGCCGCCCCGGGCACGCCGAAGGCGTGGCGGATCCCTTCGCGCTCCATGACTCTGACCGCTGCTTCGACCGCCGGCATCCTGGACATGGCGATTTCTCCTCGACTGCGAACGATTGCGACGAATGCATGGCAGTCTAGTCGCGGGCGATCCTCGTGTCAATATTTTTAGAAATCATTTCCATTTTTCATTATTACTAGATTTTATTCGTATTAGATATGTTTATCATTAAGTTGCGATTTATTGCTATTGTGGCTTGAAATCTGCTTCCGGGCGCGATACGATCGCCGGTGCGACTTCGACGGATACTTGCGGACACTTCGAACCTATGGTCACCCCTCGCGCTCCGAGCGCCCGCGAACGCCCGCGCCAGGGCACCGCACGCGCCGATGCCGGTGCCGCCGGCCAAAGCCAAAGCCTCTCGCGCGGCCTCGCGCTCCTCGAGCGGCTTGCCGACGCCGATGGAGGCGTGACGCTCACCGACCTCGCGCAGCGCGTCGGTCTCTCGCCGTCGACGACGCATCGGCTCCTCAACACGCTCGAGGCCACCGGCTTCGTGCACCGGACCGAGCCGCTCGGCCTGTGGCACGTCGGCGTCAAGGCGTTCATCGTCGGCAGCGCGTTCCTGGCGAACCGCGACCTCCTCGCCCGGACCCATCCTTATCTTCGTCGTCTGGTCGAGCTGTCGGGTGAGAGTGCCAATCTTGCGGTGCTCGACGAGTTCGACGCGGTGGTCGTCGACCAGGTCCAGTGCAACGAGCTGATGCGCATGCACGCGAAGCTCGGCAGTCGCGTCCCGCTGCACGCATCGGGGCTCGGCAAGGCGCTCCTCGCCGCGATGCCCGAGGACGCCGTCGATCGCATCCTGCACCGGCGCGGCCTGCCGCGCATCACCGCGCACACGCTCGATACGCCGGCACGGTTGTGGGACGCGCTCGCCGAGATTCGTCGCCGCGGCTACACCTACGACGACGGCGAGCACGCGGTCGGTTTGCGCTGCCTCGCGGCGACGATTCACGACGAACACAGCGAGCCGCTCGCCGCCATCTCGATCGCCGGCCCGGCCTCGCGCATCCCCGATGCGCGCGTCCCCGAGCTGGGTCTTCTCGTCGCGCGCACCGCGGCCGACGTCACGCGCGCGATCGGCGGCAGGCTTCCCGACTGGAGCGAGCGCAAGTCCGCGTGACGGCGACGTGCCGGCTACGGCTGATTGGCGAGGGCGCGCGCGGGAAACGGGTTGGTGCCGAGCAGTCCGAGCACGGACGGGCTTCCCTGTAGCAGCCGGACGAGAAACCGGTCGAACCCGTACGCCGTACGTGGTCCCCGCAGCGCCGCGAACCACATCTGCCAGTCGAGCCGGGGCCGGTGCGGAATGTTCCATGACGGCGCGCGTCTTCGCGAAAGCACACCGCAGGCCCATTCGCTCGCCGCGGCGCCCGAAAGAACGTTGCCGTCGCGCTCGATCAGCTTGACCGCGCGGCGGAAGGCCTCGGCGGGAATCGACGGATAGTCGATGGCTGCCTCCTGCCAGCTCCGGTAGGCGACCGCAGTGCCCGTGCGTCGCCGCCAGTAGTCGACCCACTCGCGGCAGATCCCGCACTCGCCGTCGTAGACGAGGGTCAGAACGTTCGACTCCACGTAAAATGTCTGTGCCGGCACGATGACGCAGCATAACCAGAATTTGCGACGCGATGAGAATCCAGATCGTTTCCGACCTTCACCTGTCGCTGTGGCCGTTCGAGCTCCCTGCAACTGGCGCCGATGTCGTCGTCGTTGCGGGTGACGTCGCGCGCCCGCGCGAGGCGATCGCGTGGCTCACGGCGATTCCGCGGCCGGTGCTGTTCGTCGCCGGCAACCACGAGTTCTACGGCGGCTCGATCGACGGCACGCGTGCCGAGCTCGCGCGGCTCGCCGCGGGAACGAATGTCCGCTTTCTCGACGACGGCGAGGTCGAGATCGCGGGCGTGCGCTTCCTCGGCAACACGCTGTGGACCGACTTCAGGCTGTTCGGCGTCGATGGTCCGAAGCGCGACCGTGCGATCACCGAGACGATGCGCTTCGTACGCGACTTCACGCGGATCCGCGCCGCCGATTCGGGCGACCGGCTGTTCAACCCCGACGATTCGGCTGCGCTCTTCGATGCGCATGCACACTGGCTGCGCGAGCGACTCGACGACACCCGCGCAGGCGCGACGGTGGTCATCACCCACCACGCGCCGTCGCCATCGAGCATTCACCCGCGCTTCGCGGATTCGCTCGTCAACGTCGCCTTCGCGTCCGACCTAACCGATCTCCTCGACGGGTCGCGCGTACGGTTGTGGATCCACGGCCACATGCACGACAGCTTCGACTATATCGAGAACGGCACGCGCGTCGTGTGCAACCCGCGCGGTTACGTGAAAGGCGGCGTCGGGGAGAATCGCGCGTTCGATCCGGCATTCATCGTGTCCGTCGGATGATGCGTCGGCTCGCGGCTGTGCTCGTCGCGCCGGCACTCGCGCTCGCGCTCGCGGTGGCACCGGGGCAGGTCCTCGCGCAACGTGCGTTCGCGATCCTCGACAAGCCCGTTGCCGTCTCGGCGCAGCCCGACTCGACCCCGGGCGCTCCCCCCCGCTTCTACGCGTTCACGGTGACCGTCGCGCACGACCGGCAGACGTACGCGTACCGGACCTTTCTCGTCGCGGTCGACAATCTCGCTGCCGCCGTTGCGGTCCTGCGGCGGACGATCGGCTGGCGCGGCGGATACCTGTTCGCGCGACGGGAATGCGGCGGCGGCAATGCATGGCGCTGCGACGTCGATCTGATCTTCGCCCTGCGTGGCGGACGCCTCGTAAGGATCGGTGAGCAGAGCGGCGGCACGCGCAGCCAGGCGCCGGGCGCGGCCTATCGCAACGGTCATTTCGTCGACGTCTACGATCGCCTCGAGATCAACGATCTCACGTCGCACGCGGGCGCACCGTGGTTCAGGATCTACCTCGTCGATCGTGACGGAAGGCTCGCAGCGGATCTGCCGTACACGTGGCGCATGGACGTGCGCCGTTTCGAGTCGGGCCGGCGCGAGCTCGACCACGTCGTCGGCGACCGCAAGCTCGATCCGCGCGCGCGCGACGAGACCATCGCGAGCCTTCTCCTGCACAACGCTGCACTCGCGCGCTACTGCCGGCAGGCGAGTGCGCTCGACCAGACGACCGTCGATGCGAAGCGGCTGCTTGCTCCCGCCGCCTACGCGCGCTTCGAGCGCCTCGTCGCCTCGGTTGCGCCCGGGGAGCTTCCACAGTCGCTCGAGCGTTGACGCCGCTCGTCGTCTACCTGCACGGCTTTCGCTCGTCGCCGCAATCGGCGAAGGCACGGGCGCTGGTGCACGCGGTCGCCGCGCTGCCCGCGGCGTCGCGCGTGGCACTCGTCGTTCCCGACCTCGGCCACCAGCCGGCCGCCGCGATCGGGAGCGTGCTCGACATCGTCGCGCGCGAGCACCGGCACGGTGCACCGCTGACCTTCGTCGGAAGCTCGCTCGGCGGCTTCTACGCGACGCATCTCGCCGAGCGCCTCGGTGCCCGCGCCGCGCTGATCAACCCGGCCGTGCGTCCCTGGGAGGACCTCGAGCCCTGGCTGGGGACACAGACGAATCTGTACACGGGCGAGTCCTTCGAGGTGACGGATGGGCACTTCGACGAGCTGCGCGCGCTCGCCGTTTCGAATCTCACGCAACCCGACCGATACCTCCTGCTCGTGCAGACGGGCGACGAGGTCCTCGATTATCGTCAGGCGATCGCATTCTATGCCGGCGCGCGGCAATACGTGCAGGGCGGCGGCGATCACGCGTTCCAGGATTTCGGCGCGCAGATTCCCGCGATCCTGCGCTTCGCAACCGACGGTGAGCCAGGCTGATCCCAGGTGGGACCCATCGCGGCTTCGCAGAGCTTCGTGGCGGTCTAAGGATCGCCGAGGAAATCGCGCTTGCCGATCGGAACGCCGTTCCGGCGCAGGATGGCGTAGGCAATCGCGGCATGGAAATAGACGTTCGGCATTGAATGGCCGAGCAGCAACTGGATGCCCTTGTAGCACGTTTCCTTGCCGGTGACCGGAAGCACGATGTCGTTGTCCTCGGTGCCATTGATCCAGTCGGCGGGTACGCTCCGGATGAACGCGACGCTTCGCGCGATGCGTATCTTCAGTTCCGCGAGAGTCTTCTCGTCATCCTCGTAGAACGGCACGTCCATCCCGGCGAGACGGGCCACGACGCTCCTCGCCTTGTCGCAGGCGATCTGCACCTGCTTCGAAAACGGGTACATGTCGGGGGCGAGCCGATCGTTCATCAGCGAGGAGATGTCGGTTTTCCCGGCGTCCGCGTGAGCCTGGGCTTTGTCGAGGATGTGCGACAGGTTCTCGAGAATATTCGCGAGGCGCGGCACGCCCGCCTGGTACATCGAAATGCGCATGACGAATCACTTTCCAGCCGGAGCTTCTTCGCGCACGACGGCGGGCGTTCCGCTTCGATGGACGTCGAAGATCAGGAGCTCGAGCGGCTTGCGCCCCGGATTGCCCCACTGGTGCACCACGGTGGCCGGTTCGTAGACGATGCTGCCGCGGCGGCGTTTCCACACCTTCCTGCCGATCGTATTCGCCCCGGTGCCGTCGAGCACGTAATAGAGCGCAGCTCCGGTGCGGCGGTGCGGAGCATTCGACGGCGTGCGGGCGGGGAAGGTGACCTTCCTGAGATCGACGTCATACGCGCCGGGCTCGATGCCGGGAATCGGCGCCCGCGCGCGAAAGATGCGCGTCGCGGCAACCGCAGGTTGCGTTGCGGAGCGCGCGAGCTCGTCGCGCTCGAGCAGCAGGAACGCGAGGATTACCGCCTCCCCGGGACCCTTGCCGGTGATCGTGACGTCCTGTCCCCGCGTGGCGAATCGACCGTCGCCCGGAGCGAGATCGGCCGAGCTACCGTTTGTCCGGATCGCTGCATGGCCGGAGAGCAGGTACACGATGCCGTCGCCGACCGCCAGGTGGGCCACCGCGTCGGGACCCACCGCGACGCGCAGCAGCTCGATGTAGCGCGGGGCGTCCGCCAGTGACGCGAGGGTCCCCGATGCGACGTGGGGCGTTTCGGGCCCGCGCGCCTGCGCCGCAGCACTGCCTGCGCCGCCGAGCAGGGTGAGCGCAACGATCCAGGCGGCGAACGAATTTCCCCTTGCGGCTGACATGGCGCCTCCTGCACAGGGCTTCCGATGGCGGCATCGTACGCGCAATTTTCCGCGGCAGCCGGCCGAGGCACGCCGGCGCCGCGCCGCCGATTGACGCGCGCGAGATCCCGATTGACACGCACCGGCCCGCAGCGCACATTGCGCGCGACGGCGCGTTGCCGCCGCATAAGGGGAGGAACGGCGATGAGAATGTCGATGCTGCCGATTGTGGTGTGGGCAGGGATCGGTCTCGCGGTCGCAGGCAATGCGTGCGCGGGGCCAACGGAGGACGTTGCGGCGGCGACCCAGACGTGGGTCGACGCGATGAATCGGCACGACGCGAAAGCGGTCGCGGCGCTCTACGACCAGGAGGCTGTCCTCTGGGGCACGCGCTCACCGACGCTGCGCGACACGCCGACCGCCGTCGGCGGCTACTTCAAGCTGCTCGATACGGTTCCGCCGTCATACAAAGTCGTCGTCGACGAGCAGAAGATCCGCGTCTACGGGAACATCGCCATCGACACCGGCCGCTACACGTTCTCGGAGCTGCACGACGACAAGGCGGTCGTGCGGCCGGCGCGATTCAGCATCGTGTTCCTGAACCGCGGCGGGCACTGGCTCATCGTCGATCATCACTCGTCGGCGGTGCCTGCCGCTCACTGAGCCGGCCGCTTCGGCTCGACATAGACCATCCACGACACGCCGAAGCGATCGGCCACCATGCCGAAGCACGGCGAGAAGAACGTCTTGCCGAGCGGCATCTGAACCTGTCCGTCGTCGGCCAGCGCATCGAACATGCGCTGCGCCTCGGCTTCATCGCGAGCGTTGATCGATAGCGCGAAGCCCTGGAACGAAGGCTTGCCCTTGCAATGACCGTCGGACGCCATGACCTCGGCGCCACCGATGCGGAAGCTCGCGTGCATGACCTTGTCGCCGGCGCCGGGAGGGATCGATCCCGGCGATGTCTCGGGACTCTGGCGATAGCGCATCAGCATCGTCTGCTCGGCGCCCAATGCGCGCCGGTAGAAGTCGATCGCCTCCTCGCAGCGACCGTCGAAGAAGAGGTAGGGTGTGATCGGCATGTCAGCTCCTTTCGGCGAGTGCGGCCGATTCGACGCAGGAGCCTGCGACTTCGTCGGAGGCTGCGGCGAGGCGGAGCGGCGCGCGCGGAGCGAGTTGCCGCTGGACGAGGTAGAGCGGCCGCTGCTTGACCTCGACGAACATGCGTGCCAGGTATTCGCCGATGATGCCGAGCCCCATCAGCTGCAGGCCGCCGAGGAAGAGGATCAGCGTGACGAGCGACGGATAGCCTGGCACCGGGTTGCCGATGACGACCGTCCTGATCACCACGTAGACGCCATAGGCGAAGGCGACGAGCGCGGTGACGAGGCCGATGTAACTCGCGAGCTTGAGCGGCACGGCCGAGAACGACGTGATGCCTTCGAGCGCGAAGTTCCACAGGCTCCACCAGTTCCAGCTCGTCCGTCCCGCGTAGCGCGGTTCGCGGTCGAACTCGAGCTCGCGCGTCGGGTAGCCGATCCACGCGAAGAGGCCCTTCATGAACCGGCTGCGCTCGGGGAAGCGCCGCACCGCGGCGGCGGCGCGGCGTGAAAGGAGCCGGAAGTCGCCGACGTCGGCGGGAATGGCGATCGGACTCATGCGCCCGATGATCCGGTAGAACGCGTGCGCGGTCGCGGCCTTGAGCCAGCCATCCTGGTCGCGGCTGCGCCTTCGCATCTGCACGATGTCGTGGCCCTCGCGCCATGCGGCGATCATCGCCGGAATGCACTCGGGAGGATCCTGCAGGTCGGCATCGATCACGATGACCGCGTCGCCGCAGGCGGCGTCGAGCCCGGCGCTCATCGCGATTTCCTTGCCGAAGTTGCGCGACAGGTCGATCACGCCGACACGCGGGTCGTCGTCACGCAGCGCACAGAGCCGCTCGAGCGACGCATCGCGGCTGCCGTCGTTGACGTAGAGAATCTCGCAGTCGAGGTCGAGCCCGTCGAGGACGGCCGACAATCGGCGTGCGAACTCAGGCAGCACGGCAGCCTCGTCGTGCACCGGCACGACGATCGAGAGCGTCTCTCTCGACGCCGCGTCGCGGGCGTTCAGAACGTCCATCGGCGGTTCCCGAAGAAAGTGAACGCCAGCACCGCGGCCGTCGCGGCCACCTGCGCCACGAGATAGTTCGCGTGCGCCGCGGAAACGAGCAGAGCGACGACGGCCGCGTTGAGCGCGATGCCGGCGAGCGCGGTGGCGGCGAAGCGCGGCAGCGCGCGCTGGTGCGATGCGCCGCTGCCGAACGTGTAGCGGTGGTTGAGCCCGTAATTGACGAGCGCGCCGGCCACGGCACCCAGCGTCGAGGCTGCGACGGCGTCGATGCCGAGGCTCTCCACGAGGCCGACGAGGATCGCATATTGCACGGCCGTGCCGACTGCGCCGGCCGCGGCGTAGCGGAGGAATTGGCGAAGCATCGATCGTCGCGCCAGGGGCGAGGAATTATACTCAGCCGCGATGAAGCCGGCCCGAACGATCGCGCTCGTCGCTCCCATCGCAGGATTGGTCGCGACGGCGCTTGCGCTTCATCCCGGCCAGTATTCGTTCGACTCCGCCTATCAGCTGTGGCAGGCGCGAAGCGGCACGTTCAACGACACATCGCCCGTCGCAGTGACCGCGCTGTGGTCGCTCCTTCTGCGCATCGGCGGCAATCCCGCGGCGCTCCTCTGGCTCAACCTCGCGATGTTCTGGGCCGGGCTCGGCCTCGCCGCTGCAGCGATCACGCGATCGGCGTGGTGGCGCGTCGCGCTGCTCGCGGTCCTCGGCTTCGCACCGCTGTCGCTCGTCGAGATGGCGCAGCTTCTTTCCGATGCGCACCTTGCCGCCGTTATGACGCTTGCGACGGGCCTCGCGGCGTGGGGTGTGCGCGAGCAGCGACGGGCGCCGCTTCTCGCCGCGTGCGCGGCATTGGTCTGGGCCGGCTGCGTTCGGCACAACGCCCCGGTCGCGATCCTCCCGTTCGGCGGCATCGCCGCGCAGGCGCTGCGCCCGGCGCGCGCCGGACCCGCGCCGAACGCGGTGCACAGGTGGGGTGTCGCGTGTGCGGCGGCGATCACGCTCTGCGTCGTCTCGGCCGCACTTTCCGTCGCCATCGACCGCGCGCTGACACGCGAGCATGCGACGGTGTGGCCATCGCTCGCGCTATGGGACCTCGCCGCGATCTCGGTCGCGAGCAACACGATGCTTCTGCCGGCATTCACGCGCGGTGGCGCGCTCACGGCGCGCGAGCTCGTCGACACTGGTGCGTTCGACCCCACGAGCAACACGCTGCTCTATCAGAGATCGCGATCGGGCGTCCGTGACGGGCTCGGCGAGGCGTATTCGCCGGCGCAATTGCGCGCATTGCGGCGCGTGTGGCTCGCGGCCGTCGCCGCTCATCCGTACGCCTACGTCGCGCATCGGCTGCGTACGCTGTGGCTCCTGATCGGACCGCATCGCGGGCCCGTTCAGGGTGTCGCCTACTACGAGGCGCGGACCACGTTTCGCGACAACCCGCCGCTCCCCGAGCCGGTCGCGCCGCGCGCGCAGAGCCGCGTGTATGCGGTCGCCGCGGCGCTGACGCCGACGTGGTGGTTCGCGGGGGCGACGTACCTCGCGGCGTCGCTGCTGGCGATCGCAATGGCGAAGTGGCGGCGCGCTTCGGGTCGCATCGCGATCGCGGTCGGCGCCAGCGCAATCGTCTACACGCTGCCGCTCTTGCTGCTCGCCCCGAGCGCCGAGCTTCGCTATCTCACCTGGCCGATCGTCGCCGGTCCGCTCGCACTGCTCGCGGCGCTTGCGTCACGCGCCGTTGCAGGTGACGCAACCGGCGCTGCACGTGGCTCGATTCGCGACGCATCGCGACGCAGGCGAAGCGCCGCGGTTCGTGCGATCGTCGGCGCCGCGCTCGCCGGTTGCGCGCTGTACGGGGCGACTGCGCAGGCGTCGAGCGTCGCGATCGCCGCCGGCGCGTCGTCCGACGCGAGCATCGTCGGCGCAGCCTGGGGGTGGACGGCGCCGCAGCCGCTGCGCGAATGGCCGGGATCGCGCCTCACCTGGGGCATCGAAGCCGATGCGATGAACATCCACGCGAGGCACGGCCGGCCGCTCGGCGCGGCCAGCATCGCCGCGATCGGTGCGACGCCGAGCCTGCGCATCGAGTGGCCGCGCGAAAACGTCACGCGTTACGCCGAGGTCGGCATCGGCGCGCACCTCCTCTCGCATACCCATCTGCGCGGCGGGCCGCGCCTCGGCACCGCGTTCCAGTTTGGCGAATGGCTCGGTGCCGGATTGCGCTTCGGCGCGCAGCGTGCGTTCGAAGCCGGCCTGCGCCTCGAGCACCTCTCCAACGCCGACATCAAGTTGCCGAACGACGGCCTCACGTTCATCGAGGCGCGCTTCGGCTGGCACTTCTGACTCCGGTCGCGGGTCACGCGAGACCGGTTACGCGAGACCGGTCACCGGGATCGCGGCGCCGTGGATCGCGCGCGCGCGGTCGGAAGCGAGAAAGGCGATGACTTCGGCGAGGTCGGAGAGCGCGACCCACTTCGACGGGTCGGCCTGCGGCATGTCGCGACGGTTCTCCGGCGTGTCGAGGATCGTCGGCAGCACGCAGTTGACGTTGATCCCGTGCTCGCGCAGCTCGGCGGCCATCGACTCGGTGAGGCGGATCACCGCGCTCTTGGCAGCGGCATAGGCGCCCATGCCCGCGCCGCCGCGGCCGGCGGCGAAGGCACCGACGTTGACGATCGCGCCGCGGCGCGCCGCCAGCATGTGCGGAACGACCGCGTGCGCCATGTTGGCAAGCGTCATGACGTTGAGCGCGAACAGCGACTCGAACGTAGCGGGGGACGTCGCGTGCACCGGCCCGTCCATGCGAAAGCCGCCGGCGAGATTGAGTAGCGCGTCGATACGCCCCAGCCGCGCGATCACCGATGCGACGCCGTTGCCCACGCCGTCGCGGTCGAGGAGGTCCGCGGCGACATGCATCCTCCGCTCGGTCGACGCGCCGTAAGCCTTCGCGAGCGTCGCCTCGGAGCGCCCGAACAGCGCGAGCGACGCGCCGCGCGCCTCGAACGTCGCCGCCACGGCGCGGCCGAGATTGCCGGTCGCGCCGGTGATCGCGACGACGCGGCCGCTAGGTTCCATGGCGCGCGACGGTCGCGGATTCGTCCGGCACCGTGAAGCTCCGGCCGGCCGTGAGATCCTGCGCGAGATACGTTACGCGGTAATCCTCGAACGAGACGCGATCGGCGGCTTCGATCTCGCGCTGGGCATCGAGCGACGTGCGCGCCATCGAGTCGTAGCGACTGCGGGTCGCCGGACTCGTCGGCATCGCGAGCACCGCGGCACGGTTGGCGAGCGAGCGCGCGAGCGCGAAGTCGTGATACGAATCGCGGTGCTCGGTGTGGATCGCGTGCAGGACGCGCGCGGAGGGCGTCACGTCGGGATCCGCGAGCCGCCGGCGCGCCTCGGCGAGCGCGTCGCGGTGCGCACGACCGCCGGCAGCCGCATCGAGCGCTTCGGCGATCGGCTCGCATTCGTCGACGATCGCCGTGCCCCACGCAGCGAGACCGACGTCGCGGCCGCGCCGCCTGAGACGCACGCCGGGCTCGCGCCCGCGCTCGGCGACGGTGAACTGGTTGCCGGCGATCTCGGCAATCTCCGCCAGCTCGTCCGCCGGGCTCGCTGAAAGCAGGCACTTCACGAGGAACGCATCGAGGAAGCGCATCGTCGTCGCACCGATGCCTTCCGGCGTATACGGATCGACGTCGAGGTTGCGCACTTCGAGGTACTCGACGCCGCGTTCCATCAACGCGTGCAGAGGCCGCTCGCCGCGCCGGATCCGGCGCTTCGCGCGGACCGAGCTATAGAACTCGTTCTCGATCTGGATCAGCGTCGTCGCGAGCTGGCGGTATTCGTCGCCGTCACGGATGCCGATCCGCTCGTACGCGGGCCATTGCTCGGTGAGCCCGCGCAGCAGGGACTTCGCGTAATCGGCAAGACTGTTGTAGCTGACGCGCATCGACGCCTGCGCCTGGCTCTGGTAGCCGAGCGGACCCATGCGCAGCGAGGTCGCGTGCGGGAGATGGAAGCTGTGCCGGCCGAGCGCGACGAGGTCGTGGCTGCGTCCTTCGACGAAGCAGCGACAGACGGCCGGTGAGGCACCGAAGAGGTAGAGCGGCAGCCACGATTCGCGGCGGAAGTTGCGGATCAGCGCGAAATACGCCGCGCTTCGGTACGCATCGCCGGGATCGAGGCCGGCGACGGCCGTCGAGCCGAAATCGGCACCGGCGTCGCGCAGAAGCTGCCACGCGGCGACGGGAAGCGAGAAGTTGTAGTGGATGCCCGAGATCGTCTGCATCCGCCGCCCGTAGCGGTAGGAGAGTCCCGTGCGATAGACGGTCTTCAGGCGGCCCAGATTCGATCGTCCGTAACGTCCGATCGGGATCAGTGTGTCGTCGGGCAGGCGGCACGGCATGCTGGAGGTCCAGATCACCTCGTCGCCGATCTCGCCGTAGACGAACCGATGCAGCTCGGTGAGCTCGGCGACACACGCAGCAGCCTCGGCGTGAACGCCGGTGATGAGCTCGAGCTGCGACTCGCTGAAATCGGTCGTGATGTGCGGATGGGTCAACGCGGCGCCGAGTGCCACCGGGTGGGGTGTCGTCGCGAGCGAGCCATCGTCGCGCACGCGCAGGCCCTCGCGCTCGACGCCGCGCAACAGCCCGCCCAGGACTCCGGGGGTCAGCGCGGCGAGAAGATCGGTGCGTTCGGCGGTCGGCAAGCGGGGAATTTCCTGCGTCGTGGCGGCGGTGACGTCCGGGCATTATGCCTGCACCGATCCTCCGCGCCTTCGGGCGCGCTATCGCGCCTGCCGTCACTGCTGGCATACTCGCCGCGGTCACGTGTTCGCCGCCATTCAATGAACGTCACCATTCTCGGCAGTGGAGTCATCGGTGTTTCGGTTGCCTATAACCTCGCGAAGGCAGGGCACCAGGTGCTGGTCGTGGATCGGCAGCCGGGCGCTGCTCTCGAGACGAGCTTCGGCAACGCCGGCGAGATCTCTCCCGGCTATGCGGCACCCTGGGCGGGGCCGCGCATTCCGCTGAAGGTATTGCGCTGGGCGTTCATGCGCCACCGGCCGCTCGTCGTCTGGCCGCTCCCCGATCCGGCGATGTGGCGCTGGATGCTGCAGATGCTGCGCAACTGCACGTCGGCGCGGTACGATGTCAACAAGACGCGCATGCTGCGCCTCGCCGAGTACAGCCGCGATTGCCTGCGCGAGCTGCGCACCGAGACTGGCATACGCTACAGCGAGCGCAGCCGCGGCACGCTGCAGCTCTTCCGCACGCAGAACGACCTCGATGCATCGCGTCACGACACGGCGATCCTCGACCGTTACGGCGTGCACTGGGAGCGCCTCGATCGCGACGGCTGCATCGGCGCGGAGCCCGCGCTCGCCCGGGTACGCGACAAGTTCGTCGGCGGGTTGCGCCTGCCCGGCGACGAGACGGGCGACTGCCACCAGTTCACGACCGCTCTCGCGAAGATCGCGCAGGCGATGGGCGTGCGCTTTCGCTTCGACACCGCGATTTCGCGCATCGAGGTCGAGGGAGACCGCGTCCGCGGGATCGCCACCGGCGCCGGCACGTTGAATTCGGACGCATACGTCGTCGCCCTCGGCAGCTATTCGCCGCTCCTCGTCAAACCGATCGGCATCGACCTGCCGGTCTACCCGGTCAAGGGCTACTCGATCACGGTGCCGATCACCGACGCCACCGCGGCGCCCGAATCGACGGTGATGGACGAGACGTTCAAGGTCGCGGTGACTCGCCTCGACGATCGCATTCGTGTCGGCGGGACCGCCGAGCTCGCCGGCTACTCGCGCCGGCTGCGCGAGGGCCGAAGGGCGACGCTCGAGCATGTCGTGCGCGACCTGTTTCCCGACGGAGGCGATCTTTCCCGGGCGACGTTCTGGACCGGCCTGCGGCCGATGACGCCCGATGGCACGCCGGTGCTCGGTCCGACGCGCTATCCGAACCTGTACCTCGCGACCGGCCATGGAACGCTCGGCTGGACGATGTCGGCAGGTACCGGCCGCGTGCTCGCCGATCTCATCTCGTCGAAGAAGCCCGCGATCGACATGGCGGGGCTTACGCTCGACCGCTACGCGTAGGGCGGAGCCGCCTAACGCGCAGCGGGTGACGCTATGCAATGTCGGCGATCGTGTGCAACAATCGCCACAAAGGACATTGCATCGGGGTGATTGCGATGCTGGACCGTGACGGCTATCGCCCGAACGTCGCCATCGTCATCGTCAACGGCAGGAACCTGGTTTTCTGGGGCAAGAGGATACGCGAGCACTCGTGGCAGTTTCCGCAAGGAGGCATCAATCCCGGCGAGGCGCCTGAGCAGGCGATGTACCGGGAGCTGCGCGAGGAGGTCGGACTCGAGCCGCGGCACGTCAGGATTCTCGGCCGGACACGCGAGTGGCTTCGCTACGACGTTCCGCGGCATTGGATCAGGCGCGAGTTCCGCGGCAGTTATCGAGGGCAGAAGCAGATCTGGTATCTGCTGCGCCTGACCGGCCGCGACAGTGACGTCAGCCTGCGCGCGACGAGCCATCCGGAGTTCGACGCGTGGCGGTGGCACGACTACTGGGTGCCGCTCGAATCGGTGATCGACTTCAAGCGCGAGGTGTACCGGCGCGGCCTGCGCGAGCTCGAGCGCTATCTGCACGCACGCCCGCAGACGCGTCGCGAGCGCTTGTACGGCCGCATGCGGCCGGAGATGCCGGCGTCCTACGACGATTCGCCCGTCATCGTGGAGCAGGGATCCGCGCTCGACGAAACCGGTTCGTCGGCGACAGGCGAGCGGCCGGGCTAGATCCTACAGCCGGGTCCGCATGACCGGGCGCGCCCAGGTCGCCTGGCTGTCCATGCCCGACGCGGCGTGCGGGACGCCCAGGATGCCGCCGACGACCACGCTCGCGAGGTAGCCGAGCACGAACGCGCACAGCACGATCACCAGCGTGAACGGGAGCGCGCGGTCCGCGCTCGCCTTCTTCAGCATCGGCGCGCCGAGGAAGAACGTGTGGAACGAGTACGCCATCGCGGCGAGCCATGGCGCAAACCCCAGCGCACCGAACAGATTGAAGATCCCCGCAAGCCATGCGACGGTGAGGCTGTATGCGACGAGCTTCAGCGACGCGACGAAATCGCGACTGCCGCCGAAGGTCGGCGCCAGTGCATCGACGACCTGCGCGAGCAGGAACGTGATGATGAGCCACAGCACGTACTCGGCGACGGCGAGGCGCAGCGAGTGCCGCGAAACGAGCAGCGCGACGGGGCCGATCGCCGCGAGCAGCATGATCCAGCCGGTATAGAGCGACTGGATATTGGAGGGCTCCACGGCGATC